>JACDBX010000069.1 GCA_013694695.1 Gemmatimonadales bacterium | reverse complement strand
GGGCAGTACGAAGCTCGAACGCCTTCTTGCGGTTGTTCGCTTCCACCGACTGGATCTTCACAAGGCACCTTCCTCTTGAAGCTCTGATATCAGACGACGGTGGCGAAGCCTACTGTTGGGCATGCGGACGTGCATTCATCCCGAAATCAGCCTCGATACGGTCGTACCAGGCAGCGTCGTCGAGCGCCCCCAAAGCGACCCACGTCTCGTCGCTCATCGACCTGCGCCAGCCGAGAAAGGGCTCGGCGTCCGGTCCGACCGGATGCCGCAGTTGGGGGGTGTCGCCGACCGCAATCTCCAGGATCTTCTCTGCAACCACCGATGGAGGCACTGGGGCCTGAAGTGCCGTCGCGAACAGGGCCGCCATTCGCCGCTGTTGGGCATAGGGGGACGGGGCCGAGGCTACGCCAATGTGCCGCGACATCTGGGTGTCAATGATGCCGGGTTCGACGATCGCCACTCGGATATTGAAGGACGCGACCTCCTGGGCCAGGCATTCGCTGAGGGCCTCGAGCGCGAACTTCGAGGCTGCGTAGGCTGCCATTGGTGCCGAAGCAACGTGGCCCGCGACCGAGGCCACATTGATGATGCAGCCGCTCCGTCGCTCTCGCATTGCTGGGAGTACGGCCTGGGTGCATCGAATCACGCCGAAGTAATTCGTTTCCATGACGGCGCGAAACTCCGAGAGGGGCAATTCCTCGACGGATCCCATTCGCTCAATGCCGGCGTTGTTGACGAGCACGTCGATCGCGCCCACCGCGCGCTCAGCGCGGGCGATCCCGTCTCGTACCGAAGCATCCGCATCCACGTCCATCGGGAGTACGGTCACGGAGAGCTTCTCGCGCGCCGCGGCCTCGGCCAATCCGGGCGCAGCGGTCGGGTTCCGCATTGTCGCGACGACCCGATGGCCGGCGCGACCGAAGGCGAGCGCGGTTGCCATGCCGATGCCAGTACTGGTACCGGTAATGAGGACTGTGGCCATGTTGTTTGCTCCGGAGAGAGAAAGGCAATGCAAGGTTACTGACTGCTAGCCAGAGGTCGGATCGTGATCGGCGTCCTGGCTGCCAAACGCGATTCGCCAGCGTTTCTTGGGGTTGTCGAAGTTCACCTCCCGGGGCGAGAACGCCTCCGGGTCAAACGAGCCGCCGAGCCACTCCATCATGCTCTCGTATTCTTCATCCGTCGGATCGGCAATGATCTCGAGCAATCGAGCATAGCCCGGCGGGCCGCCACAATCCTCGGGCGGACATGCCCGTTCGCCATCCAGGCATCGAGGATACTTTACGCGAGGTTGTCGCCCAGTAATCGCCTCGAGTTGGACTTCGTGAATCCAGTCGTCACCGAAATCATACTCGTACACCGCCGAGGCGCCGATCTTGCCGAAGTACGGAGCGATTTGTACTTGCCAGCCTGGCAAACAGACGGGATCCCCCTCGAAGACATCCTCATCGGGAATCCCGATTTCGTCGATCTCGCCGGATTCCGGGTTCGGTAGCCGGAATAGGTGTAGGTGGGAGTCGAACCACCCCATGGCGTCCTGCACCGCCACATGAAAGTCCCAGAAACTGTAGGAAGCCGGGACCTCGATCCGCCGCCACACGAGGGGGTTCACTTCATCGAGGGTGACCTTGAACTGCAACACACTTCGCTTGACGTCCATCGCAACCTCCTTGCCGCTGGCTAACAGTTGGCGTTTCTGCAGCAGGGCCTGCGGCGGACGGCCCATGCCTCATAGGACGATAGCGGGCCGCCCCCCCCCGGCTGGGCCGGGTCGGCGGCAAACGCATGTCATGCGTCACGAGCCACGTCAGTCTGGTCGCCTCCCTGGAAGCGGCTCTTAGTCGCTGGCGCGCACGCCGCTATGCCGACGGGACTTGAAACACGGAGATTCCTTCGCGTGCCAGGGTGTCCTGAAACTCCCTTAGCGCGAGATCATCTGTGGCGAACTTGTCGTCCCAGACGGTCGACCCGCCAGCCTCGTCCTCGACCTCGAGCGTCCAGTCGGTATGGGCATCGCGGTAGATGTGGACTTTCACTTCGCAGCCATCCTGCCGCACCGCCTGACAGTGCCTGGACATTATGAGCTCGGGCTCTTCTTCGTCCATACTCTACTTTCCCCCGTTTGCAGATGATATGCCCGCCAGGAGCGGGGCGAGTGAACTGGCGACGCAGGTGCGCTGAGTGGATTCGCATTGGTCCGCCCTGGGAAGAGATCGACGCACCGCGTGGAGCAAGGAAGCTCTCATCCTCCCTCAGTGTCGAGAAGCGGCTCTCAGCCGCTGGCCAGTGGCAGCGGCTAGCCGTTTTACCGCGTCAGCGATCTCCCTTCGCCGGCGGGCTCGATCGGATAGTCCGCCATCGTCGGCTCCAACTCGCGGCCGGCGCGTCCCGCGCCGCCGCTCAGACAGTCGAGCCTCCTCTGGCGGCCCCTCCGCCTCTCGCCGCAGGCACCGATCGCGCACCTGACGATGGACGCAGCTAGCGACCAACGACCAACGACCGTGCGGGCATGCGTTGTGGCTTATGGGTTACGGCTCACGGCTCACGGCTAACTATGTCGCCCGGGGCATCGAACGGCGGGTGCTTCGCACGTACTTGAGAATCGCTTTCGGGTGCCGCTCGACAACCTCCAGCAAACGGCGCGACGGGCCGTCAGGAATCCGGGCGCCCTGTTCCCACCCCCGCACCGTCCCAACACTGACGTTCAGTGCTTTGGCAAAGATTGGCTGCGACAGGCCGAGACCTTCCCGCACGCGTCGGACCCGGGCGGAGGTGTAACGCGGCGGCGGCGTCACAGTCGCCTCGCGGAGGGTACGGCGATGCCGCCGAGCGGGCGGCAGGGTTCCCGCTTCGATGGCGACGGCCTGTGCCATACTCTCGACCAACAGGGCTGCGACGTTCCGCTTCACTTTGGTGGCCATGCGAGTTCCTCCATGTCCGTGACCATTCTGGAAAGGGCCTTCTTCTGGGTCGGCGTGAGACCGACCTGCTCATTCTTTGCGTAGGCCAGCAGGAAATAAACTCGCCCACGCTGCTCGACATACACATACAGGACGCGAGCCCCACCGCGCTTCCCGCGCCCAGGCAGTGGCGCCCGAAGCTTACGAATGCCACCCGTTCCAGCGACAACCACCCCCGCCCTCGGATCCGCGAGGAGCGCGAATTCGACATGGCGCATCGCCTCGTCGTCGAGCAGGTTTGCTGCGACCGAGTCGAAGAGTGGCGTATAAAAGAACTCGAGTTCCCGCGGGATGTCGGGCACACCCCAGAGTACTACGGGGTAGTATAGGCAACGGCACGCAATCCCGCTAGACTGGACCTCGTTTCGCTACAAGGCCACGAATTCGGCGGCTTCAGGCCTGAGCTTCCGTCGAGGTCGACCTCGGGCGCGGTACGCTGGAACGTTACGCAGCGCTCGCGTCGATTTCCTCGACTCGGACGTGTGGCAGGTGCGCGAGTGCGGCGGCGTGTTCAATCGTCATGCTGACAAGATTGCCATTCTTGTCGAGGTCGACGTAGACGCTCTCAGAGATCTCGCGCGTTTCGTCGACCGCCGCGTCGGAGAACTCGAGCAGCGCCGTATCCGTGTCCCTGAAATACTTGACATTCATGGCTGGAACCTGCGGTCGAAGAACGCGTTGTGGACGGTCTCGCCGTCCGCGAGCAGCACCACCCGAAGGTACCGGCTTCCTCCTGAATGTACTTTGCTTCGCCAGCTCCTGCCGGAAGCTCTCCTTCGCATACTCGGCGTAGACACGGCAGCGCGTCGAATCGATCAGCGCATCTGCCTCGCCCCGGTCCCGTCTGGCCACACGCTCCCAGAAATCCACCATCCCCGGATGCGGCGCGAGCGCGATGTCGCACCGCAACGCCGCGACTTTGGTGAAGCTCGCCCCATAATCGGTGACGATGTCCTGATGATTTGGATTGCCGATCAACGTGTAGTCGGGCGCCGAGAGGCTGCCGATATCGACCAGCTGCAGGCAGCGCCCGCCCTCGCACGACGTCCACCCCCACGTGGCGTTCCCCTTGGTGTGCCCGGGCGTCAGGTGTGCGGTGAGCGCGAGATCACCGAGGCGCAGCACCTCGCCGTCGGTGACCTTCCGCGTCACCTGTACCGGCGGGTAGAGGAAGCGATTGCCGTACTGCGGGTCGTCGTGACCGCCGCGCGCCAGCAACAGAACGTCCCCGGTCCCGGCAACGACCTCTGCTCCTGTGGTGGCGGCGAGCTGCGCCACATCCCCCGCGTGGTCGCAGTGGGCGTGCGAGACGAGTATCCACTTGATATCACGCGGATCGATGCCGATGGCCCGGATATTCGCCTCGATGAGCGGGGCGCCCCCCGGCACGCCGCCGTCGATCAGTACGTGGCCGGTCGGGGCAGTGATCAGGAAGACGCCGAGGCCGCGCGGCCCGACGTGCCAGGTATTGCCATATATGCGAAACGGCGCCTGCGGGGCGGTCCACGATGAGTCGTGCGCGCAGACCTTCGCGGAGGCGGTGGTCGCCTGCGCTGGTGCGGGCGAAGCAACGTCGGGCTTCGGGGTGGAAGCGCCTTGGCAGCTAGTACTACCGATGAGGGTCGCTGCGAGCAGCGGCACGATGCGGTGCATGGGGCTCCATACGTT
>JACDBX010000051.1 GCA_013694695.1 Gemmatimonadales bacterium | reverse complement strand
AGACGACGCTGCTCCGCGGGCTCCAGGGGCTTGTCATCCCGGTCGGCGGTCGCGTGATGCTCGACGGACGACCGGTCGAGTCGTGGTCGCGCCGGCAGGTGGCGCAGGTGATCGGCGCATTGCCGCAGCGAGAGGAACCGGCATTCCCGATGCGCGTGGATGAAGCGGTGGCACTTGGGCGATGGGCGCACCTCGGTGCCTTCGCGGCCCTTGGCCAGCGTGATCGTGATGCGATCGATGCCGCCATAGCGCGGTGCGACATCGGGCCGTTGAGGCACCGGCGAATCGACACGCTGTCCGGCGGCGAATGGCAGCGAGTCCGGCTTGCCCGCACGCTCGCCGCGCAGCCCCGCGCGCTACTGCTCGACGAGCCGACCTCGGCACTGGATGTCGGGCACGAAATGGCGCTATTCGAGCTGATGCGAAGTCTTGCAGACGCCGGAATCGGCGTGGTGGTGATCACCCACCACCTCAACGTGGCGGCGCGGTTCGCAGACCGCATGGTCTTGATGCAGCGGGGACGCGTGGTGCAGGAGGGGACGCCGCACCTCGCGATGACCCGCGGCACGCTTTCCGAGCTCTTCGACTGGCCGGTGCATATCACCACCCTCCCCGATGGCGTGCCTCAGTTCGTGGCGGAGCGCGATCCGGCCCGGGGCCGGGATCCGTGATCGGCGGTATTTCGTTGGCACACTGATGCCGCTACCCTACAAGAAGCTGCGGGGTGTCATTCGCGCCCCCATGGAGGAACAGTGCGCCTGAACGCAATCTCGTTATTGATGGCCCTGGCCGGCGGTGCATGTGCGTCGACAACCGGTCCGGTGTCGCTGCCGCTCGAGGTGCTCGTCGTGCTCGATCGCGATGCGCGCACGCTGACGGTGGTGCCACTCGACTCGGTCGAGGTGACGGGAACGATCAGCCTCCCGATGGCGGCTGCGATCGTGCCGACCACGCTCGCGGTTCGCGGGGCGGTGGCGGCCGTCGGGTACGGCGACGATTCGGTGATGATCGTCGACCTCGTGCAGCGCACGGTGCTGCGCCGGATCGGGCTGAGTGCCGCGGGTCCGATCGCGGCTCTCATGTTCAGTGCTGATGGACGGGGTTACGCCGCGTCGCCGCGCGCCAATCGGGTGACGGCTTTCGACCCGCCGACCGGCGAGATCTTCGCGACCACCGTCAATGGCGGCCCCCAGGCGTTCGGGCTCGCCCGCGGGACGATCTTCATCGTCCTCGGAAATCGCCAGGGGTGTTTCCCGCCAACGGTCCCCGGGCTCTGTGGCACCGGCCCGAGCTGGCTGAACCCGCTTGAGGGGGTCCCGCCGTTCGACTCGATCCCGCTGCCTGGCCCCGGCAATGCGTCAGCGGCCGAGTCTGCGCCCGACGGGCTCCTCTATGTGCTGAGCACTGGGGACGGCACCACCGCCGGCCGCCTCTCGATCGTCGATCCGGTCATCCGGCAGGAGATCGCGGCCTTCAGCGGCTTCGGGCTCTCGCCGCAGTTTCTGGCATCCGACGGGGAACGGCGCCTCCTGATCGCGAGCGACACCGAGGGGCTGATGGTCTTCGATTTCCGGGACCGCCGGATCGTGCGGGGAGCGGGGCAGGGCGTCCCGCTCGATCGTCCGGCCGGGGTGCTCAGCGACGCAGTCGGCAACATCTACGTCCTCGAGTCGGGCCCGTGCACCGGCGGAATCAGTCCGCGGGTACGGGTGCTCGGCAGCGACCTGGTGTCGCGTCGCGACATCGCCACCAGTTCGTGTCCGGTGGCGATGGCGCTGACCGAAATCCCGGCTGAGCTCCTCGGCTTCGATCGCTGACGGGTGGCCGGCGCCCCGGTCGTCAGCCCCTCGCTCGTACTGGGAACACTGCGCTACGGCGAGACGTCACGGATCGTTCGCCTGGCCACCCGCGACGCGGGGGTGCAGTCAGCGATCGCGAAGGGCGCCGACCGTCCGCGAAGCCGGTTCGGCGCGGCGCTGCAGCTGCTCAGCGAAGGGCACGCACACCTGATCCCGTCGCGAAGCAGCGACCTGCACCTCCTGACGGCGTTCGATCTTTCCCGCCTCCATCATGGCCTGGCCCGGGGTATCGAGCGTTTCGCCGCCGCGTCGGCGCTCGCAGAGGTAGCGGGGCGATTCATTCCCACTTCCCCGATGCCTGAGCTCTTCGACGCCCTGGTCGACGACGTGGCTTTGCTCGAGGCCGTCGACGAGGATGCCGTGGGGGTGGTGGCCCTGCGGGCCCTCTGGGGTCTCGTAGGGCACCTGGGGCTCACCCCCATTCTCGATGCCTGTGCCCGCGACGGTGCACCGCTCGCCACAGGTGGGGCGGTTTTCTCGGTCGCCGACGGCGGACTGTTGTGCTCCCGGTGTGCCCGCCCACCCCACAGTGCGCTGGTCGACGAGGGCGACCGCGCCGCCCTCAAGGCATTCACGACCGGGACCGGCGAGCTGCCGATACTGTCGGAGCGGCACGCGGCCGCCCACCGGAGGCTCTATGGCCGCTGGGTGAGGCACCACCTGACCGATGCGCCGCTACCAGCGCTCGATTTCTGGCAACGGCGCGACACATCGGGTTGACACCGGGCCGCAGTCGCCAGCAACTTGCCGCCGCAGTTCCCGTATGGAACTCTGCGCCAACAGCCATCCGCGGAGGTTTGTCCACACCACGTCTCGTCAGTAGCTGAAGGAGTACCCATGCGCCGGCTTCAGGGCCCGGGCCTGGGTCTGTTGCTCCTCGTGGCACCGACGTGGTCAGTCGGGGCCCAGCGGCCACCGGAACGCCCGGCCGTCGTCATCGAGGAGCCCCGACCCCTCCCGGTCCTCCCGGCGGCGTTTGTCCCGTTCACCATCGACCCGGATCTCTGTCGCAACGGCCACGTGCCCACGGTCGGGCTCACGGTCTACAACGTGCTCGCGCAGCCAGTCGCGATTCTGCGGCTCAGGGGGCGCATCACCACGACGATCAGCAACACGCAAATGCGCTGCGGCACGCATGTGGCGCTGTGGGACGGCACGCTGGACGGTGGTACACGGGCGGCATCGCCCGGGATTTATTACCTGCAACTCACGGTAGATGATCGCACCAACACGAGGAAGGTGATCGTGCCCCAGCCGTGATCCGAGAAAGCGTCGGGTTGCGGCTGCGGCGTCTCCGGCGGGTTCGATGCACGAACGCTGCCGGTGCAGGAACGGTGGAGGGAGGCGGCGCCCGATCGCCCCACCGTGTACACCCGCCGCGTCGAACGGCGGTCGACATTCCAAGGAGTCACGATGCTGCGTCCGGATCGACTGACCATCAAGGCACAGGAAGCGGTGCGCGACGCCCTCGAGCACGCCCGCAACCGCGGCAACCCGGTGGTCAACGATTCCCACCTGCTCTCGGCGCTGATCGGCCAGGAGGAGGGGATCGTCAAGCCCTTGTTGGAGAAGGCGGGGATCGCCGTGCCGCGCCTGGCGAACCAGGTCGAGGCCGACATCGCCACCTTCCCCCGGCAGGACGGCGACGTAGGCACCCCGACTCTCGATCGTGCGCTCACCAAGGTGTTCGCCCGCGCGGAGAAGCTTGCCACCGAACTTGGCGACGCATATGTATCGACCGAGCACCTGCTTCTCGCATTGGCGCAGGAGAAGGGAAGCACCGCGCGTCGTTTCCTTGAGGATTCCGGCCTGACGGCACCCGACCTGCGCAAGGCGATCGACGAGGTTCGCGGTTCGCACAAGGTGACCGACCAGACGCCGGAGGAGAAGTACCAGGCCCTGGCGCGCTTCACTCGCAACCTCACCGACTCCGCACGCCAGGGAAAACTCGATCCGGTGATCGGGCGGGACGAGGAGGTACGTCGAGTGATGCAGGTGCTGTCACGACGCACCAAGAACAACCCGGTCCTCATCGGAGAACCAGGCGTCGGCAAGACGGCGATCGTCGAGGGCCTCGCCCAGCGGATCGTCAACGGCGACGTGCCCGATTCACTTCGCCATCGCGAAGTCGTCGCGCTCGATATCGGGCTGCTCCTCGCCGGTGCCAAGTATCGCGGCGAGTTCGAGGAACGGCTCAAGGCAGTCGTGAAGGAACTGACCGATGCCGATGGGCGCTACATCGTGTTCATCGACGAACTGCACACCCTGGTCGGCGCCGGCAAGGCAGAGGGCGCCGTTGATGCCGCCAACCTCCTCAAGCCGGCGTTGGCTCGCGGAGAGCTGCATGTCGTGGGTGCCACGACGCTTGACGAGTATCGCAAGAACGTCGAGAAGGATGCCGCGCTCGAGCGCCGATTCCAGCCGGTGACCGTGGGAGAGCCAACGGTCGCCGACACGATCGCGATCCTGCGCGGCCTCAAGGAGAAGTACGAGGTCCACCACGGCGTGCGGATCACCGACAACGCGCTCGTGGCGGCGGCGACGCTTTCCGACCGCTACATCGGCGACCGCTTCCTTCCCGACAAGGCGATCGACCTCATGGACGAGGCCGCGTCGCGGCTGCGCATGGAGATCGACTCGCTGCCGCAGGAGATCGACGAGGTCGAGCGCAAGATCATCCAGCTCGAGATCGAACGGCAGTCATTGCTGCGGGAGAAGGACAAGGCCTCGAACGAACGGCGCCAGGCGCTGGAGGTCGAGATCGCCGACCGCAGGGAACGCAGCGCGGGGATGAAGGCGCAGTGGCAGGGCGAGAAGAACGCCATCGAGGGGATGCAGAAACGGAAGGCCGAGGTGGAGGCGCTCCGCGCCGAGGTGGAGCAGGCCACCCGCAGTGGCGATCTGCAGCGCGCCGGTGAGCTCCGCTACGGCCGGATTCCCGAACTGGAGCGCCAGCTCGCCGCCGACGAGCAGAAGATGCAGGCCACCGATGGTGCCACCCGGTATCTCCGCGAGGAGGTCGACGCCGAGGACATCGCGCAGGTCGTGGCCAAATGGACCGGCGTGCCGGTGCAGAAGATGCTCGAGTCCGATCGCGAGCGGCTGACTCGCCTGGAAGGTGAGCTGGCACGCCGGGTGGTTGGCCAACCGGAGGCGATCGCTGCGGTCTCGAACGCGGTCCGGCGCGCACGCGCGGGGATGCAGGACACCGCGCGCCCGACCGGATCATTCATCTTCCTCGGACCCACCGGGGTCGGGAAGACCGAGACAGCGCGGGCGCTCGCGGAGTTCCTCTTCGACGACGAGCGTGCCATGATCCGCCTCGACATGTCGGAGTACATGGAAAAGCACGCGGTGGCCCGCATGATCGGCGCCCCGCCGGGCTATGTCGGGTATGACGAGGGAGGGCAGCTCACCGAGGCCGTGAGGCGTCGGCCCTACTCGGTGCTTCTCTTCGACGAGATCGAGAAGGCGCATGCCGACGTCTTCAACCTCCTGCTGCAGGTGCTCGACGACGGCCGCCTCACCGACTCGCAGGGCAGGGTGGTCGACTTCCGGAACACCGTGATCATCATGACCAGCAATATCGGGAGTCGCCACATCCTCGAGACCGGAGAGTTCGACCCGGTTCGGTGGCCCGACGTGGCCACGCAGGTCGTCGCGGAGCTGCGGACCCACTTCCGCCCGGAGTTCCTGAACCGGGTGGACGACATCATCGTCTTCCGACCGCTCAGCCGCGACGATCTCGATGCCATCGTGGCGCTCCAGATTGCCCGCCTGCGCACCATGGTGGCGGCGAGGGGACTCGCGCTCTCCGTGACCCCCAGCGCCATGCAGTGGCTGGGCGAGGCCGGTTACGACCCGCTGTACGGTGCCCGACCCCTCAAGCGGGTGATCCAGCGGGAACTGCAGAACCCGATCGCGATGGAGCTGCTCCAGGGGGCTTACGCGGAAGGCGACACCATTACGGTCGATGTCGGGGCCGACGGGCTCGTTTTCGCGTCCACCGGCGACCCTGGTGCGTGACGCGCCGCTTTCCCCGTCCGACAGGCACGGCATGGAGCTCGCCCTGGGAGAGGCACGGCAGGCCGTCGCCCGGGGTGAGGTGCCGGTCGGCGCGGTCGTGATCAGCGGGGGAGTGGTGCTGGCGTCGGCCCACAACCTGACTGTCGCACTGAACGATCCGACGGCCCACGCCGAGATCCTGGCGATCCGATCGGCCCTGGAAGCGACAGGGTCGGACCGGCTGGCAAATGCAACGCTGTATGTCACTCTGGAACCGTGCGCCCAGTGTGCTGGTGCGATCGTTCTCGCCAAGGTGGGGCGAGTGGTTTTCGGGGCCTGGGACCCCAAGGCCGGGATGGTCGGATCGGTTGGCGACGTCGTCCGGCACCCCCTCCTGAACCATCAGGCCGAGGTTTTGGGGGGTGTAATGGAACGAGAATGTGGAGAACTATTGAAAGCCTTCTTTCTCGCCGTCAGACGTGAAGCATTACATGAGGCAAGGTGAACAACCAGTTGTCAGGTAACGGCTTGGTCGCTGTCGTCGCATTTTCTGGATGACCTTCGGTTTTTGCTGTGCTAACATGCAATGCGGCGATTCCGGCGGGGAAAAGGCGTTTCGGTGGGCCATGAAAAGGCCGCACCTGGGATTCCGGATGCGGCGCGAATCGTTTTTTATTATTGCGGTAGTTGCTGCCTGATCTGTTGCGCGACGAGATTCACGGACAGGGAGGGATTCGAACCCTCGATACCGTTGCCGGTATGCCGGTTTTCGAGACCGGTTCCTTCAACCACTCGGACACCTGTCCCCGTTGGGAGGGTCATAATGGACGCATTCGAGGGCTGGATCAAGTGATGATCTTGGTGTCGTACGCCGCAACGGTCGCCGTCGCCCCACTCCTCGCCGCGGCGCAGGAGATTGCCGCGCCGGGGCAATGCTCGGTCCTCGGACTGTGCGGGCTGTTCCCGCCCGACCGGCCGGTTGCGCCCGGAGTGCTGTTCGTGGCGGTAGGCCTGGTCGCATTTGGGGTGTGGGGGCTGCGTCGGCGTCGAACCAGGCAGCCATAGCCCCTGAAAGCTCCACGCTGAGCCGCCGATACTCAAATCGCCTCCCGCCAGGATCGGTCCAATGCGCCGCCCGCTCTTTTGCCTTGCCGTGCTGGCCCTGCTCGCCGGCTGCGCTCCGGACCTGGAAGACTCAATAGTCGCGCCCCCACCGCCGCCACCAATCACCGCCCCGCTCTGGTCTGAGGCTTCCACCTGGGCGCCGCTCCCCGTGCCGGCGCTCGGCGCAGACGTCGTCGTGCCCGCCGACAAGACGGTCATCCTCGACGTCAGCCCCCCGCCACTGGGCAAGGTGGTCGTGGAGGGGACGTTGACGGTCTTGCCGACCGCCGAAATACGCTTTGTCGTCAATGCACTGATCGTTCGCGGAACCTTCCAGGTCGGCACCGAAGCGGCGCCCCACCGGCAGGCGTTCACCCTCACGCTGACCGGCGCCGATCCAGGCACCGAAGCAATGACCGACAAGGCGATCGCGGTGTTCCCCGGCGGCACGCTCGACATCCACGGCGAGCCGCGGACTGGCTGGACCCGACTGACCGAGACGGCTGCTGCCGGAACCACGCAGCTGCGGGTCCAGGACGGCGATGGCTGGCGGGCAGGAGATCGGCTGGTGGTGGCGTCGACCGACTTTGATCCTGGCGAAGCGGAGGAGGTAGAGGTGGAGCGCGTGGCGGCATCAACGATCACGCTGCGGTCGGCACTTCGCCACGAACACTTCGGCGTCCAGCAGACCATCGCAGGGCGGGTGGTCGATGAGCGTGCCGAAGTGGGCCTTCTCACCCGCAACATCCGGATCGAGGGCGATTCGCAGTCAGTCGGTGGGTACGGCGGGCACGTGATCATCCTCCCCGGGGGAACAGCCCGGATCGAGGGCGCGTCGTTTTATCGGATGGGACAGGCAGGGAAGCTGGCGCGCTATCCGATTCACTGGCACCTCGCCGGCGACGTGACCGGCCAGTACGTCCGCGACGCGGCCATCTGGCGCACCAACAATCGCTGCATCACGATCCACGGCACCGACGGTGCGCTCGCGCGCGGCAACGTCTGCTACGATCATCTCGGCCACGGGTATTTCCTCGAGGACGGCGCGGAGAGCGGGAACACCATCGACCGGAATCTTGGGCTGGTTGCCCGGGTGCCGTCAGCAGCGGTCCGGTTGCTTGCATCGGACGCGACGCCCTCGACCTTCTGGATCACCAACCCCGACAACATCGTCACTGGCAACGCGGCCGCCGGGTCGGTCGGCTTCGGCTTCTGGTATGCACTCCCCGCCGCACCCACTGGCCTCTCGACCGGCCAGCCCGACGTACCGCGACGCACCCCCCTCGGCGCGTTCCGTGACAACGTCGCCCACTCCAACAGGCGCCCCGGTCTCAACGTCGATGACGGACCGAAGCCCGACGGCACCACCGAGACCACGAGCTACCAGCCGCGGGCGGGTGCCGCGGCGGGCGGCGTGCTCGTGGCGGCGGTCTTCCAGGGCTTTACCGGCTACAAGCACACCGGTCGCGCGGTGTGGCTGCGCGGGCGGGAACACCGCTTGAGTGGTGCCGTGCTGGCCGACAACATGATCGGCGCCACCTTCGCGTCGTCCGACACCCGGGTCGAGTCGTCGCTCATCGTGGGCGAGAGCGACAACCGGACCGCCGCACCCAATGCGAGCTTTCCGATCCGGGGCTACGAGTTCTACGACGGCACCGTGGGGGCGATGGACGTCACGTTCGCGAACTTCACGCCCAACGGCACACGGCCAGCCAGCGCGCTCGGCTACAACCGCAGCAACGGCTTCCCGATCTCGCAGGACAACTTCGGCGCAGCAATCCGGCTGGTGAACGCGAACGCCGCGTGGTTCGAGGCGCCCCGCGCCGACAAGGACGGCGACAAGGCCTCGCTCTTTCGCGACCTCGATGGCAGCGTCACCGGCGCCGCCGGCACCACCGTCGTGACCAACCTGCCATTCCTCGTGACGCCGGCGTGCACCTTCCAGTCGTCGTGGAACGCATGGCACTGTCCGTTCCGCTTCAACGGCCTGCAGGTGCTGAGCGAGACGACGGAGCCAGTGGCGCCGCTCACCATCCGCCGCGATGACGCCATCTCGACGGCGCTGGTCGGCGTGCCGAACAACCCGAAGTCGGCGTCGATCTCGGTTCAGGCCGGCCGACAGTACTCGATCGAGTGGAGCGGTCCCGCACCGTCGCGGCCGCGGATCACGCTGCAGCGCGGCGAGGTGGGCGACGCGATCCAGATTGCGTTGCCGTATCCCGCGGGAACGTTCCGGGTCGTCCGCGATTTCTCCTCGTCGCAGCCGGTCCCGCTCGCGGCGTCACTCGCCGACGCCAGCGCATCGCAGGGTGATCGCTACTGGTACGACACCGCGACGGGGATGCTGCATGTGGTGCTGCACGTTCGCGCCAACCGGACAAGCACCACCATCCAGGTGATTCCCGGATAGCGCGAGGCGGCGCGCGCGACTGGCCCGCCCCGGCAGGGCGGTGTATTCTCCCCGGCTGGTTCCGCCCTCCTTCTGCATCCATCGAGGTTTTGATGCGCGCGTCTCACGCGCTCCGGCGCACAGCCCCATCGTGGGCCGTGCTCGCCCTGTTCACGCTGCTCCCGTTCCACGGTGCCGCGGCGCAGCGGTCCACGCCGTATCGCACCCATGCCGCACTCAGCGCCGACCTGCGCACGCTCGCCACCGCACATTCCGCCACCACGCAGCTTGTCACGATCGCGGCGTCGCCCGGTGGGCGCGCGGTACACGCGCTGCGGGTGGGAAGCGGGCGCGACGTGGACAGCCGCCCGGCGCTGCTGGTCATCGCCAACGCCCATGGTCCGCACCTGGTCGGCTCCGAGATTGCATACGCGACGGCGCGTCGATTGCTCGAGCGGGCTGCGGGCGATACAGCCGTGGCGCGGCTCCTTGGCCGCACCACGATCTGGTTCATCCCGCGGATGAATCCCGATGCGGCCGAGGCAATGTTCGGGGGTCCGGCGTGGGAACGCACCGCGAACGGAATGTCCGCCGACGATGATCACGACCAGGCAACCGATGAGGACGGACCCGACGACCTCAACGGCGACGGCGTGATCACCATGATGCGGATCGCCGATCCGAACGGCGACTGGATCGCCGACTCCGCCGACGCGCGCGTGATGCGCCGCGCCGACCTCGCGAAGGGAGAGGTCGGCCGGTGGCGCATGCTGGTCGAGGGAACGGACGACGACGGCGACGACCGGTACAACGAGGACGGTCCCGGCGGTGTCGATGTCAATCGCAACTTTGCGCACAACTACACGCATCACGGCGCGGAGGCGGGCCTCCACCCGTTCAGCGCGCCGGAATCACGCGGGCTGGCCGAGTTCACGGTGGCGCATCCCGAGATCGCCGCGGTGTATGTGCTCGGCCCCCAGGACAACATGATTCGTCCCTGGGAATTCCGTGCTTCCACGGGGATCGCGGGAGCCGCAACCGGGACGAGTGCCGGCGGTCCGCTCACGTCAATCGTCCGCGCCGACGAGCCCACATTCGCCGACGTGTCCCGCCGGTTCCACGAGGTCACGGGTCTCACGAAGGGACCGAGTGCCGCATCGGGTGCCGGCGATATTCTGTCGCATTTCTATTACGTCTTCGGTCGGTGGAGCTTCGGGTCGCGTGCATGGTGGGTTCCGGATCCACCGCGTGACAGCACGGCGCGTGCAGCAGCGCCCGCGGCCGCGCGCGCCACGGGTAGTGCCAGCACCGCGACCGACGCCGCTGCGGATGAGCGCGCCGCATTGAAGTGGTTTGCCGCCCAGAGCGTCGACGCGTTCGTGCCGTGGACCACCGCGCGCATCGCCGACGAACAGGCCGAGGTCGGCGGATTCCGGCCCGGCGCGCTGCTCAATCCTCCGGCGGGGGAGCAGCTCGACTCGACGCTGGATCGGCACGGGCGCTTCATCACCGAACTCGCCGGCATGATGCCGCACGTTGCGCTGCGCGATGCCAAGGTGGAATCCCTTGGTGACGGGGCGTGGCGGGTGAGTGTCGAGGTCGCGAATGACGGTATGCTCGGCAGCACCACCGCGCTGTCGGCGCGGCTCCGCACCCCGCGCGGCCTGCGGCTGGAGCTCGACCCGAAGGGAGCCACCATCCTGAGTGGCGAACGGATCCAGGTCGTCAACCAGGTTCCGGGTGCCGGACGATCGACCCGTCGGAGCTGGACCGTTGCCGGGTCGCGCGGCACCAGCATGACACTCACCGTGGACTCGCCCGTGACCGGGTCGGCGTCCCAGACCATCACCCTGCGGTGAGGCCGACCATGCGAATCCTCGTCCATGTCGCCCTCCTCGCGGTCGGCGCATCACAGATTGTCGGAGCGCAGTCAGCCGCGCCCCTTGGCAACCTCGCCGCCACCGGATCACCGACGAATCCGAAGGTGATGGTGTCGTGGGACCGTTACTACGACCACGCGGCGATCGGCGAGATCGGGCGGCGTCTGCAGGCGGCGCATCCCAACACCTGCCGGCTTTCGTCGATCGGGAAGAGCCATGAGGGGCGCGAGCTGTGGCTGATCACGGTGACCGACTTCACCAAGGGGCAGGCCGACCGCAAGCCGGCGATGTACGTCGACGGGAACATCCATTCGAACGAGATCCAGGGCACCGAGATGGCGCTGTACACGGCGTGGTACCTGTGCGAGCGCCGTGGCGAGGTGGCGTGGATCGATTCGCTCCTTACCGATCGCACGCTCTACATCGTCCCGACGATCAATCCCGATGGGCGCGAGAACTACCTGAAGAGCGCAAACACCGCGTCGTCGCCGCGCACCGGCATGGTGCCGCGCGACAATGATGGCGACGGGCGGGTGGATGAGGACACGTACGACGACCTCGACGGCGATGGCAACGTCACCCAGATGCGGCGGCGCAACCCGAATGGCCGTTTCATCGAGAGCCCGGAGGAGCCGCGCCTGCTGGTGCCGGCGCCAGCGGGGACCCGGGGACAGTGGGAGCTCCTCGGTAGCGAGGGCCTCGACAATGACGGCGACGGCGAGGTGAACGAGGATGGCGTCGGCGGGTACGACCCGAACCGCAACTGGCCGTGGCGGTGGATGCCCAACTACGTGCAGGGTGGAGCGGACTACTACCCGACGTCACTCCCCGAGACGCGTGCGGTGATCGACTTCGTCGTGGCGCACCCGAACATTGCGGGCGCGCAGAGCTACCACAACAGCGGCGGAATGATCCTGCGCGGTCCCGGTTCGCCCCAGGACGAGTACCGGCCGCAGGATGTGCAGGTGTTCGACCAGCTCGGACGCGTCGGCGAGCGAATTCTCCCGGGCTATCGCTACATGATCGTGTGGAAGGACCTCTACATCGTCTGGGGCGGCGAACTCGACTGGTTCTACGGTGGGCGGGGGATCGTCACCTTCTCGAACGAGCTGTGGACATCGTTCAAGTTCTTCGAGAAGGCTGAGACGAACACGAACCGGTACGACCGCACCGACTACGAGTTTGACCGGCTGCTGCTCTTCGGCGACGCGTTCGTACCGTGGAAGCCGTATCGTCACCCGCAGTATGGCGACATTGAGATCGGCGGCTCGAAGAAGTCGTTCGGACGGGCCGAGCCCGGCTTCCTGCTCCAGGCCGAGGCGCACCGCAACATGGCGTTCACCCTGTTCCAGACCTGGCAGATGCCGAAGGTGGAGGTCGACTCGGTGGCGACGCGTTCGCTGGGCAATGGACTGACCGAGGTCACCGCGATCGTGGCGAACCGGCGCATCGTCCCGACCCACACCCAGCAGGACGTCGAGAACAACATCTCGCGCCCGGACTACGTCACGCTTGAGGGTGCCACCGTGGTCGCCGGCTATCGCGTGGTGAACGACCGCAATGGCCAGAGCGTGGAGCAGGAGCGCAAGCCGGCACGCCTCGAGATCGCGAATATCCCGGGCAACAGCGTGGTCACGGTCAAGTGGGTGGTGCGGGGCAGTGGCCCCTACACGGTGACGGTCGATTCGGAGAAGGGCGGTCGAGACAGCCGCCGGACCCGATAGCGACGGCGCGGGCGGTTTCGGCCGGCGCAGATGGTGCCGGCCTGTGACGTTCCGGCCCTCCGGAAGGGTCCGGGGTGAATACCCTTGGTACTGGATCGTCTCCTGAACGGCCTGTTTCCCTTTTTCCTGGAGTCACGATGATGCGATTCGGCGGGCTTGTCCGCGTTGCGCTGGCTTGCGCAGTGCTCGGCGCGTGCGGCGACGATGATGGAACGAACAATGGCGGCGATGACGATTCGAATACCCTCACCGCAACGATCGACGGCGTGGCGTATACTGCGAACTCCTCTGTCACGGTGGTCCGGGCCACCGACAACTCCCTCATCATCACCGGGACGAGTTCGAACAACCGCGCCATCAAGATCGAGCTTCCGCCGGTCACCCAGGCGGGCACCTACGACGCTGGACCGGGTTTCGGGGCCATCGTGACCTACAACATCGGGCTGAGCCCCTATGTCACGTCGGCAACCGGGGGGTCCGGCACGGTGACAGTTACCAGCATCTCGTCCACCCGGGTCGCGGGAACCTTTTCTGTCACGACTGTCGGCACGGGCGGCACGGTCGGCAACCGGGTGATCACCAACGGCAAGTTCAACGTGGATTTCTAGTGGGCGTGCACGTAGCCATGCGCCCATCGACTCGGCGCGAAGGTCGTGCATGACAACAAGACGTGAATTCCTCGTTGCCGGCGGCGCACTCGCGACCGCCGGTCGAGCGCTGCCCCCGATCCGCGGCCGCGCAGCCCACGACATCGTTTTCCGTCGCGGTACCGTCATCGACGGAAGCGGCACGCCAGGAGTGATCGCCGATGTGGCAATCAGCGGCTCGCGGATCTCCGCAATCGGGCCGGGGATCGCGGGGCGGGGTCGGGAAGAGTTCGATGCCCGCGGTCGGGTGGTCGCGCCAGGGTTCGTCGACATTCACTCGCACGGCGATGAATCACTCGACGCCGACCCCCGCGCCGAATCGTTGATCCGCCAGGGAGTGACCACGATCGTGGTCGGGCAGGACGGCAGCTCCCGGGGTGCCGGCCCGGCAGCAGACGCCTTTGCGAACTACCTGCGCCAGGTCGACGCGTGGCAGCCGGCCGTCAACGTTGCCGCGATGATCGGCCTGGGGTCGGTGCGTGGAGCGGTGGTTGGCAACGCCGACCGACCGGCGACGCCGACGGAGCTGGTCCGCATGACGGCTGCCGTGACCGCCGCGATTGACGCGGGAGCGTGCGGTGCCTCGTCGGGCCTCGAATACACCCCGGGGGCCTTCGCCTCCCGCGAGGAGTTGATTGCACTTGCCCGTCCACTGGCGGCACGCGGCCTCGTGTACGCGAGCCACATGCGGAATGAAGACGACCGCCTTCTCGAGGCGCTGGATGAAGCGATCGCTGTGGCTGCCGGTGCTGGATGCCGCCTCCAGGTGTCGCACCTCAAAACTCAGGGACCACGGAACTGGGACAAGCTCGATGCGGCGTTCGCCCGGATCGACGCGGCGGCCGCCACCGGGCTCGACATCGCCTTCGACCGCTATCCGTATGTGGCGTACTCCACCGGGCTCAGCAACCTCTTCCCGGTGTGGAGTCGTGACGGCGGCACCGACGCGTTCTTCGCGCGGCTCGACGGCGGCGATACCGCGACACGGATCCGCGAGGCGACCCTCGCCAAGGTCGAATCGATCGGCGGTTGGGATCACGTGATGATCACCGGTGTGCGCGACGCCGCCGACCGTGCGCTCGAGGGGCAGCGGCTCGGCACGGCGGCCGCACGTACCGCGGTTGACCCGTATGCCTTCGCCGTGGCGTTGCTGCAGCGCAATCGAGCGGCGGTTGGCATGGTGGGCTTCGCCATGAGCGAGGAGAATCTCGAGCGAATCCTGGCGCACCCGCTCGCCATGGTGTGCAGCGATGGCGGTGCGATCGCGACCGACGGTCCCGCCCGGCGGGGCCATCCGCACCCCCGCGGCATCGGGGCGTTCGCCCGCGTCCTGGGCCATTACGTGCGCGAGCGGCGCGCGCTCACCCTCGAGGCAGCAGTGCGCCGGATGAGCGCGATGCCCGCGTCGCGCGCTTCGCTGGCTGATCGCGGTCGGCTCGTGGTCGGTGCACCGGCCGATGTGGTGATGTTCGATCCCGACACAGTCCGCGATCGCGCCACGTTCGAGGATCCGTTCCAGTACGCAGAGGGAATCGACGTCGTGACGGTGGCCGGTGAAGTGGCGCTCGCGGCGGGCGAACGTCGCGGGTCGGGGAAGGGGCGTGCTCTCCGGGCCACGCACAGGAGGCAATAGGATGTCGCGCGCGTTCGTGAAGGAGGATGATTTCGAGCCGCCGCCGCGACCGATCGTGCTTCCGCCGCGTGACGACCCATCCTTCGACACGCTCGCCGCCGAGGCACTGCTGGAGTCCGCCCGGATCGGCGAGACGGCGCACGCTGAGCTGGCGACCGGGTACCATTGGGGCGAGCCCCGGCTCAGGCCGCATGTGGAGCGGATTCGCGATGACGCGATCACCGCTGGCGACGACCGCCTGGAGCAGGTTGCCGACCGCTATCTCGCGGTTCGCCCTCGCCGTTCACGAGGGAAGTGATGGCCGCTCACGGCGTCGTGCGCGCCACCGGGGTGTTGTCGAATCGCCGGATGAACGCGGCGACCGTGCGAACCGAGCCCACATAGAACGCCGGCATCAGCCGATCGGATGAGTCGCCGGGCCGATGGTAGTCCGGATGATCCTCCTCGCCGAAATACACGAACGGGATGCCGCGACGGTGGAACGACGCATGATCGGATTGCGACGTCCAGTCGTTCCCCGGACCGGCCGCCGGCGTGTCATGGCCCATCCGGAGGGTGACCTGCGCACACACCGCCGTGGCCTCGACCAGCGGTGCGAGTGAGGGATAGCGGCCCGGCCCGGCGGCGTACAGCTCGTTCGCCGCGTTGCGGCCGATCATGTCCATGTTCACGTTGACGAGGATCTGGTCGCGCGGCACCGTCGGCGACTCCACGAAATGTCGGCTGCCCCACATCCCGCGCTCCTCGCCATCCACCGCCGCGAAGATCACGGTGTGGCGCGGCGGCTCTGCCACGAGCATCCTGGCGAGCGCCACCAGCGCTGCCGCCCCGGAGGCGTTGTCGTCAGCGCCGTTGTAGATCGAATCACCGGCGACCGGTCGTCCCACCCCGATATGATCGTAGTGCGCCGTCACGACGATGTACTCGTCGGGACGCTCGGTGCCGCGCACCATCCCGACGACATTCCACGCTCGCGTGATGCCATCCCGGGTGGAGGTGACCGGGAACTCGTGCGTTCGACCCGATCCCACTGTCGCGAGTCCCACTTCATCGAACCGTGCCGCGAGATAGTCTCGCGCGCGGATCGCCTCCGTGGAACCGAAGAGCCGGCCCCGCATCGAATCATCGGCCAGGCGCGACACATCCCGCATCAGGCCGATCGAGTCGACGACCGCCAGCGGCGCGCAGCTGGACGCCGGAGGCGCCACCGGGACGACCTGGCCGGATCCGGCCGGAGTGCAGCCGACGGCTAGCAGGAGGGTGCCGATCAGGGGCAAGGGACGCACGGGGAGTCTCCTCAGAAGAACCGCGAAAGGGTGTAGATGACGAGGCCGGCGAAGCCGCCGACCAGCGTGCCGTTGAGCCGGATGAACTGCAGGTCGCGACCCACTGCGAGTTCGATCCGGCTCGCAGCCAGCTCGGGATCCCAGTCACGGACCGTGGCCGCAATCAGGTCGGCGACCTCGTGGCGATGCTGCTCGAGGAACGCGGACGCGACGTTGCTCAGGAATGCATCCACATCATCGCGCAACTGCTCGCTCTCGGCGAGCGATTCCCCGACGCTGATCAGCGCGGCCTCGACCGGTGCCAGCGACGCCGCTCCGGGATCCGCGCGATAGCGCGCGGCTGCCTTGCGCACCCTGTCCCAGATCGAGTCGGCCATGTCCCCGATCATCGGATGTGCGATCAGGTCGGCCTTCATCGCCTCGGCCTGCGCGTTGAGTTCAGGCGAGTACCTGAGGCGCTCGATGAACTGGAGCAGGATGTCGTCGAACCGGGCCCGAAGCGGGTGATCGGGATCCTCGGCAACCTGGGCGATGAAGCGCTCGAACCCCGCCACCATCTTTTCGGCGACAGCATCCTTCACCGGTCCCGGCACCCACCGCGGGCTCTCCTCCCGCACGCGCTCGCGGATCGACGCACGCCCCGACTGCGCCGCGTCGCCGACGAGGCGGAGCACCTGGTCGAGCAGGTCCTGGGGCCATGATCCCGCAGTGGCGATGGCCAGCACGTCGCCGAGCAGCGGCGCCAGCTTGACGCGCTCGAGTCGGTCGGTGGCCCCGCGCCGGATGAGGGCGCGCACCTCGGCATCGGGCAGTACCTCGACAGTGCGGCTCAGCGC
>JACDBX010000017.1 GCA_013694695.1 Gemmatimonadales bacterium | reverse complement strand
CCTGTGATGATCACCCGTGGGCTCGCGGGTTATCCGGCGGATCACGCCGCTGTTACATCACTGGGACGAACATGATGTGCGCCTTGGGTGTGCCCGGATACATCACCCACGGCGAGCCGCGACCCGGCGTGGCGGGAAGTCCGGTCGAGGCGGGCGTGGCATTCGGCAGGTACACCACGTAGAGCGCGCGTGCGCCGGCGCCAACCGTTCCGGCGGCGACGTTGGCCACCGTGGAGTCGCCGGAGATCGACCACAACGCCGCCTGCTTCGGCATCCTGATCTTCCCGGCCCGCACCTCGCGAAAGCGCACCGTATCCACCTTGTCGCCGTTGACCCCACTGGCACGCAAAGCGCGACCACGCGCCATGAACGGTTCCATCGACTTGTGGTAGCACGCCACGTGGAAACTCGCCGACCGCGGATCGTCCGCCAGGCAGGTCATCGCCCCGGACCCTGACCGCAGGGTCACCAGCTTGCCGGCAGCGCTGTAGCCCATCACGGTCGCGTCGGCACGGAACTCTTCCGGCAGCGGAAGCACCGCGAGGGCAATCTGCCGGTCGGCGGTGGGAGTCGGGGTCTGGGCGATCAGCGCCGACGGCGCAACAACCATGGCGGCAAGCAGGAACAGTCGACGCATCAGGCACTCCGGGCAAAGGGATGGTGAACGATGCCACGCCTTGCCCGGTCGCGCCAGCGTCCGGGCCAGCGCTCAGCCTGGCCCTTGCACTTGACCTTCCTCCGACGCACCGTTGAGCGATGACCCAGGTGCTCGAGGAGCTTCTCAAGCTCTCCCCAGCCGAACGGCCGAAATTGCTGGCACAGGCCCCGACGAGTACTTGAAGGCGCAAGTGAAGTAACTCCGACGAGGCGAGCAGGGCCACCCGCGCGAAAGTCCGAAGCGAGGTACCCATGAAAATGAAGTCTGCACTTCTTGCAGCTGCGCTCGTGACCGCCTGCGCTTCTCACGCAGTTGCGCCGAACGCCGGCCGGCCACTCCTGCTCGGATCTGGGCTCGCTACGCCGCCTGCCGCCGGCATTGGGACCACAACGGCCCGGGTCCTGCCGACCGCGGTGGCAAACGGCAACACCGCTCCCGCCGGTATGCTCCGGCGCGGTGTTCTCTCGCTGCGGCTCGTGGCGCAGCAGGTGCGCTGGCATCCTGAGGCGGACGATGGTCCGTCGGTCGAAGTCGAGGCGTTTGGCGAGGAGGGGCAGGCGCCCAGCATCCCGGGGCCGCTTCTGCGAGGACGCGTCGGAACAGTGCTCGATGTGAGCGTGCGCAACAGCCTGCCCGACACGCTCCTCGTCTTCGGGATAGGCGGGCCTGCGGGCGCGGTTGACACGTTGCGCATTCCGCCCGGCGGAGAAGTGCGATCGCGCAGGAAGCTGACGACCGCTGGCACGTACGGGTACGGCGGCGCGACCATCGTCGGTGATTCGGTGCACCTCCTGGGGTCCGGAAATCAGCTCCTCGGTGCACTCATCGTGGATCATGCAGACGCTCAGCCAGATCGGGTTCTCGTCATCAGTGTCTGGCCTCCTACG
This sequence comes from Gemmatimonadales bacterium, assembly GCA_013694695.1. Taxonomy (GTDB): domain Bacteria; phylum Gemmatimonadota; class Gemmatimonadetes; order Gemmatimonadales; family GWC2-71-9; genus Palsa-1233. Next base: position 10,785 of record JACDBX010000017.1, on the reverse strand, counting down.
CCCGGACAGTTCGTCATGGCGATCAATGGGAAATCGTGGCCGTATACGGAGCGGATGGACGTGACGGTCGGAGACTCTGTGACGTGGCGCGTGATCAATGGCACGCGCGGTAGGCATCCCATGCACCTGCACGGCTTCTATTTCAGGATCGACAGCCGCGGCACCTGGTCAGCCGACACGGCAATGGCTGATGCAAAGCCGATGGTGGTGACGGAGTCGGTGCCATACCGCGGCACGTACTCCATGACGTGGGCAGTGGAGCGCGCCGGGAACTGGCTCTTTCACTGCCACGACGCACTGCATACGACGTGGCGTCGCAGATTCAACCTGACGGGTGAACGCCCGCCTCCGACACTGCCGATGAACCACGAGGTGGGTCACGCGGAGCAGGATATGTCGGGGCTGGTGATCGGGATCCGTGCCCGCAACCGCGACGGGAGCGCTGCGATTGCGGTGATCCCTCCTGCTGAAGATTTTGTCCGTGTCGCCGTGGTCGAGAAGGCGGGCTACTACGCGCCAGAGCCGGGATTCAGCTACGTACAGTTGACGGGCACCGGCTCACCCGTCGCTTCCCTCGAAATACCCGCTCGTCCACTGGTGCTCAGGCGGGGTGTTCCAGCACAGATCACCGTGCTGAACCGCATGTCGGTGGCAACCGCGGTTCACTGGCATGGCATTGAGCTGGAAAGCTTCCACGACGGCGTCGCGGGTTGGAGCGGCGACGGTATCACGACCGCACCCGTCATCGCGCCGCAGGATTCCTTCATCGTCCGCATGACACCGCCGCGTGCCGGCACATTCATCTTTCACGCGCACGTCGACGACATGCGCCAGATGGCGCTGGGTCTCTATGGGCCGTTGATCGTACTTCCACCCGGCGGGCAATTCGATCCGAGCAGGGACCATGTTTTCCTGGTTAGTCAGATGGGGCGGGGCCCCACAGCAGGCATGGGGGTGAACGGCAGCGCGACGCCCGCACCCATGTCGATCGACGCCGGTGTGCCGCATCGCATGCGATTCATCAACATCAGCATCCAGCACGACGCGACATTCACCCTGTTCTCTGATTCATCCATGATGAGCTGGCGCGCGATTGCCAAGGATGGTGCGGACCTGCCGCCGGGCCGCGCAGTTACGGGTCCGGCAAGGCTGGTCATCGCGCCTGGTGAGACCTACGACTTCGAAGTCACGCTGAAGCCCGGCGCCCACCGCATGGCGGTCGAAAGCAACGAGGACGTCGAGATCCTCATCAATGCGCTCGCGCTGGCGCAGGATGCCGCGACGCCGAACCGTTCCGTCCCAGGTCGCATCGCGTTCACCAGGGTGCGGGAGGACGTTACCCAACCTGGCGACTACCGGCTTGAAGCGGAGATCTGGGTCATGAACGGTGATGGTACCGATGCACGGCGCCTGACGTTCAACACCAGCGACGACTTCGGAATCGCATGGTCGCCTGACGGCAGTCGTCTGGTGTTCGGTGCGAATCAGTTCATCCCCGACAGCAGCGGAGCCCTCGTACCTGCGCACCATTCGCTGTACGTGATCGATCCTGCGGACGGAACTCCCACCCGGATCACTCCGGTCGGCCTGAAGACACAATTTCCGAGCTGGTCACCGGACGGAACGAGGATTCTGTTCCACGGCTCGCGGCAGGGCAGCGCGGGAATCAATGACATATTTGTCATGGATGCGGACGGTTCGAACATCGCGCAGCTCACCTCGACCGATGCCGCCGTGGATGCGCGCCCGGAGTGGTCGCCCGACGGTCGCCACATTGCCTTTCAGAGCAATCGTGACGGTAGTAACGAGATTCACGTCATGAATGCGGATGGCTCCGACGTCATCCAGCTCACGCATGGCGGCCCCGGCACGACCAACATGGCGCCAGCGTGGTCGCCCGACGGGAAACGGCTGCTGTTTCAGAGCAACCGTGATGGCAACGTCGAGGTGTACGTGATGAACCCCGACGGCAGCGGCCAGACCAGGTTGACACATGACCCGGCGCCGGATGGCGATGCCGAGTGGGCGGATGACGGACGTCTGATCGTGTTCGACCGGGACGTGCCGAGCGGTCGCAAGATGGTCCCCCAGCTCTGGGTCATGAACGCCGACGGGACCGCCGTCAGCCCGCTGACCGGCCTGCCGTCGAGCAACTCGCACGCGGCATGGACGGGCACTACCGGGTGCGCCGGCACCAGTACCTGCCCGCGTCACAGCAAACGACATTAAGGTTGGCGCCGGCGTGCCCCGCGACGGCACCCTGGCGCTCGACCTGGAAATTGACCTCGAATCCTTGCGTGCCCGACCGCGCGCACCGACGCCTCACGATTGGAGAACGGACATGCCCGTGCCATCCGTGAAATCGATCTTCGCTGCCCTCGCGCTGGCGTCATCCCTCTCGTCGATTCCGACCGCGCTGCACGCACAGGGACGGCGCGCGGCGCCGGTCGAACGGCCTTTCGGGGCCCGAGTGCAAGCCAACGACAATCGCGTGCCCGGCGGAGTTCTGCGCAGCGGGGCGCTGAAAATGCACCTCGTGGCCCAGCGGGCCTCCTGGTACCCGGCGGCCGAAGATGGGGCGGTGAAGGTCGTCGAGACTTTAGCGGAGAAGGGACGCTCGCCGCAGATCCCCGCACCCCTGATCCGCGTTCCGCTCGGGACTCGCGTCGAGGTCACGATCACCAACTCGCTCGCCGATACGCTTGTGGTGCTCGGCCTTGGGGGGCGGAATGATTCGCTTCGGCTGGCGCCCCGTCAGACTCGTACCGCACGCATGACGGCATCCGTGGGCGGCAGCTACATGTACCGGGCCGCACTCCTGCGCGATGGACACCTCACGACCGATGGCAGCGCCGGACAGATGGTTGGCGGCTTCATCGTCGACTCCGACGCGCCACCGAAGGACCGCACCTTCATCACGACCAACTGGGGCACTGGTCCATTCTTCATGGCCGTGAACGGCAAGTCATTCCCGTACACCGAGAAGTTTGTGCAGACAGTCGGCGACACCGTTCGCTGGCGCGTGCTGAACGCCGGGGAGGACGAGGGCGGCCATCATCCGATGCACCTGCAGGGCTTCTATTACGAGGTCACCTCCCGAGGCGGATGGGGCGCAGACACGGTGTACGATGCAGCGCAACGGCGCACGGTGGTCACGGAGGATGTGCCGCCGCTCGGCAGCATGACGATGACGTGGGTGCCCGTTCGCCCGGGCAACTGGCTCTTCCACTGCCACAACGCCGAGCACGTGGCGGGGCATCATCGGCATGCCATCGCCGGCACCCCGCAACCGTGGCCGGCGATCACGACCCACGATGCACGCGAGCACATGGCGCAGGACATGTCAGGAATCGTCAACACGATCGAGGTCCTGCCCCGTGGAGGCGGCGCCGTGGTCGCGGAGCCAGCCCAGCTCAATCCACGAAAGCTCCGCCTGCTGATCCAGGAGCGTGCAGCGTACTATGGGAAAGGGCCGAGGGGAGTGGGGTACGGCTTCGTCCTGCAGGATGGCGGCGCGGAGCCCACCGCCGACTCGATCACGGTTCCGGGCTCGCGACTGGTGTTACAGCGTGACGAGCCTGTCGAGATCACCGTGTTGAATCGACTCGGAACCCACACGGCGGTCCACTGGCACGGCATTGAGCTGGAGAGCTTCTACGACGGCATCGCGGGGTGGAGTGGAGCCGGCAATCGCATCGCGCCGATGATCGCGCCGCAGGATTCCTTCGTCGTGCGGTTCACGCCGCCCCGGGCCGGCACGTTCATCTATCATGCCCACATCACCGACGTCGATCAGATCGCGAGAGGGTTGTATGGTGCGCTCCTGGTCGTCCCGCCAGCTCACCGGGAGGTGCCGGGAACCGACCACGTGGCGATCGTCGCGTTCGGCCGTCCCGGGGGCAAGGCGTCCCTGGTCGTGAACGGTTCCCGCACGCCGGCACCGCTCGAGCGGCAAAAGGACGGCGTGCAGCGGATCCGGCTCATCAACATCGCGACGGAGAATCATGCCATCGTGACGCTGTCGGATAGCACGGGCCTGATCAGCTGGCGCCCTGTGGCCAAGGACGGATTCGATCTCCCCGAGGCGCAGCGGAGAGCGGGGCTGGCGCGAATACGAATCTTTCCGGGGGAGACATACGATTTCGAGTTCGAGTCATCGGCCGACGTTTTGAGGCTGATGGCCAGCAACCCGATCATCTCGGATGGTGATGAGGATATCCCGCTCGAGCTGCGGTTACGGCCGTAGGCGCGCCTGACTTGCTCCGGTGGGTCGCCTCGGCAGGCTTTCCAGATCAGGCCGTGCGCCGTAAAGTTCGGGCGTGTTTTGTTGCAGCGGCGGTTGCGTGAAGCGAACGGGCGGCTTCTGACCCTTGCGCAGTTTGGCGGCGCTTCACAGATTCCTCGACGAACCAGCGGCTCCGAGAAGGAGCCACCCTTGACGGACGGGCAATGACCCGCCAGTCGAAGGCGCCGCAGACTCGAATCCCGAGATCTGCAGCGCCTTTTCCGTTTTCCACCTATGGGGATGTACCATGGCAAAGCGCCCTGGCAAAGCGACGGCCGGTCGCAAGACTCCGCCGCCGCAATCCGAAGACTCGCTCTCCGTGCACGCGCAGGAAGTCAACGCGCTTGCGGCCGGGATTTCGTTCAATGCCAACAAGCCGCTGGAACAAGGACATGACAATGCGGTGGCTCCGACGGAGGGCCAGACCGCCGACCCGCCTTCACCCGGTACGACCGCGAGCACCGGCTCCGAGACGGTCCGGTCCCCCAAGACGGGCAAGGCGGCTGCGCCGGGGGAATCGGCGATGGGCGGCGCCCTGGACCGGGTCAGGGTGGATTCAGGCGGTCAGGTGTTGACCACCAATCAGGGCGTGGCGGTCGGGGACAATCAGCATTCGCTCAAGGCAGGTCTGCGCGGTCCAACGCTGCTGGAGGATTTCATCCTCCGGGAAAAGATCACCCACTTCGACCATGAGCGCATTCCCGAGCGGATCGTGCACGCCCGAGGCTCGGCGGCGCATGGATACTTCGAGGCCTACAAGCCGCTGACCAAGTTCACCCGCGCGGCGCCGTTCGCGGAGGCCGGGAAGCGCACCCCCGTTTTCGCGCGTTTCTCCACCGTCGCGGGGGAGCGTGGCTCCAAGGATACCGCGCGGGACATCCGGGGCTTCGCGGTGAAGTTCTACACTGATGAAGGCAACTGGGACCTGGTGGGCAACAATATCCCGGTGTTCTTCATTCAGGACGCCATGAAGTTCCCCGACCTGGTGCACTCGGTCAAACCCGAGCCCCATCACGGCATGCCCCAGGCGGCCTCCGCGCATGACACGTTCTGGGATTTCGTGTCGCTGATGCCGGAGTCGACCCACGTGCTGATGTGGGTGATGTCCGATCGCGGAATCCCCCGCAGCTATCGGATGATGCAGGGCTTCGGGGTGCACAGTTACCGTCTGGTCAATGCCAAGGGAGAATCTGTCTTCGTCAAGTTCCATTGGACCCCGCTGCTCGGCACCCACTCGCTGGTATGGGACGAGGCGGTCAAGATCGGTGGCGCCGATCCCGACTATCACCGCCGCGATCTCTGGGATGCGATCGAGGCGGGAGCATTCCCCGAATGGGAGCTGGGCATCCAGGTCTTCACCGAGGAAGAGGGCGAGGCCTTCAGCTTCGATATCCTGGATTCTACCAAGCTGATCCCGGAGGAGCTGGTGCCGGTGCGGCCGGTCGGGCGCATGGTGCTGAACCGGAACCCCGACAATTTTTTCGCCGAGACGGAGCAGGTGGCGTTCTGCACGGCGCACGTGATCCCGGGGATCGACTTCAGCAATGATCCGCTGCTGGCGGGGCGCATTCACTCCTACGTCGACACTCAGATATCGCGACTGGGCGGCCCCAACTTCCACGAGATCCCGATCAACGCGCCGCTTGCACCGGTCCACAACAATCAGCGCGATGGGATGCATCGGCAGGCTATTCCGCGGGGACGGGTTGCGTACGAGCCGAACTCGCTTGGTGGTGGGTGTCCGTATCAGGCGGGAATGAAGGGATTCGTGTCCTTTCCGCAACAGGTGAAAGAGGACAAGGTTCGGGGGAATCCGGAGAAGTTCGGCGAACACTACGCCCAGGCCCGACTGTTCTTCGAGAGCCAGACACCAGTCGAGCAGCGGCACATCATCGCGGCGTTCCGGTTCGAGCTGTCGAAGGTGACAGTTCCCGCCATTCGCGAGCGGATGGTGGCCTCCCTCGTCAACGTCTCCCGGGAGTTGGCGCGGGGAGTGGCCGACGGACTCGGGATGAAGGTCCCGAAGCCACTGCCGCGTGCAACCAGCGCCGTCAAGCCTGAGGTGACCGTCTCTCCGTCGCTCTCTCTGACCGCGCGACCTGGCGACGGCTACATTCGCACCCGGAAGATCGCAATACTGATCGCCAACGGAGTCGATGCCGGTTCCGTCAACGCGATCAAGAACGCGATGCTCGGCGCGGGAGCCGTTCCGCATCTGGTCGGCGCGCGGCTGGGCATGGTGAAGGGAACCGATGGGGTCATGCTCGAAGCTGATGCGTCGTTGGAGAATTCACCGGCGGTACTGTTCGATGCCCTGGTGCTTCCGGATGGCGACAAGGCGGTTCAGGCGCTATTGAGCGACGGCCACACGCTCGAATTCGTGAAGGATCAGTACCGGCATGGCAAGACAATCCTGGCCATGGGCGCCTCCGGCGAGATCGTGAAGCGGTGCGGCATCTCTCCGACTCTTCCGTCGGGCGAAGCGGATCCAGGATTGCTGGTCGTTCCAGGGGCCAAATTGGACGGCGCAGTGAGGCGGTTTATCACTGCCGTTGGCAGGCACCGTCACCCGGAGCGAGACACCGATCCACCGCTGATCTGACCGAGAGCGGACGACTTCTCGCAACGTGTGAAACTCTTGAACGTGCCACCCATCCACCGCCACGGATCGCGGAACCTGGAACCTGGAACCGAGGAGTTGCATGACGAGTCGCGCCGCCTTCACCGAGAAGGACGAGGTCCTCCGCAACGACGTGCGGATGCTCGGCGCCATGGTCGGCGACATGTTGCGCGAGCAGGGCGGCGCCGCCCTATTCGACCGGGTCGAGGCGGCGCGACAGGCCGCCGTCGCCCGCCGCGAGGGTGCCCCCGGCGCCGGCGCCGACCTGGAACGGATACTTGGGCATGGCGACGTGGCGGGTGCCGCCGAGCTGGTGCGGGCGTTCTCGACCTACTTCCGGGTGGTCAACCGCGCCGAACAGGTGCACCGCATCCGCCGCCGTCGAGACTACGACCGGACGCCCGCCACGGCGCCGCCGGGCGGTGTGCGCGAGGCCCTCGAGACGCTCCGGCAGCGCGGTCTCTCCGCCGACCAGGTGGCGGCGCTGGTGGAGTCGATCCTGATCGAACCGGTGTTCACCGCCCACCCGACCGAGGCCACCCGTCGCACGATCCTGCTCAAGGAACAGCGGATCGCTCGCTGGCTGCTCGACCTGTCGGACGGCTCGCTGACGCCACCGGAGCGCGCGTCGATCGAGGCCCAGATCCGGATGGAGATCACCACCACCTGGCAGACCGCTCTACGCCCACCCGCGCGACCGACTGTCGAGGACGAACGCGAACACGTCCTCTACTATCTACTGGGCCCGATTCACGACGTGGTCCCCGCGATCCGCGAGTCGATCGAGGACGCGGTGCGCACGACCTGTGATCGCCCCGGCTTCACGCTCGACACGCCGCTGCTGCGGTTCGGCTCATGGGTCGGCGGCGACATGGACGGCAACCCCAACGTCAACGGTCGGACGATCCGCGAGGCCCTGAGCGCCCACCGACGGGCAATCGTCGCGCAGTACCAGACGGACATCTCGGCACTCGACTCGCGGCTGTCGCAATCGACGAGTCGAGTGACGATCGCCGACGGTGTGAACACTCGGATCGATGCGTACGGCGAACTGCTGCCGGCAGCGTTCGCCCAGATCCCTGCGCGCTACCGCGACATGCCATACCGAATGCTCTGTCGGCTGATTGGCGCCCGACTCGCACGAGCAGCTGACCGGCAGGAGGGCGGCTACCCAGCGGTCGATGTGCTCCTCGCCGACCTCGAGGCGATCGCCCTGAGCCTCGCCACGAACCGCGGCGAACAGGCCGGCCTCTTCGCGGTCCGGCGCATGATTCAGCGGGTGAGCACGTTCGGGTTCCACCTCGCATCGCTTGACGTCCGGCAGGATGCCCTCGTCTTCAGGCACGCCACCGGCGACCTCCTCGGCGACGAAGGATGGATCGAACGTTCGGCGGCTGAACGCACCGAGCGGCTTATAGGGCAGGTACTCACGATGCAAGCGACACCCACCGCGACCACAGCTGAGACACTCGATGTCTTCGCCGCGATCAAAGAGTGTCGAGCGGAACATGGCACGGCCGCGATCGGCTCGGTGATCATCAGCATGGCGACCGGCGCCGACGATGTGCTTTCGGTGCTGCTGCTGGCGCGCGCCGCCGAGCTCACGGACGGCGAAGGCAGCGTGCCGCTCGACGTGGCACCGCTCTTCGAGACGGTAAGCGATCTCGAGGGTGCGCCGGCGACACTCGCCGCGCTGCTCGCGCTACCAACCTACCGGGCGCACCTCGCCCGCCGCGGCGATCGGCAGATGGTCATGCTCGGCTACTCCGATAGCGCCAAGGACGGCGGCATGGCCGCTTCGCGCCAGGCACTGCACGTGGCGCAAGGTGCGCTCGCCGCGGTGGCACAGCACGCCGGCATCGAGCTGACCTTCTTTCATGGGCGCGGTGGCACGGTCGGTCGCGGCGGGGGCAAGACGTATCGCGGCATCCTCGCCGCGCCACGCGGCACGGTGGGCGGCCGGTTGCGAGTCACCGAGCAGGGCGAGGTGATCGATGCCAAGTACGGGCTCCGCGGAATCGCCTTCCGCACCCTGGAGCGAAGCACGGCTGCGACGCTACTCGCCACCGCCGCACCTGCCTCGATCGATGCGCGCGAGCCGGCATGGGAGGAGATGTTCGCCGAGCTCGCCCGCGAGAGTCGGCGAGCCTACCGGGCGCTGGTGTGGGAGGACCCGCGGTTCACCGAGTACTTCCGGCACGCCACGCCGATCGACGTGATCGAGCGGATGACGATCGGGTCACGTCCGGCGTCGCGCAGGTCCGGGGGCGGGGTCGAGAACCTGCGGGCAATTCCATGGGTTTTCGCGTGGACCCAGAGCCGCCACATGCTGCCCGGCTGGTACGGCGTAGGCGCGGGACTCAAGGCGATCGTCGAGCGACACGGGCACGAGGCGGTACGGACGATGGCGGTGGAGTGGCCGGTGGTCGCCACCATGATGGAGGACCTGCACATGGTGCTCGCGAAGAGCGACCTCGATATCGCGAGTCGCTACGCCGGTCTCGCGCCGGTGTCGTGTCGCGCGATCTTTGACGATATCGCGGCCGAGTTCCGGCTGACCGTGGAGATGGTACTGACACTTACCGGCAGCGGCGAGCTGCTCGAGCACGATCCAACGCTGGCACGCGCGATCCGGCTCAGGAATCCCTATGTCGACCCGATGAGTTTCCTGCAGGTCGGGCTGCTCGAACGATGGCGCGCCGGCGACCGCTCCGATGGTCCGTTGCTGGATGCCCTGCTCGAGACCGTCAACGGTATCGCACAGGGGCTGCAGAACACCGGCTGATCGGTGCCGGGTACGGACTGACGGCACAGGAGTCGGCGAGCATGCCACGGGCGCTGCGGTTCGTCCAAGGCGTTCAAGACCGGCCCCGCCGACGAGACCCTGCAGCACCTGGGACGGCTCGGGCCGCCAGCGCGATTCGCTCGGTAGTGGCGAACGCGGTGAAGTGCCGTCTCCGGAGGGTTGGAGAGTAGGGTGGGAGAGGACGGTCGGCGATGGAACGGCACGACTCCCCCAGCGGAGGTATCATTATTTAGCCTGCGCTTTTCCGTGCGCTCGCGGCTTTGGCCGACTGGCAGCGACCAGAACCTCCCATGACCTGCCAGCCGCCCCCCGGGGCGGAGGAGGCTTCATGCGAACCATCGTCCCCTTGGCCATCCTCGTCCTCACCGCGTGCGCCGACGTTTCCCCACCCACGGCGCCGGCGATCGGTGCACCGTCCTTCTCCGGCGGCGCCACCCACGTCGCGGGATCCTTCTTCGCGGTTGCTGCCTGCCAGGCTGATATCGGCTACAACATCCGGTTCGGCGGGCCACGCGTTCTGGTTCGGCACGTCGCCGGGACAGACACAACGCTGTCGTTCGGCACGCAAGAGCTCGAAGGATGGCGGCTGCCAGAGACGACCTTTGACCAGACAACGGTGGACTTCACGGTGCTCGGTGGTGCGGAGATATTCAACATCAAGCGCGATGCCGATGGCACGCTCCAAGTCCGGATCCACCAGGGAACACTGGTCTTCAGGTCGCTTACGGGCAACTTCACAGTCATCGCACGTCACGTGATTCGGATCGTCCCTGGGCAGGACGCCCCGGTGAACCAGTGGAATTGCCGCTTGGGCGGTAGGCCCTGACAAGCGTTTGAAGCTGTCGGCGCGCGTGGAATGGGGAATGACACTTTCTTGAGCGCGCCGCAGCTTAAGCGCGACCGTTGCACGCACGACCAAGGCGCTTGATCGACCACAACTCGAAGGGTTCGTACGGGCGCTGGAGGCGGTCGATTACATCGCTCAGAATCGGCCACGGGCGGTGTCCAGATGGCTGGGGGCCTGCTCGACTGTGGCCGCCGTTGCGACCGCCTGCTACGCAGGCTCCGTGCGGG
>JACDBX010000010.1 GCA_013694695.1 Gemmatimonadales bacterium | reverse complement strand
CCGCTGATCTGGGACGTCTTCGCGATCTCGACCTACCTCACGGTGTCGTCGACCATCCTGATGGTGGGCTTGATTCCGGACATCGCGGCGGTGCGTGATCATGTGAGCGGGTGGAAGAAAAAGCTCTACGGCTGGCTGTCGCTCGGCTGGACCGGCGCGGACTCACAGTGGCGCCACTACAGTCGGGCCTATCTCTACCTCGCGGCGCTGGCCACCCCGCTGGTGCTCTCGGTGCACTCGGTGGTCTCGTGGGACTTCGCCGTATCAATCGTGCCCGGCTGGCACGGGACGATCTTCGCGCCGTACTTCGTCGCGGGCGCCATCTATTCCGGCATCGGGATGGTGTTCACCCTGGTGATCCCGCTCCGCAAGGTGCTCAACCTGGAGCACATGATCACCGACTACCACTTCGACAACCTGTCGAAGCTGACGCTCTTCACCGGCTCGATCCTGTTCTACGCGTATGCGATGGAATATTTCGTGGCCTGGTACTCGGGCAACGTGTTCGAGCAGACCACGTTCTGGCGCCGGGCCTTTGGCCCGAACTGGTGGGCCGGCTGGACGATGATCATCTGCAATGCGTTCGTCTCGCAGCTCCTCTGGTTCCGCAAGATCCGGGTGAACGTGATCGCGCTCTTCGTGATCTCGATCTTCATCAACCTCGGCATGTGGTTCGAGCGCTACGTGATCGTCGTGTCGTCACTGTCGAACGACTACCTGCCGTACGCCTGGGGCCAGCTCAACCCGACCTGGGCCGACTGGCTTATCCTCCTCGGCTCGTTCGGGTGGTTCGGCCTCTGGTTCTCGCTCTTCTACAAGAACTTCCCGATCGTGGCAATCCAGGAGATCAAGGAGATGATCCCGATGCCGCGCCGCAAGGCGAGCGGGGGGGTGCACTGATGGCCCGCAACGTCCCCGGGGTGCTCGGACATTTCGTGCATCTCGATGGTGCCTGCGACGCGATCCGCGACTTGCGCAAGCAGGGCCACCGCGACCTCACGGTCTACACCGCCGCCGCCAACCACGAGATCGAGGAAGCGCTCGGCGACCGGATCTCCCCGGTGCGGCTGTGGACCCTGATCGGTGGACTCATGGGCTGCACCGCCGGCTTCGCGATGGCTATCTGGATGTCGCGCGACTGGCCACTCCTCGTGGGCGGAAAACCGATCGCTGCGATCCCGCCCTTCGTGGTGATCGGCTTCGAACTCACCATCCTCTTCGGCTCGCTCGCCACGGTGCTCGGCGTGATCGTGCTGTCGATGATGAAGTCCCTCCGCGGCCGCCCGTACCACCCGACGTTCAGCGACGACCGGATCGGGATCTTCGTGCCCTGTGGATACGACCACGCGCCCCAGGTCGAGCGCCTGCTGCAGGAACACGGTTCGGTGGAGGTGTCGCGTGATGCGTAAGATCCTTCTCGCGGCGCTGCTCGCGTCGACCAGCGGCTGCAACTGGTACTACAACGAGGTGCCGTCGCCCGACGCCCTGATGCACGCCATTCCATGGTTCGACCACATGATCGCGTCCAAGGCCGTGCACCCGTACATGACCGACACCGTGCCCCGGATCACCCCGGCCGGCACGGTCCCGCTGGGCGACGTCGAGGGCGACTGGGACGCGGCAAACCTGACCGGCGCGATGGCACTGTACGGATTCGATGTCGACCGCGCCAACGCCCTGGTCCGTCCCGCCAGCACCGATTCCGCCAGCCTCTCCGGCTCATCGGTACCGGGCGTGGTCCGGACCGGCGAGGAGCTGTTCATTACCTACTGCGCGGTCTGTCACGGCCCTGCCGGCAACGGCCAGGGTGCGGTGCGGATGGGTGCGCCGGCGCTCAACACGGCCACGGTGGCCGGTCGCAGTGACGGGTACCTCTACAGCGTGATCCGCTACGGTCGCAACCTGATGCCGCCCTACGGCGACAAGATCGTCCGCCGCGACGAGCGCTGGCGCGTCGTCGATTACGTGCGATCGCTCCAGGGCGGCGCTGCGGCCGCCCCGGCGCCGGCTGCGGGAGGAACCAACTGATGGCGACCGACTTCACCGCCATGCGCGCACGACTCGCCGAGCGGAGCGTGTCCGGAGATTACCGGGCGTTCCTGATCGCGGGCGCCGTGTTCGCGATTGCCGGCCTGTTGCTGTTCGTCGTGATGCTGATCGGCGATGGAAGTCATCGCGCGTGGCAGGCATTCCACGTCAACTGGCTCTTCTGGACCAGCCTCACCGGCGGGTCGCTGGCGATCACGGCCGTGCACAAGATTGCCAACGCCAAGTGGTCTGGTGTCATTCTCCGCTTCTCGCAAGCTGCCGTCGCGATGATCCCCGTGTCGCTGCTGGGGATCGTCCTCATCATGACGCTGGGCTACCACGACATCTTCGGGCACATGCAGGAGGAGTTGCACGGAATGTCGCATGGGAAGCAGCTCTGGCTGTCGCGCCCATGGATGAGCGTTCGCCTGATCGGCGGGCTGTCGTTGCTCTACTGGCTCGGCTACCGCCTGGTCCGGATCGATGTGCTGCACGACCTCGACGAGGCGCGCCAGCATGCCGAGCCCGCCCGGGTGTCGCGATGGGATCGCATGCTTGCCGGATTCGACCCGGTTCGCGAACACGCCGCGACCTACCGCCTCGCCCCGATGTTCGTCGCGACCTACGCGATGGTGTTCACCATGGTGGCGTTCGACGGCATCATGGCGCTCCAGCCGCACTGGTTCTCCAACTTGCTCGGCGGCTGGTTCTTCATGGGCGCCTTCCTCGGCGCCCACATGCTCCTGGCCCTGCTGATGATCTACGGCACCGGCCGCCTCGGCATCGGTGAGTACGTGTCGGCGAAGCAGCGCCACGATCTCGGCAAACTGTGTTTCGGCTTCACGGTCTTCTGGACGTACCTGATGTGGGCGCAGTACCTCGTGATCTGGTACGGCAACCTGCCCGAGGAAACCGGATTTGTCTTCTCGCGGCTCTGGGGCCCATGGCGCCCGATTGGCGCGGCCGTCGGACTCGGCATGTTTGTCATCCCGTTTGCCGGCCTCCTTGCAGTCGGGCCCAAGAAGACGCCCCTGACCCTCGGCCTCTTCGCCAGCGTCTCGCTCACCGCCCTGTGGCTCGAGCGATACCTCATGGTGCTGCCATCGGTGACCGCCGAGATCGGCCCGGTCTTCGGCCTTCCGGAACTCGGTCCAACGCTCGGGTTCCTCGGCCTCTTCCTGGTCTGCTACTACCTGTTCACCAAGGCGTTCCCGATGGTCTCACCGCGCCTTGCGATGATCACGCTGGAGCGCGAACAGGGACACTAGCCGGCAGAGCTGTGACCCGACTAAACGCGAAACGGCCGGCACCAATCGGGTGCCGGCCGTTTCGTTGTATGCTCTCCGGAAGCTCACGGCAAGGCGTGCAGCGGGCCCTACTCGATGCGTCGGGCCAGTGCGTCCAGCTCCTCGCCCGGCAGCTCGGCCGCAACCGTCAGCGCGCCCGGGTAGTCTCGCACGGTGAAGCCGCGCGCGACAAAAGCTTTCCGCGCCAGCGCTGCAACCGGTGAGGTCCCGGTGAGGACCCACGCGGACCTGCCG
>JACDBX010000187.1 GCA_013694695.1 Gemmatimonadales bacterium | reverse complement strand
TCTTGCCGTGGTCCACGTGGCCGATCGTGCCCACGTTCACGTGCGGCTTCGACCGATCGAATTTCGCCTTCGCCATGTCTCGCTCCTCAATCCGTCAAGTGTCCAGTTCGTTGATGGATGATGGATGATGGATGATCCATCGTCGCCGAAGCATCCATCAACCATCAACCATCAACCGTCATCCGTCTGTGCTATCGCGCTGCCGCACTTGCTACGCCTTCTTGCCAGCCGCCTTCGTGATGATCGCTTCCTGCACGGCCTTCGGGACTTCCTCATAGTGGAGGAACTCCATCGAGTACACCGCGCGGCCCTGGGTCGCGCTGCGGAGCGTCGTCGAGTAGCCGAACATTTCGGACAGCGGCACTTGCGCATCGACAACCTGCGACTCGCCGCGCTGGTTCATGCCGCCGATCTTGCCGCGCCGCGACGAGAGATCGCCGATGACCGTTCCGAGGAAGTCCTCGGGCACCACCACCTCGACCTTCATCACCGGCTCGAGGATCACCGGGCCGGCCTGGCGCGCCGCTTCCTTGACCGCCATCGAGCCGGCGATCTTGAACGCCATCTCGCTCGAGTCGACATCGTGGTACGACCCGAAAACGAGCTGCGCCTTGACATCGACCATCGGGTAGCCGGCGAGAATTCCTCCCTCGAGCGCCTCGCGCATGCCGGCCTCGGCCGGCTTGATGAACTCGCGCGGCACCACCCCGCCCACGATCTTGTCCTTGAAGACGAAACCCTTGCCCTGCTCGCCCGGCTCGAGGTTGATGACGACGTGGCCGTACTGGCCCTTGCCGCCCGACTGGCGCACGAACTTGCCCTCGATGTTCTTCACGGCCTTCGTGATCGTCTCGCGGAACGCGACCTGCGGACGACCGACGTTGGCCTCGACCTTGAACTCGCGGCGCATCCGGTCGACGAGAATCTCGAGGTGCAGCTCACCCATGCCGGCGATGATCGTCTGGCTGGTCTCGGGATCAGTACGAACCCGGAACGTCGGATCCTCCTCGGCCAGCTTCTGCATCGCGATTGCGAGCTTGTCCTGGTCGGCCTTCGACTTCGGCTCGATCGCCACGTCGATGACGGGGTCGGGGAACTTCATCGACTCCAGGATGATCGGATGGTCGGCGTCGCACAGCGTGTCGCCGGTGCGGGTCTCCTTGAGGCCGATCGCGGCACCGATGTCGCCCGCCAGCACCTCATCGATCTCGTCGCGCTTGTTGGCGTGCATCTGCAGCAGGCGCGCGGTGCGCTCGCGCTTGTCCTTGGTCGCGTTGTAGACGTAGCTGCCGGCATCGAGCTTCCCCGAGTACACCCGGAAGAAGGTCAGGCGACCGACGAACGGGTCGGTCGCAATCTTGAACGCCAGCGCGGCGAACGGCGCGTCGTCGCGCGGCGGCCGGGTGATCCGCGTCGCCTCGTCGTCCGGCGCGTGGCCGTCGATCGGCGGCACGTCGAGCGGGCTCGGCAGGTAGTCGATCACGCAGTCGAGCAGCGCCTGGACGCCCTTGTTCTTGAACGAGGCGCCGCACAGCACCGGGACGAACCCCATCGCGATCGTTGCCTTCCGGATCGCGCTGTGAATCTCGTCGACCGTGAGTTCCTGTTCAGCGAGATACTTCTCCATCAGCACGTCGTCGTACTCGACCGCGGCCTCGATCGCGGCGTGCCGCGCCTCGTTGACGGCGTCGAGATACTCGGGCGGGCAGTCGACCACCTGGAACTTCCGGCCCATCGTCGAGTCGTCGAAGATGAACTGGCGACGTGTGATCACGTCGATGTGTCCGGTAAACGTCTCGCCCGACCCGACCGGAAGCTGCAGCGCGAAGGCGCGGCGGCTGAGGCGGTCCTTGATCATGGCCAGGCAGCGATCGAAGTTGGCGCCGACGCGGTCCATCTTGTTGGCGAAGATCATCCGGGGCACGCCATACCGGTCGGCCTGCTTCCACACCGTCTCGGTCTGCGGCTCGACGCCGGCCACCGAGTCGAGGAGTGCCACACAGCCATCGAGCACGCGGAGCGAGCGCTCCACCTCGACGGTGAAGTCGACGTGGCCCGGTGTGTCGATGATGTTGATCCGGTGCTCCGGCCCACTGCCCAGGTCGTCGCTCTCGCCGTGGCGCGTCCAGAAACAGGTGGTGGCAGCCGACGTGATCGTGATGCCCCGCTCCTGCTCCTGCTCCATCCAGTCCATGGTGGCTGCACCATCGTGGACTTCACCGATCTTGTGGCTCTTGCCGGTGTAATAGAGGATGCGCTCGGTCGTCGTCGTCTTGCCCGCGTCGATATGGGCCATGATGCCGATGTTCCGGTACAACTCAACCGCAGTGACACGTGCCATGGTGTTCCGTCTCTCCAATAGTCACAGGTGCGAGGCTCCGCACCATTCCACCCAGCGAAAAAGCGGGGCGACCGGACCGGGCATACAGCCCGCGGTATCGCTCCGCGCCAGCGTCCGGGTTCTCACCCGAGACAGGGATACCCCATGGGCATCCCGGCGTTGTTGAAGGATCAGAGGTGGGCCGAAACCGTCAGCTCACGTGAACCGTTGTAACTGCCTGCTGCGCCAGCCTACCAGCGGTAGTGCGCAAACGCCCGGTTCGCTTCCGCCATCCGGTGCGTGTCTTCCTTCTTCTTGATCGTGTTCCCCTCACCCTTCGACGCCAGGATCAGCTCTGCGGCGAGGCGCTCGGCCATCGTTTTCTCGCCGCGCGAGCGGGCGTAGGAGATGAGCCAGCGCATGGCCAGCGCCGTCCGGCGCTCGGGGCGAACCTCGACCGGCACCTGAAGCGAGGCGCCACCAACGCGGCGGCTCTTCACCTCGACGGCCGGCTTCGCGTTGTTCACGGCCTGCTTGAACACGGCGACGCCGGGCTGCCCGGTGCGCTCCTCAATCATGTCCATCGCGCGATAGAAGATCGACTCCGCAAGCGACTTCCGGCCTTGGCTCATCAGGTTGCTGACGAACTTCGACACGGTCTGGCTGTCGTAGCGCGGATCCGGCGGGACAATGCGCTTGACGGCCTTGTTGCGGCGGCTCACTTCTTACCTCCCTTGCCAGCCGGCGCACCGGCCTTGGGACGCTTGGCGCCGTACTTCGAACGGCTCTGCCGGCGATCGTTGACACCGGCGGCGTCGAGGGTCCCGCGGAGGATGTGATAGCGCACCCCCGGCAGGTCCTTCACGCGGCCACCGCGGATCATGACGATCGAGTGCTCCTGGAGATTGTGCCCCTCGCCCGGGATGTACGCGATAACCTCGACCCCACCGACCAGCCGCACCTTTGCCACCTTGCGCAGTGCCGAGTTCGGCTTCTTGGGCGTGGTGGTGTACACCCGGGTGCACACCCCGCGCTTCTGCGGGTTGTTCTTGAGGTGCGGCGACTTGCCCTTGTAGGCAGGTTCGGTGCGACCGTGGCGCAGGAGCTGGTTGATCGTCGGCATGGACCCGTTGTGTTCGCGTAACCATCAGTAGCAAAGGGCCGACTTCGTGTCGAAATCGGAGACAGACCCCAAAGATACGCGAACTACGGGTCGGGGTGCAAGTGGGCGTCCTCCGCGGACAGGAGCATGTCGGACCGCCGGTACCCGTTGGGGCACCAGGTGCGGGTGGTCGGTGGCGGCGCCCCCCGGTCTCCGGGGTGGAACGGCGCCAAAACGGGCCGGAAGCATGGAGCTTCCGGCCCGTCGACGCCCGCAAACCGAGCGGCCGCTTAGCGCTTCTGATTCTTCCGACGCCGCCCAGCGAGCGCCATGCCGACCAGGCCACTCGCGAGCAGCGTCATCGTCGCTGGTTCCGGCGCGATCGCCGCCGCACCAACTGGGTCGTCCAGCGGGTCCAGCACCGTCCCACCGAGCCCCTCATCCGGGTTGACGCCCGGGTCGCCGGCGCCACCATTTCCGTTGCCATTGCCGTTATTGCCATTGCCGTTGCCGCCGCTGCCCCACCCGTTTCCGTTGGAACCATTTGCCGCCTGGACTACGGCGACGAACGCGGAAGGATCCTGGCTGATGATTTGTCCGGGATTGCCGTCTGCGCCGTATCCCCCGCCCAAGTCGGAGCCGCCGGTGCCACCGGCGCAGTTGGTTCCACCGAGGTAGGCACAGATGGCCCCGGGCACGTCCGACGCCGGGCCGCCGGTATTCGCATCGGCGTCCAGGCGCACGACAGCAAGGTCCGACCCGGTGGAAGGCCTCGGCGTCGTGGCGTCGTCGTCGCCTCGCACCCCGAAGCGATCACCGCCCAGCGCGCCCGACATCCCCATCGACGCACCCCGGAGGCTCATCCCCCACGAACCCCGGTTCCCGCTGTCGCGCCGAAGCACTGACGGGTTGGCGCTGAGGAACGTCCGGCCGTCACAGGCCAATGCGGCAACTGCGACCCGGTCGATGCCGGGGCCGGCTTCCGCCCTCTGCGCGTCCTGCTCCCGGGACGATTCGGTCGACGAGAACGCGTCTGCCATGCCCATCACGCAGGTGAACTGCTGGGCAGAAACCTGGCCGACCGGGAAGGTCAAAGCGACGGCGGCGGCAAGAATTAGGGTGCGAGTCATCGGTGCATCCTGTGTCAATAGTCTGGAAGAGTCCGCTGCGACAGCGGTCAAACCCTGGCTCCTATTCCAATTCGACGCATCCATAGCCGCCAGGCGCACATGTTCGCGGGAGTACATTTCCGAAACGAAATCGACGACCTGTTCAATTACGTCGCATTCCGCTCCCTGCTGTTTCTCGGGACGCAGGTGCCCTGTCGTGGGCGGAGCGTACCTATGGCTCGGTACGGCGTCGTAATCCCAAGGCGGGATAGAGGAACCAGCTTGGGACGACATGAGAATGCAACTTGTGGGCCTACCACGCCAGTCGAATCAATTTTGAGGCAAAGGCGCTCTGCACAACGGTTTCCGGTCGGCCCCCCCAATCGCCGGAGGGCACCGAATGCATGACCTGAATGCCATGCCATGTTGCGCCTGCGCGACATACTGGGCCATCGCATTCTGAGCCAACGGCGAACCATCTCCGCAGCCTGACCTGCTGGTTATCGTCCACGGACAACACCGGAATATGAAAAAAATGGCGCCCACCCACCCGCTTCCAGACGAAATCAGCCGGCCTCCCTGCGGGAAGCCGGCTGCTTCGTCGTCCATCACTTGGCGTGCGACATACGAGCCGTCTGCTACGCCTCCACTTCCTCCGCTGCCATCAACACCGCCACATCGGGAATGATGATCGCCTCGGGCTCCGGTGCCGGCGGGGGCGGTTCAAAGCCCTCGGGCGGCTGGATCTCCAGGTCGACATACCGGTAGTGACCGGTGCCTGCCGGAATCAGGTGACCGATGATGATGTTCTCCTTCAGGCCCCGCAGCTCATCCCGCGCACCGCGGATCGCGGCGTCGGTGAGGATGCGGGTGGTCTCCTGGAACGACGCGGCCGAGATGAACGACTGGGTCGTGAGTGATGCCTTGGTGATGCCAAGGAGCACCGGCTCCGCCGTGGCAGGGTTGGCCTTGCGGCGCACCACCCGGTCGTTCTCGTCACGGAACGTCTGGCGATCGACCGTTTCCGCATCGAGGAACGTGGTATCACCCGGATCGGTGATTCGCACCTTCTGGAGCATCTGGCGCACGATCACGCCGATGTGCTTGTCGTTGATGCGCACACCCTGCAGGCGGTAGACCTCCTGCACTTCATTCAGGAGGTACTCCTGCACCGCGCGCGGTCCCTTGATCCCGAGGATCTCGTGCGGTGACACCGGTCCCTCGGTGAGGCGGTCACCCGCCCGGACCCGATCGCCCTCGTGCACCCGGAGGTGCTTGCCGGCCGGTACCTCGTACAGGCGCGCCTCCACCGTTTCCGGAATGGTGCCGTCGGGCGCAACCGGGTAGACGTAGATCTCGCGCTTGCCGCGCTTGATCTCGCCGAACTTCACCACACCATCGATCTCGGCCATCGTCGCCGGATCCTTCGGACGACGCGCCTCGAAGAGCTCCGCCACCCGCGGGAGGCCGCCGGTGATGTCGCGCGTCTTGTACGCCTGGCGCGGAATCTTGGTGATCGTCACGCCCTTGCTCACCTTCACCGGAGGCGACAGGAAGACCGTCTTGTCCTTGGCCTCCTTCTTCGACTTGCTCGGCCACGCCACGTTGATCGGGTACTCGGTAACCTTGAATCCCTCCGACCACGGATTCGCCTCAGCCGGCAGGTCCATCGCACGCGTCACCGGGTCAGTCGGCGATCCGAAGATGATGCGCGACCCCTCGGCCAGGGTGTATTCCTGCGGATCCTTGCGGTTCGGCTGGTAGACCAGCACCGACGGGTGCAGCTCACGATCGGGGTCGGTGACGACGACCACCGAGCGAAGGCCCGTACCCTCGTCGAGTTCCTCGCGCAGCGTGACTCCCGGCACGAGGTCCTTCCACCGCAGCTCGCCGTTGCTCTTGATGATGCTCGGGTCGTTGTACGGGTCCCAGGTGTACAACACGGTCGGGCGCTTCTCGTTGTCGCCCCTGGAAACGGCGTCGCCCTCCACCACCTGCAGCAGTGCGCCTTCGGGAACCGGGTAACGGTTGAGCGCGCGACCCTTGTCCTTGGCATCGACGATCACGATGCCGGCCTTCGTTTCCTCAGCCACCGACTCGGTCTCGCGGGTGAGTGCGATCCGGATGCTGGTCTTGACGCCATCCTCGTACTCGACCGGGACGTCCGCCCACTCGAGGTCCTCGGTGTACGTCACCAGTCCGTCGGTCCGGGCGCGACGCTCCGCCTCCTCGGCGATGCGCGACGACGTGCCGCCGATGTGGAAGGTCCGCAGGGTGAGCTGCGTGCCGGGCTCGCCGATCGACTGCGCCGCCAGAATGCCGACGGCCTCGCCGAGATCGACCAGTTCCATTGTGGCGAGGTTGCGGCCGTAGCACATCCGGCAGACGCCGCGCTTGCTCTCGCAGGTGAGCACCGAGCGGATCCGGACCTTCTCGATCCCGGAGTCCTCGATCTTCTGCGACACTTCCTCGTCCATGAGCTGGCCCGACTCCACCAGCAGCACCGGATCGCCGTACTCGTCGAGTTCGTGCGGATCGAAGACATCTTCCGCAGCGACAACGCCGAGGATCCGCTCGCGCAGTCCCTCGATCACGTCCTCGCCCTCCTTGAGCGCCATGATCTCGAGGCCCATCACCGTTCCGCAATCTTCCTCGGTGACAGTCACGTCCTGCGCCACGTCGCAGAGGCGGCGGGTCAGGTAGCCGGCGTCGGCCGTCTTGAGCGCGGTGTCGGCAAGACCCTTGCGCGCGCCGTGCGTCGAGATGAAGTACTCGAGCACCGTGAGCCCCTCACGGAAGTTCGACCGGATCGGGCTCTCGATGATCTCGCCGATGCCACCGG
>JACDBX010000184.1 GCA_013694695.1 Gemmatimonadales bacterium | reverse complement strand
AGCCATCAGCCATCAGCCATCAGCCATCAGCCATCAGCCATCAGCCATCAGCTCTACGGTCTGCGGTCCCCGATGACTCAAGCCAGCCCCTTCCCATATCCCCGCCATTCCCCCATCTTTCAGGGCTGATTCCTGTCCCCGCCAAAATGGCCGGGGCATTACGCACGCAGTGGGGATTCGATGGCGAAGACGAGTTGGGTTGAGCGCAACAAGAAGCGCGAGAAGCTGGTGGCCCGGTACGCCGACCAGCGGAAGGAGCTGAAGGCGACGATCAAGTCGCTCACCGCTTCTCCTGCCGAGAAGGAGCTGGCGAACCGGAAGATTCAGGCGCTGCCGCGCAATTCGTCGCCGTCGCGTGTGGTCAATCGCTGTGCCATGACCGGGCGTTCGCGCGCATTCGTGCGCCGCTTCGGTCTCTCGCGCATCGCGTTCCGTGAACAGGCGCTCCAGGGAAACATCCCGGGCGTCCGCAAGGCGTCCTGGTAAGGGCGGGGGAACGACACCATGGCCAAGAAGGGACGCGTGCAGGTCAAGCTCCGGAGCACCGAGAGCGCCTACATGTACACGACGACGAAGAACCCGAAGAAGCATCCCGAGCGGATGGAGCTTCGAAAGTACGACCCGATGCTGCGGCGCCACGCCCAGTTCAAGGAAGAGAAGTAGGCGGCTGATCGCCGTCTGGAACGAACCGGGTCGCCGCTGCGTACGCATCGGCGGCCCGTTGTGTATCCGGGCATGACTCAACCCCGAGGACGCTCCATGGTTCGCACTGTCGTTGCAGGATTCGTTGGACTGTCGCTTGCAGCCGCCCTGCCGCTGGTCGGCCAATCCGATGCGCCCGGCGGCCCGGTGCCCGTCGACCTCCTTCAGGCCCGGCGCGCAGCGCTGTTGCAGACGATGCCCAAGGGCGTGCTGGTGATCAACGCGTCGCGCGTTCGGAGCATCGACGGGGAATATCCGCAGGACTCCGATTACCGCGAGAACAACGACTTCTTCTACCTGACCGGCATTGAGTCTCCGAACGGTGCGCTGGTGGCGATCCAGCCCGATTCCGGCAGCGCCGGCGGGCAGGTGCTCCTCTATCTCACTGCCCCACCGCCACGGCGCGACGCGTGGTCGGCGGCACGCACCTCGGCGGACTCCGGCGGGCGTGCGTTGACGGGGTTCCGCGAGATCGGCGTGCGGCCGGCGGTGCGTCGCGCACCTGGGGCCGCGCCGGGCAGTGCGCCGGTCGATTCAATGGTCGTGATCGTCGATTCCATCGCCGCCGCCCACGGACTGAGCAGGGTGCCGTCCCGAACCGTGATGGGAATGCTACGGCTCGTGAAGGACAGTGACGAATTGCGCCGGCTTCGCCGCGCATCGGTGATCTCGGCCGAGGCCCACCGCGAGGCGATGAAACAGTCGCGGGCGGGGATGTGGGAGTACGAGGTCGAGGCGCTGGTCGAATACACCTTCCGACGCCACGGCGCCGAGCGCGTCGGCTACCCGAGCATAGTCGGGTCCGGAATCAACTCCACGATCCTCCACTACGATCTCTCACGGCGGCAGACCGAGCCGGGCGACGTGATGCTTGTTGATGCCGCGGCGGAATGGGGCTACTTCACGGCAGACCTCACTCGCACCTACCCGATGTCGGGACGGTTCACGCCACGTCAACGCTCGATCTACGATCTCGTGCTGGGGACGCAGCAGGCCGCGATCGATGCCACCAAACCCGGTATCACCATCGCAGAAATCCAGACCATCGCACGTGCCTGGATGAAGGACCACTCCGGTGACCTGTGCGCCCCGGGCGATTGCACCCGGTATTTCATCCATGGCCTGTCGCACTGGGTCGGCATGGATGTGCATGATGTCGGCCCGTATTTCACGCCGCTGAAGGCCGGGATGACGTTCACCATCGAGCCGGGCATCTATATCCCGGGCGAAGCGCTCGGTGTGCGGATCGAGGATGTCATTCTTGTGACCCCCACCGGCGCCGAGAACCTCACCAAGGATGCGCCCCGCACGGCAGCCGACATCGAGGCGCTCATGGCCGAGGGACGCCGCGCGCGACGCTGAACGCCGGCACTACTGTTCGGTGGCAAGGGGCGGGGCCTTCGGGCCCTGCCCTTCGCGTCTGGTCGAGGCCGCCTCTGCCAGCACCTCACGCAGGTACCGCCCGGTCCACGACCCTTCCGTTGCAGCGATCACCTCAGGCGGACCTTGCGCCACCAGTTGGCCGCCGGCAGCACCCGCTTCGGGCCCCAGGTCAATCACCCAGTCGGCGCGCTTGATCACGTCGAGGTGGTGTTCGATCACCACCACCGTGTGCCCCGCATCGACCAGCTTGTCGAGGATGCCGATCAGCACCCGGACGTCGTCGAGGTGGAGGCCCGTGGTCGGCTCGTCGAGGAGATAGAGCTTGCGGCCGCTGCGGCGCTGCGCGCCAAGCAGCTCGCGGGCGATCTTGAGCCGCTGCGCCTCGCCGCCCGAGAGCGTGGTGGCGGGCTGGCCAAGGCGGAGGTAGCCGAGCCCGACCTGTTGCAGTTGCCACAGCGCGGCACCCAGCCGTGGTTGGTGGCGGAAGCGCCGGATCGCCTCGTCCACGCTCCACTGCAGCACGTCGGCGATCGAAGATCCCTGGATCCGGACGTCGAGCACTTCGCGCTTGAATCGCGCTCCCCGGCAGACCTCGCACGGAACGTACACGTCGGCCAGGAACACCATCTCCACCTGCAGGTGCCCGGCGCCGTCACACGCTTCGCAGCGGCCGCCCGCCACGTTGAACGAGAACGTGCCGGGGGTGTACTTCCGCTGCTTCGCCAACGGCTGTGATGCGAACAATTCGCGAATCTCGTCGAACGCCTTGATGTAGGTCACCGGATTCGACCGCGGCGACCGGCCAATCGGTGTCTGGTCAACGAGCACCACATCGGAGAGCCACTCCGCACCCTCGAGCGCGGTGACCGAGCCGACGGCCTCGCCCAGATGCGTTTTCGCTGAGTGGCCGCCCTGGAGCGCATGCTCCAGCTGCCGAAACAGCACGTCATACGCGAACGTGCTCTTCCCCGACCCCGACACGCCGGTGATCGCGGTGAGCGTGCCGAGCGGGATATCAGCGTCGACACCCTGCAAGTTGTGCAGTCGCGCACCGCGTATCCTGAGCCATGGCTTGGCAGCGGGTCGGCGCAGCGACGGGACGCCAATCCGCTTGCGCCCCTCCAGGTAGTCGGAGGTGAGCGTCCCATGCGCATCCGCCACCGGGCCGGCGTACACCACCTCGCCGCCCTTCTCGCCGGCGCCCGGGCCCAGCTCGACCATCCAGTCTGCTTCGCGGATCGCCGCCGGGTCATGCTCGACCACCACCAGCGTGTTGCCGAGGTCACGCAGTCGCCGGAGCATCTCGAGCAACCGCGTGGTGTCGCGCGGGTGCAACCCGATCGACGGCTCATCGAGCACGTACAGCGCATCGACCAGCCGGGATCCGAGCGCGTTTGAGAGCGCGATCCGCTGTGCCTCGCCGCCCGACAGCGTGCGCGTCTGGCGGTCCAGCGTGAGGTAGCCGAGGCCCACGTCACGCAGATACGTCACCCGTGACTCCGCCTGCTCATGAATCAGCGCAGCGACCTGACGCGCAGTGTCGGTGAGGTCCAGGTCGCGAAGCCAGTTGTCGAGATCGTCGACCGTGAGTGCAGCCACCTCGGCGATCGAGCGGTCGGCGACGCGGACCGCAAGTGCCTCCGGCTTGAGGCGTGTGCCACCGCACACGGGGCACTCGTGCGCGAGCTGATATTGTCGCAGGAATACCCGGATGTACTGCTTGTAGCGTTTCGCCTCAAGCGCCTCGAGGAAGGGGAAGATGCCGACGAAGCGCCCCACCTTTCCGCGCAGCAGCGTTTCGTGGATCGCCGGATCGAGCGTGTCCCACGGCGCACCGAGGTCAGCCCCGAGCTTTTTCGCGGTGGTGGCGAGGAGGCGGCGCTGCGCATCGTACCGCGGCTTCGTCCACGGATCGATCGCTCCCTCATCAATCGATCGCTCCGAATCGGGCACCACCAGAGCCATGTCATACTGCAGCACTGCCCCGAAGCCGTTGCACTCGGGGCATGCGCCGCGGGGATTGTTGAACGAAAAGAGCGCGGGCGTGATCGCCGGCGCCCGTGTGTCGCACGCACTGCATGCGGGAAACTCGGTGAACCGCAGCCGATCGGCATCGAGCAGCACGATGGCGATCCCCTCGCCCTCGGCGAACGCGGTGGAAATCGCCTCGGTCAGCCGCCCCGGTGCATCGGCGGTCACGACCAGCCGATCGACCACCACCAGCACCTCACCGGCCTGGGTGAGATCGGAGCCGGACGGCAACTCGTCGAGATGGTGCGCGACCCCGTCGATGCTCACCCGCAGGAATCCCATGGCGCGCAAGTTGTCGGCCGTGGCGGCATGCGACAGGCGTGCCGAGGGCGGCAACGGGAAGGTGACCTGCAGCCGCCCGCCACCGGCGGCGATCACGGTGTCGGCCGCCGCCTGCGGCGTGTCGCGGGCAACTCGCGCCCCGCAAACGGTGCACGACTGGATCCCCACTCGCGCCCAGAGCAGCCGCAGGTGATCATAGACCTCGGTCGCGGTGCCGACGGTGGAGCGTGACGACATCACCGGTGCGCGTTGCTCGATCGCGACCGCCGGGGCGATCCCCTCGAGCCGGTCAACCAGTGGCTTGGGCATCCGCTCCAGAAACTGCTTGGCGTACGTCGACAGCGACTCGATGTAGCGTCGCTGTCCCTCGGCGTACAGGGTGTCGAACGCCAGCGAACTCTTGCCGCATCCCGATGGTCCGGTGACGACGGTGATCGCACGGCGCGGTATGTCGACGGTGATGCCCTTGAGGTTGTGCTGGCGGGCGTTCACGATGCGGATCACGGGTTTCGTCACCCGTGAAACGTATCGGAAGCAGGACCCCGCGAAAGGGAGATCCCTGCCCGCCGGCTTTTCCCGGCCCGCACGCGCCAGTACGTTTCCGTCCGATGCCTCGCCTTCTCACCCCGACCGCCCTCCGGCGCGGCTTCGAACTCTTCGTCGTCATCTCCCTCGCGGGCTACATCGGCGTCTTCGTCTACGGCAATGACGCGAGTGGGTTCATCGCCTCGCTGGCACGCATCCAATGGGGATGGGTGGCGGCGGGGCTGGTCCTCGCCTCGATGGACTGGATTGGGGGTGGGGCACGCCTCTGGATCCTGGCGCGCGAGGTGCACCCGCGCCCGTCGTTCTGGGGGCTGGTGCTGGCAGGCGGCATGGGGGCGTGGGGATCGTACGTCACGCCGCTGCAGGCCGGCTCGTCGCCGATGCAGGTGTATGGGATGCGCCGCACCGGGATACCGGTCCCGATCGCGATGACGACCGTCCTGATGTCATTCATCGCGACCATCATCTTCTTCGCCATTTGCGGCCCGGTGGCCCTCCTGTTCGGTGCTGGCGAGTCGCTGGGTACGCGGGGTGACGTGCTCGGCCTCTCGCTCCTCGACCTCTTCAAGGGGAGCATGGGGGTGTTCGGGATCCTCGGCGTGTTGCTGATCACAGTGATGATCGCGCCGAAGCTGGTTTCCCGGTTGGTTCACCGCATTGCGGTGTCGCTCGGGCGGCGCAACGCGCGGATTGCCGAGCGGCTCGAGGCGGTGCAGCGGGGGATTGACCAGGCGCACGCCAGCCTGCGCCGGTTCAACAGCCCTCGCGGATGGCTCGCATTGCTGTGGGCCACGATCATCTCGGGGCCAAGCCACGCCAACAAGCTTCTGGCGGGATACGTGGCCCTTCGAGCGGTGGGGATCGAGGCGAATTTCGTCGATGTACTTCTGCTCCAGACGCTGATCACGTTCCTGCTGTATTTCGCGCCCACGCCAGGCGCCTCGGGGATCGCGGAGATCCTGTCAGCGGCCGTGATGAGCGTCTACGTGCCGAGAACGCTGGCCCCGCTCTACACCATCATCTGGCGGTCGATCCTGAGCTGGTTCACCATCGTGGCTGGTTTCGTGGTGTTCTCGTCGTGGGTGCGGCGCGGGCTGAAGGCAGTCGAGGTCGGAGAGGCCTGATTTCCTTGCCCCGTCACCCCGGCGGCGGATAGGTTTCCCACCCCTGACCCACCATGCCTCACCACGGAGCCCACCCTGGACGGTCCGCCGCGTCGCGATACCGGCTCCGACACTCTCGCGCCTGAGTCTCACGGCGCGCTTGGCGCCCTGCTGGCGGTGCTGCTGGTGCGTTCCCGCGGGGTTTCCGGCTCACCGCACATGGCTGTCCGGTCGCCAACGCTCCGGATCGGTCGCGATCCGGCGAGCGGCTTGCGGATCGACCATGCGAGCGTGAGCGCAGATCATGCGGAACTCCGCCTGCGCGGGGCGGTGTGGACGGTGACCGATCTCGATTCGGTCAACGGGACGTGGGTGGACGGTGAGGCAGTGATCGGAGCGTTGCCGCTCGCGCCCGGCTCCGAGCTTCGCCTGGGTGAAGTGGTGCTGGCGTTCAACCCGCGCGACCGATGGGAAGATTCCGCTCCCGACACCGGGGCTCAACCTTCGCTGATCGGCGCTGCGGGTCTCGGCGATCCAGGCGTGATCGAAGAGGGTGACGCCACGGAGATTGTCGCGACGCCCCGGGCGCACCCGGGTCGCGTGGCCTTCGGGGGTTATGGTTACGAGGAAATCCCGGCAGCGCGCTCCCGCGCTCCCGCGACCTGGATCATCGCGGCCGTGATCGGTGCAGCGCTGGTTCTCTACTACTTCCTGCTTCGGGTACGCTGAATGCGATTCATGTGTGCTGCACGCACCGATGTGGGAGTGGTGCGCTCCGGGAACGAGGACACATATCTCATGGCGAGTGACCGCGGATTCTTCGTGGTCGCTGACGGCATGGGCGGCCATGCTGCGGGTGAGGTCGCCAGCGACATGGCCTCACGGCTTGTCGCGGAGGAGTTCCGGCCGGTGCGCGGGATGAGTGATGACGAGCTGATGGCGCAGATGGTCTCGGCGATCCGGTCGGCGAATGGCGCGATCTTCCATCGCACCATCGCGGAGGAGGACAAGCGGGGCATGGGCACCACGGTGACCGCGCTGGCGCTCCTTCCGCGGCGTTACCTCATCGGGCAGGTGGGCGATTCACGGGCCTACCTCCTCCGCGGCGGTGTGTTGACGCAGATCACCAAGGACCACAGCTACGTGCAGGAACAGGTCGACGCCGGTCGCCTCACCGCGGTCGAGGCGCGGGTGCACCCCTACGCCAACGTGATCACCCGTTGTGTCGGCTCGAATGGCGACGTCGTTCCCGACCTCTACCTCGGCACGCTCGAGGCCGACGACCTCATCCTGCTCGCGTCCGACGGGCTCACCGGAATGCTTGACGACGACGACCTGCTCGAGATCCTCAGCGCTGATCTCGACCTGGAGCAGATGATCGACAAGCTCATCGCCGACGCGAATCACCGCGGTGGCCTCGACAACATCACCACGATTCTGGTGAAGGTCGAGGCGATCGCGCCGCCCACCGGCGAGGTGCCGGCGATCCGGGGCTGATAGGCGACGGGGGTTGTTGTGAAACGGGCCGGCGCACTGTGCGCCGGCCCGTCTTGCGTCAACGGCGGAGCAACGCCGGTACGCCAGTGAGCCGGCGCGGAACGGCGGTGAACACCCTGAGCCGGCGGGCGCTGCGGTAGAGCTCATCGGCGACTCGCGGCAAGCCGAGCTGGCCCGCCCGCCCCGCATCGGTAAGCCGTTCCGCGTGCCCATCACGCGTTGCCAGCGGGAGGTCGACGCTCAGCATCGACGCGCGGGCGGGAAAGTCGACGAGCACCGCGCCCGGTTCGAGCCCCAGTTCCGCCGCGAGCGCATCCTCGGCGCGTTCGACCGCATCGGGATCGTCGGACAGCCACGTGGGGAGGTCGTCGGGCACCTCGCTCGCCGGCATGTCGAGCGCGCGCTTGTAGAGGCGACGCTCATGCACCGCGCGGCCGATTCCGGTTGGGTCATGCGCCAGCAGTTCCGTCATCAGCGAGCCGTCGGTCGCAGTGGCGACGAACTCCGCGTCGAGGCGTCCCGTGCCAACCGCCGCGCGAACCGCCCGCTTGAACATGCACGTTGCCGACCGCACGGCATGGTGCCAATAGACGTTGCGGTACATCTGGTACTTGGCGAAGAGCAGCGATTCAAGCGCGCTCACCCCCTTCTCGTGCACACCCACGGCACGCCGCCCGTCGTCCTGTTCGACGAGGGCGATCGATGCCAGCAGGCGATCGACATCGACGGTGCCATACGGCACGCCGCACATCCGGGCATCGCGACTCAGGTAATCGATCTTGTCGAGATCGAGCGAGCCCGAAATCAGGCCGGCGAGCGGTGAATCGCTCCGGCCCTGAATGAGCTCGGCTATCCGCTCGATCAGTGCATCGCCGCCGACCTGTCGTAGCACGCCAGCGAGTTCGCCCTCGCCGAGGCGCCGGGCGCCGAGCGCCTCGTGACTGGGGAAGCCGGCTTCCTCGAGGGCGTGGGAGAACGGGTAGTGGCCGATGTCGTGCAGCAGCGCGGCCAGGCGCACCGCCACGCAGTCCTCGGGAGGCACGCCGCGAAGATCGCCGCGATCGCCGAGCACGGTGAGCGCGCGTCGCGTGAGGTGGTACGCGCCGAGCGCATGCTCGAAGCGGGAATGGGTGGCACCGGGGTACACCAAGAAGGCGTGTCCGAGCTGGCGGACATGCCGGAGTCGCTGCACGGTCGGGGTGTCGAGCGCCGCGACTGCATCCGGCTCGAGGCGGATGTTGTCCCAGAGTGGATCGCGGATGATCTCCGCATGGCGGGTCATGTCAGGCGCCCCGGCCGGGGATCAGATCCGCTCGTCGCCCAGGCTCCAGCGTTCGGGGCTGCGCCACAGCGCCGACAGGATCAGCTCGCGCATCCACATGAACTCCTGGGGCAGGCGGTCGTACAGCATCTCGAACAGCTCACGGTGCGACAGCAGTTCGGCCTTCCACTGTTCGCGATCTACCTCCATCAGCTTCTCGAACGTCTCGCGCGGGAAGTCGAGGCCTTCCCAGTTCAGGTCTTCGTAGCGGGGCATCCATCCGATCGGCGATTCGATTCCCGCGCCGCGACCATGAACCCGATTAACCACCCACTCGAGCACTCGCATGTTCTGCCCGAAACCGGGCCAGATGAACTTCCCGTTTTCATCCTTGCGGAACCAGTTCACGCAGAAGATTCGGGGCGGCACCTTGAGGCCGCGTCCGATCTGCAGCCAGTGGTTGAAATAATCGCCCATGTGATAGCCGCAGAACGGCAGCATCGCTAACGGGTCGCGGCGCACGTTGCCGACGGCGCCGGCTGCGGCAGCGGTCGTCTCCGACCCGATGGTCGCACCGAGGTACACACCGTAGTTCCAGTTGAAGGACTGGTAGACCAGCGGCACGGTCGTGGCGCGCCGGCCACCGTAGATGAACGCCGCGATGCGCACACCCGCCGGGTCCTCCCAGGCCGGATCGATCGACGGGCATTGCGACGCCGGAGCAGTGAACCGGGCATTCGGGTGGGCGGCGGGCGTCTTCGATTCCGGGGTCCAGGCGTTGCCGCGCCAGTCAGTGAGCTGTGCCGGCGGCTGCTCGGTCATCCCCTCCCACCAGACATCGCCATCGGGCGTCAGTGCGACATTCGTGAAGATCGTGTTCGTCTCGATCGTGGCCATCGCATTCGGGTTGGTGTGGTACGACGTCCCGGGCGCGACGCCGAAGTAGCCAGCTTCCGGGTTGATGGCGTAGAGCGTGCCATCCTCGCCGGGCCTGATCCAGGCGATGTCGTCGCCCACCGTGGTGACCTTCCATCCCTCGTAGCCCCCGGGCGGGATCAGCATCGCGAAGTTCGTCTTCCCGCACGCACTCGGGAAACCGGCCGCCACATAGGTCTTCTCACCCTTCGGATCCTCCACGCCCAGGATCAGGGTGTGCTCGGCCATCCAATCGTTGTCGCGGCCCATGGCCGATGCGATGCGGAGTGCGAAGCACTTTTTGCCCAGTAGCGCGTTGCCACCGTAGCCTGACCCGAAGGACCAGATCTCGCGGTCCTCCGGAAAGTGCACGATGTACTTCTGGTCGGCGTTGCAGGGCCACGGAACATCTGCCTCTCCGGGCGCGAGCGGTGCGCCCACCGAATGCACGCACGGCACGTAAGCGCCGTTCCCCAGGCTCTCGAACACCTTCCGGCCCATGCGCGTCATGATCCGCATGTTGACCGCCACGTATGGTGAATCCGACAGCTCAACGCCGATGTGCGACAGCGGCGACCCGATCGGACCCATCGAGAACGGCACCACGTACATGGTGCGGCCGCGCATGCAACCGTCGAAGAGGCCGTCCAGCGTGGTGCGCATCTCGCGCGGGTCCATCCAGTTGTTGGTCGGTCCCGCATCGACCCGGCGTGCACTGCAGATGAACGTGCGGTCCTCCACCCGGGCGACGTCACTCGGGTCGGACTGCGCCAGGAAAGAGTTCGGGCGCTTCGTCTCGTTCAGGCGGACGAACGTGCCGGCGTCGACCATCTGCTGGCAGAGCACGTCGTATTCATCCTGCGACCCGTCGCACCAGTGAATGCGATCCGGGCGGGTGAGCGCGGCGATCCTGCCGACCCATGACACCAGTCCCGGATTGTTCACCCAGTCGGGTGCGTTGACGTCGCTGTCGGTGGACGGTGCAGTCATGTCGTCTCCATCAAGGGATGCGCCTGTGCCGC
Organism: Gemmatimonadales bacterium; assembly: GCA_013694695.1. Lineage (GTDB taxonomy): Bacteria > Gemmatimonadota > Gemmatimonadetes > Gemmatimonadales > GWC2-71-9 > Palsa-1233. The sequence goes on along the minus strand of JACDBX010000184.1, from coordinate 4,192 downwards.
CGGCGACAGACCTGAAAGATAGGCGGGTCGTGAGGTGGCACGGACGCGACGCGGCTAGCGGCGGCCCGTTGGCGTGAGCGTGGGCGTGATGTGCGACACCACTTCGGCAGTCGAGATGTCGCGGTCACTGAGCCCGTTGAAGACCGGGTTGCTGAACATCACGTCGCCCGGGTCGGGCGAGTGGTTGGGACTGATGATGCCGAGCACGTGTCCGAGTTCGTGGGTCGCGGTGATCTCGTAACAGGTCGTGATGTTCGGGTTTTGTGGGCTGAAGCGAGGCCAGATGTACACCCGCATCGGCAGGATCACCTGAGTGAGCGTGCCGTCGGTGCGAATGTCGGTGGCACCGATACACTCGGGTGCCAGGGCATCGAGGCGGATGCGCGACAACCCGATTCCACCGGGCGCCGGTACGTTCCGTACGATCACGTCGGCCCTTGATGAATCGGACACCAGTTCTGCGCGAAACTCGCCGAACAGCAGCGCGCCCTGCCAGCGACTGATGGCGGTCAGGATCGGCTGGCGCAGCGGCTCATTATCAGCGACCCAGATTCGCACCGGGAGGAATGAGCGCGGCCAGCGGAACGTGAGGGTGTCGATGCCGGACGCACCGCTCGACACGAACTGACGGTACTCGTACGGCGGCACCCGGGTTGGCGAGATCAGGTCGGAACATGCTGCACCGAGCAGGACCGCGACGGGAATGATACGGCGCATCAGAAGCTCCTCTCGATGCCGATGCCCAGTCCGACGCGGTGCACCGCCTGATACTGCGTGTAGCCCCGGGAATCGAGCTGTCGGCTCCGGAACTGATGGAAGTCGTAGCGGCCATTTGCCACCAGATCGAGTGTACCGGAAAGTGGCCTCGTCCAGCTCAATCCACCGCCCAATATCCACGGGGTGGGACCGCCCTGGCCGAACACCCCCGACCGCTCTGCAGGCCGATAGTTCAGCAGTCCGGCGCCCAATTCCCATCGCACCCGGCTCGTCACCGGACCGTCAACGAGGACCATCACGCCCACCGTGGTCAGGCCTGGGATGCTCGAGCTCTCCCCGTTGTTGTCGGCGTGAAGCGACCCCCGTCCTGCCCGCACCTCGACGAGCGCGCGGTAGCCCGTCCCGATCGGGTGAGCGAGACTGAGCGCCGCGGTTACCGGGACACCGGCGCCGAGGGAGACAGGCCCACCCAGCTCGTCGCTCGCCAGGGCGGTCCCCATGGTCCCCCCCAGCGTGAGGCGGGCGGTGGTCTGGGCGCCAAGGGGGGTGACGATGACGAGAGCGATCACGAGCAGGGCGGGGAATTGCATCCAGCGAAGATGCCCCGAGCCGGGGGGGCTGGTCAATTCGCGCCCCCCATGGCGCGAAGCAGCGCCAGCATCGCCAGGTCGTTGGTGACCTCGTCCAGATCGCCCTTGGGGGTCTCGAGGATCTTCGGGATTCCCGCCAGACGGGGGGAAACCATGATCTGCCGGAATGGCTCGGTGCCGAGCGATCCCTCGCCGATAAGGGCATGGCGGTCGCGTCGCGACGCAAATGGCGTCTTCGAGTCGTTCATGTGAAGGCAGGTGAGCAAATCGATGCCGATAACGCGGTCCCATGTGTCCCATACGGTTTCGAATTCGGTGACCAGGTCGTATCCGGCGCTGTAAAGGTGGCAGGTATCGGCGCAGAAGCGGACCCGATGTCGGACATCGTCGGCCACCAGATTGCGGATCGCCGCAAGCTCCTCGAAGCTGCGTCCGAGGACGGTCCCCGACCCGGCGGTTGTCTCGAGGAGCACAGGCACGGAACCGGGGGCGGCGCGAAGCGCCTCCGTGATCGCCGTTGCATTGCGCTCCAGCCCGGCGTCGTGATCGTCGATGAAATTGCCCGGATGGGAGACGATCCCATCGAGGCCAAGTGCCTCGGATCGCGTAAGTTCGCCGATGAAGGCGGCGATCGAGCGGGCCCGCAGGGCGGGGTCTGGCGAGGCCAGGTTGATCAGGTACGAATCGTGCGAGACAGCAAATCCGACAGGATGTACGTCGCGGGCACGGCGGAAGTCGTCCGCGATCGCCGGTGTCACCTCGGGCTCCCGCCACATGTTCGGGGTCTTGGTGAAGAGCTGGATGGCGGTGGCCCCGATCGCGAATCCGCGTCGCGGTGCCGTGGGGCATCCTCCCTGTGTTGAGACATGGGCCCCCAGGCGTTCTGCGTTCTTGCCTGGATCCACAATCGTTTTTTCCCGTCGAGGCCTGGTGCCCGAACTTGTTCGCATTGAAAGTTCTCCCGTGATCCCGATGGGGTCCGTTTCCCCGCCGACGCCACGCCCGTTGGTGGTCCTCTTCGGCGATCCGTCGTGCCGCCCCGATGGCCTGGAACGAAGCCTCCTTCGCTCGGGGTTCCAGGTGGCCGAGGCCGATGATCCGGCCCAGCTCCCGGTGCGGCCTGCGATGCTGCTGGTGACCTGCAAGCACCTCGACGAATCGCACACCCAGCTCGCCGACGCGTTTGCACTGGCGCGCGAGGCCGGCGCACAGGTCGTCGTCCTGATCGAGAGCGACGATGTCGAGCAGCTCGTGACTGCGGCGCGGGCCGGTGCCGACGATGCGATCCTGATGCCCAGTGAATCGCCGCACCTGCTGGCGAGGATTCGAGCCCGCCTGGTGTCTCCGCGGATCAGCGCTCACGGTCCGGGCGCCAACGACCTGCGGCTATTCGAGGCGCTGCAGCAGGTCGCCCTCGAGTTGCACCGCGACGAGATGCTGCACGCGTTGGTGAGGACGCTGTCCCAGGCCCTCGAGGTCCGGTCGGTGACCTGCATCCTGCATCAGGTAGCGGGCGGGTCCGGGCGGCTGTTGGCCGCCTCCGACGCGCCGAAGCTTCGGGATGCCGATGCCGACCTGGAGCGCTGGCCGGAGGCCGCCGCCGCGCTCGCGAATCTCGAGACCGTGTTCATCGCCGACACCGGATCCAGCACCGTCTACGGGCCGGCGGCGGGGCGCAGCGCACTCAACGGTCCACCCGACGACATCGCAACCGCCGCGGCAATCCCCATTGTCCTCCTCGGACGCGCCGTGGGCACCGTGGTGCTGCGAACGCGCGACGGCGAGCCGCCGTTGGTGCCGAGCCAACTCGATTTCGCCGAGCACGTGGTGGTCGCCACTTCGAGACTACTCGAGACGGAGGAGCGTCGGGGCGCCATTGCCCGCCGCCAGTCGCTGGCCTCCAGTGTCGATCCCCTCACCGGGTGCGGCACGCTCGACGCGCTCGATCGTCGGATCCGCGAGGAGTTCGAGCGCGCCCGCCGCTACGAAGTGGCCTTCGGCATGGTACTGCTTGATGTCGACGGCATGCGCATCATCAACGAGCGACTCGGTCGCGACGGCGGACATCGGGTCCTGGGCGACCTTGGTCGGCTCCTGCAGCGTGAACTGCGTGCGCCCGACTTCGTGGCCCGTTACGGCGGCGAGGAGTTTCTGCTGCTGCTACCCGAGACGGACCTCGAGGGCGCCCGAAATGCGGTCCATCGGATCCGCGCCCGCCTTGAGGGCTCGGGGCTCGACGAACAGCACCTTGGCGTTCGATGCACCTTGAGCGCCGGGATCGCATCGTTTCCGCACCCCGGCATCCACAAGCCCGAGGACATGTTCGCCCTGGTCGAACGTGCCCTTGTGGCTGGCAAGGCCGACGGCGGCGAGCGAATCGGCAGCGCTGCCTGATTCACCGCGTCGCCCGCGACCTCAGCCGCGGCGGCGCAACCAGGCCATCGGGTCAAGCGCGATCTGGTTCTTGCCCCTGATCTCGAAGTACAGATGCGCGCCGTGGTCGGAATTCTCCCCTCCAACCGTTCCCACCACCTGCCCCTTGGTGACCTTCTGGTCGGCCTGCACGCTCGCGTTCCGAAGCTGCATGTAGAGCGAATAGTAGCCGTCGCCGTGCTCGACGATCACCGCAAGTCCGTACGTACCCAGCCGCTGCACCATTGCGACCGTTCCGGCCTCGACCGCCTTCACCGGGGTACCGGCGTCGGCCCCGATCCCGATTCCATTCCAGATGATCACCCCGCCATTGCGGAGGGTGTCGCGTCCGAACTCGAACACGATCCGCCCGTCGACGGGCCAGTCGAGCCTGCCGATATCGGCCGTGCTCAGCGTGGCCGTGCTCGCGACGGGCGGCGCGCCGGCGGCCCGGGGCGCCGCCCGTGCAGCGC
>JACDBX010000110.1 GCA_013694695.1 Gemmatimonadales bacterium | reverse complement strand
GCCAGCGCCTGCTGCTGGGCACCATGACGCTCGACCTCTTCTCGGTGCTGTTTGGTGGGGCGATCGCGTTGCTGCCGATCTTCGCCGCCGATATCCTGCATGTCGGGGCGTGGGGGCTTGGCCTGCTGCGCGCGGCGCCAGCGCTCGGCGCTGTGGTGATGGCGGTCTGGCTCTCGTGGCGACCACCGATGGAGCGCGCGGGTCGGTCGATGCTCCGAGCCGTTGCCGCGTTTGGCGCGTTCACGATCGTGTTCGGCCTCTCTCGGTCGCTCTGGCTCTCGATGGCAGCGCTCGCCGCCGCCGGAGCGGTCGACATGGTGAGTGTCGTGGTGCGCTCGACGCTGCTGCAACTCCTTGTGCCCGACCATCTGATGGGTCGCGTCACCAGCGTCAACCAGATCTTTGTGGGGTCGAGCAACGAGATCGGGTCGTTTGAGTCGGGTGTCACGGCGCGGCTCTTCGGCGCGGTGCCGGCGGTGCTGCTCGGAGGCGGATTGACGCTGGGAGTGGTTGGATTGACAGCGCGTTACTTCCCCGAGTTGCGCCACGTCGGGCGGCTCGAAGAAATCGGGCCGGGTTAACAGGTGCCGCACGTGTGCGGCACCCGCATTCATGCGGAACGGAAATGGACAACGCGCGGCACCCGCGTCTACGCGGACCGGGCGCCGGACATCATCCATTATCGTTCCGGCAAATGCCGGGTGCCGCATGGAATGCGGCACCTGTGTGGACGCGCATCGGAATGCGCCGACGCCGTCCGTCACGCGATGATCCCCCACAGGTGCCGCACTTGTGCGGCACCCGCGTTTACGCGGAACGGAAATGGACAACGCGCGGCACCCGCATTCATGCGGAACGGAAATGGACAACGCCCGGCACCCGCATTCATGCGGAACGGAAATGGACAACGCCCGGCACCCGCGTTTACGCGGACCGGGCGCCGGACATCATCCAATATCGTTCCGCCAAATGCCGGGTGACGCGGATCGGAATGCGCCGACGCCGTCCGTCACGCGATGATCCCCCACAGGTGCCGCACTCGTGCGGCACCCGCGTTTACGCGGACGTCGGTGGCATTGTCCGTCGCACCCGCCGCCAGTCGGCGATCACCAGCAAAACGTGCAACGTGATGGTGGTGGCCGACACGGCACACCACGGGCAGAACGTCTTGAGGACGATGAACTCGCCGTACTTGAGGCGGAGCGTGAAGAGGAATGCCGGCAAGATGAGCGCCACCAGAGCCATTGTCACGCGGGAATCGTCGAGGCGCGACGGACGCGTGCCGATCAGGGCCGTGATGAAGATGAGCGCGTACCCGACCGCCCCGATGAGTGCCACGTCCTGTCGCAGGAAATAGCCGTACGAGGAGAACTGGGCCACCTCGCATCCGTGTCCCCCACCGCAGGCAAGGGTCCCAGCGAGGCCGATTTTCCACAGGTGCAGGTAGGTCGCGACGATTCCCGATATCAGGGCCGTGAGGGCGATCCAGTGGCGGGGGGTCATGGCAGGTTCCGGTGGGGGACGGGCGGATCCTAATCGCGAGCGCCCCCGGGCGAAACGGCCGCCGGGTGTATTTTGGGGCCGATGAATGACGCCGAATCTCGCGTGCTCGCCGAGGCGATCGCGCGCCGCCGAACGTTTGCGATCATTTCGCACCCCGACGCCGGCAAGACCACGCTCACCGAGAAGCTGCTGCTCTACGGCGGCGCGATCCATCTTGCCGGGTCGGTCAAGGCACGCCGTGCGGCGCGGCACGTGACCTCGGACTGGATGGAGCTCGAGCGGCAGCGCGGCATCTCGGTCACGTCGAGCGTGCTGCAGTTCGAGTACCTGGGATACCAGGTCAACCTGCTCGACACCCCCGGTCACGCCGACTTCTCCGAGGACACCTACCGCACGTTGATTGCCGCGGACAGCGCCGTGATGCTGCTCGACAACCGGCGCGGCGTCGAGCAGCGCACCCGGCAGCTCTTCGACGTCTGCAAGATGCGCCGGATGCCGATCTTTTCGTTCGTCAACAAGTGCGACCGCCCCGGCGGCAACCCGCTCCAACTCGTGAGCGATGTCGAGGCCGACCTCGGCATCGGGATCCATCCCGTCACCTGGCCGATCCTGACGGGATCTGGCTTTGTGGGTGTCGCCGATCGCCGCCGTCGCGAGGTCCTCGTCTTCGACCGGAATGCCGACCACGGGGCGACACTCACCAAGACCACGCGCCTCCCACTCGACAGTTCCACGCTGGTCGACATGCTCGGCGCCGACACGATGGCGACAGTGCGCGACGAGCTCGACCTCCTCGACATGGCGGGTCTACCGTGGGACGAGGCGGCGATCCTCGATGGCACGCTCTCACCGATGTTCTTCGGCTCCGCGCTCACCAACTTCGGTGTCGAGCCCTTCCTGCACGACTTTCTCGAGTTCGCGCCTGGTCCGCTCCCGCGCGAGGCTGATGATCGCACGGTGAAGCCGACCGACGAGGAGTTCACCGGCTTCGTGTTCAAGATCCAGGCGAACATGGATCCGCGACACCGCGATCGCATCGCCTTTGTCCGTATCTGCTCGGGGAAGTTTGATGCCGGGATGAACGTGACCCTGGCACGCACCGGGAAGACGATGCGCCTCAGCCAGCCCCAGCAGTTCCTGGCGCGTGAGCGGGTCGAGATCGAGGAAGCTTGGCCAGGCGACGTGATCGGGCTCCACGACCGCGGAACGCTCCGGGTATCGGATTCGATCTCGACCAGCGGCGAGGTCGTGTTCACTGGGATCCCGCGCTTTGCGCCGCAGCACTTTGCACGGATCAGCGGCTCCGATCCGCTGCGTCGCAAGCACCTCGACACCGGGCTCAGGCAGCTCGCGGAGGAGGGCGCGGTGCAGGTGTTCTACCAGGACTCGATCGTGGGGCCGGTACCGATTGTCGGTGCGGTGGGGATGCTGCAGTTCGACGTGTTGCTCTCCCGCCTGGAGGGCGAGTACGGCGTGCCTGCCAAGCTCGAGCCGCTGCCGTTCCGTCACGCGCGCTGGGTGCGTGGCCCCGACGAGAAGATCGAGCAGCTCGCCGAGGGCCGTGCCCGGATGCGGCTCTACGACGCCAAGGGTGCGTCGATCCTCCTCTTCGAGGACGATTGGGCCCTCAGGCACACCCTCAACGACGCGCAGGGACTGGAGTTCCTCGAAGCCGCTCCGTAGGCGCTCCACATCACGAGCTGCAGCTCACTTCGAGTCCAGTGGCCCACGCCGGCGGCGATTCCGCCAGGTGCTCGAAACCCGGGTGTTCGTCGAACGGCTTCCGCAACACGCTCCACACCTCCCGGATACGATCGAAGTTTCGCGCTTCGGCATTCACGATCGCATCCTGTGCCACCCAGTTCCGCAGCACGAACTTCGGGTTGGTCGCGAGCATCTGCCGGGTACGCTCGGCGGTCGATTGCGGTTCGCTGTCGAGCCGCGTGTCATATCGCGCACGCCACGCATCCAGCGCCTGCCCGTCGTTGATCTCGGCGCGGAGGGCATCGCTGCTCGTCGGCAACGCGGCGTCGTAGCGAGAGAGAGCCCGGAACGACCGGGTGTAATCCGCTCCGCTGTCGTGCAGCAACCCGAGCCAGTCGGTCGCGAGCTCGGCGTCGCTCGGATCAGCGGTGGACAGCCCCAGCTTGGCGCGGAGGAGCTCCGTCATCGTTGCCTCGAAGATGCCGCGATATCCCCTGAGTGCATCGAGTGCGGCTGCTTCGTCTACTACGCCGTGCAGCGCCTCACCCAACCGGTTGCAGTTCCAGAGGCCGACGGCCGGCTGCTGGCGGAAGGCGTAGCGACCGGCGTGGTCGCTGTGGTTGCAGATGTGTGCCGGGTCATACCGATCGAGCCAGCCATACGGTCCGTAGTCGATCGTATGGCCGGTGATCGAGAAGTTGTCGGTGTTCATCACGCCGTGGGCGAACCCGACCGCGGTCCATTGTGCCATGAGTCGAGCGGTACGCGCAACGACCTCGGCGTACCACGCTGCGTGGCGTTCCCCCTCCGGCAGCGGCAGCAGGTGGGGATAGTCGTGCTCGATGACGTAGTCGGCAAGAATCCGCACTTCCGCCGCGAGCCCACGCGACGCGAACAACTCGAAGGTTCCGAACCGGACATGCGTCGGCGCGACTCGCACCAGGACCGCCGCCGACTCGGTGCGCTCGCGTTGGACCGGGGCGTCGCTGCCGATGATCGCCAAGGCGCGCGTGCTCGGGATGCCGAGCCCGTGCATCGCCTCGCTGGCGAGATACTCGCGGATGGTTGAGCGGAGGACGGCGCGGCCATCGCTCATCCGGGAGAAGCGGGTCGGACCCGCACCCTTGAGCTGCACTTCCCAGCGGACATGCGACGGGGTCTCGACCTCACCCAGAAGGATTGCGCGACCGTCGCCCAGTTGTGGCACCCACGTACCGAACTGGTGCCCGGCGTAGATCGCCGCCAGCGGTTCCGCGCCCGCCGGGAGCGCCGTGCCGTTGATCGCGGCCACGAGCCCGGGGTCCGTGCCGGCGCCAGCCGGGAGGCCCAGGAGGTCCCCGACATCGGGGTTCCAGGCCACCAGGTAGGGATCGGGCAACGGCGTCGGAGCCACGCGCTGGTGGAACGACTCGGGCAATCGGGCATAGGAGTTCACCCAGCGCAGCGCATCGAACGGGCTCATGCCCGAAAGGTAGGGACAGACGAAACTATTGCGCGCCGATTACGTTCAGATGTGGAACACCACCACTGTGGGAGGATGGTATGACCCCGGCTTACTGGCTTCGGATCGTTCTTGGGGCGCTGGCAATCTTTGCGGTTGGCATGCTGATCACGACCGGAATCCGGAAGGGTCACGATCAGGTGGAATACGTCGTTGACGGAAGCGGTCCCATCTCGGTCCCCCTTCTTGGTTTGGCATTCCGGCTCGACGGCGAGCCCATCGGGGGCATCGAGCGTTTGCGCCTGCTGCGGTCCGCGCCACGGCACATCGATTCCGTGGTCGTGGTGGTGAAGCTGGCTGACGGGTCGTCGCACGATTGGATCGAGGGGTGCCGGCTCACGGTCAGCGATGCCCAGCAGCTGAGCGACGAAACGTCGTTCGCCTGTGCCGACTCGGCTGCAGCAGTGGAGCTCGATCTCATCCCGTTTGGTCATGTGGAGTTCAAGCCGTCGGGCAAGGTGCTCGCGGTATGGGTGCCGAAATCGGTGGCTGATGACCTGCGCAACACCCGCGTGGGCGACGGCGCGGCTCACGACACCGGGGATGTCGACATCCGGGGTGCCGACGCTGGCGTTTCGGTCATGGTCAACGGACATGCAATCCACACATCGGCCCGCGATTCGGCGGCTGGCGGCGTGATCGTGACCAATCGTCAAGGCCGGACGGTCGTTCCCGTGGGCGGCGCGCCTGTTCACCCGGTCCCGCCGGCGGTGCCCGCGGCGCGCCCATAGAGCCCCGCGGCCCCGTGGCGTTATCGTTCAACCGTTCGTCCTGACGGTTGACCATACCACCTGGTGATGTGCGCGTGACAAGCGAGACCCTGCTCGAAACCCTCGACGCTGGCCGTGATCCGGAGCGCGCCGCGATGCGGCGCGTGCTGATGCACGACTCGGCGCCGGCGTTCTTCGCTGGTACGCCGACACTCTTCAACGCCCGGCTTGCGCAGTGCGCGGGGGACATCCCGGCGTCGCCACTGGCGTGGTGTTGCGGCAACCTGCACCTCGAGTCGGTGGGCGCGTATCGGGCGGACAACGAGCTGGCATACTTCGATGTGACCCGACTGGATGAGAGTGCGCTGGCGCCGGTCGCGTGGGACCTGATCCGCCTCGCCACGAGCATCAGGATGACCGCGCGGACTGCGGGACAGCCGCCTCGCTCGGACGATGCCCTCGTGCACGCGGCGCTTGCGGATTACGGCACGTGCGTGACGTCGGGCACCGTGCGATGGCTCGAGCGCTCGCAGGCTCGCGGACCGATTCGCAAGCTGATCAAGGCGGTGGGAAAGCGCTCCCGCGGCAAGCTCGTCAAGGCCCACACCACATCACGCGCTGGCAACGTCGCGCTGCGTCACGACGGTCGCGATGGACTGGAGCCGGACGTCGGCGATCGGGAGCTACTTGAGGGCTGGTTCGCGGCGTATCGCGAGGCCGATCCATCGCGACGCGACTGGGAGCTGGTCGACGTCGCCAGGCGCGCCTCGGACGTGGCGCACCTCGGATATCCCCACTGGATCCTGCTGGTGCGTACCAGTCGACTCCGCCTGCTCGACCTCCGCGGCTGCATCCCGTCGTCGTTGGCGGCATCAAGCGCGACGCTTCAGCCCGGTTGGTCGGACGAAGCATCCCGGGTCGAGGCGCTTGTTCGCAGGTTGCCGGTGCTTCCGCCGCCACGCCTGGTGGCCACCCGGGTGGGCGAAATTGACGCGATCGTGAGCGACTTCCGTCCATCCGCTGACGACCTGTCCCTTCACCCCGTGCCTGGCGCGAAGACACTCAAGCGCGTGGTGCGCACCGTGGCGACAATTGCCGCGTGGGCCCACTTGCGCGCTGCCGGTCGGCAGGGCGCCGACCGTCCTGACGCGCTCGCGTGGTGGGGTCGAGAGGGCGCGGCGTTCGAGCAGATCTCGCGGCTTTCCCGCGCGCTGGCCGACGAACAGCTCGACGCCTGGCACCAGTTCCGGGACAACGGGTGACACTGCTAGGGGTGAGCGGTGCGGGGGTGTCGTTCGGAGGGGTACCACTCTTCGACGACATCACGTTCCTGGTTGAGCGCGGTGATCGCTGGGGCGTGGTTGGGCGCAACGGGACCGGCAAGACCACCCTCTGCCAATTGATCACCGGCGAGCGTGCCCCCGACCGGGGCGCGGTCACGCGGTCGCAGGCCTTGCGTGTCGCGGTGATGGACCAGTACCGCGATTTCGGAACCGCGACGACCGTGTGGAATGCCGCCGCCCGAGGGTTCGACGAACTGTTCGCCCTCGAGCGAGACCTTGCCACGCAAGCCAACGCGATCGGGGCAGCGGGCGACGCCACCACCGAGGCGATGCTCGATCGCTACGCGCGCGACCTCGAGCGGTTCGAGCATGAGGGCGGCTATGCGGCGCACGCGCGGGTCGACGCGGTGCTCGAGGGACTCGGGTTCGACCCAGTGGTGGCACAAACGCGGGACGTCGCCACGCTTTCAGGCGGCGAACGGGGACGCCTGGCACTCGCCGGACAGCTTGCCGCCCCGGCCGACCTGCTGATCCTCGACGAGCCGACCAATCACCTCGACATCGCGACCGCGCGGTGGCTCGAGGGATATCTCCGCGAGATCGACGAGGCGGTGCTGCTGATCTCGCACGATCGTGCGTTTCTGGCGACAGTGGTCGACCACGTGCTGCACTTCGAGGGCGGAACTGCCAACGCGTACGAAGGCGGGTATGCGGTGTTCGTGGCGCAGCGCGCCGAGCGCCGCAGCGCGCTGGAGCGCGCGGTGAGGAAGCAGGGTGCCAGGATCGCGGCCGAGGAAGATTTCATCGCCCGGAACATCGCCGGCGGCAACTCCGCGCAGGCCAAGGGCCGGAGGAAGCGACTCGCGCGCGTCCCCCGACTTTCGCCCCCGCCAGATGCATCGGGGGTGATGTCTGTCGCGTTCACCATGGGGGAACGTGGCGGTGATCAGGTGCTTGTCGGCGAGCGCGTATCGCTCCGGCTGGGTGGCCGCACGCTGCTTCGTGACTGGTCGGGGATCGTTCGGCGCGGTGATGTGGTGGGTCTCGTCGGCCCGAACGGTGCGGGAAAGTCGACCTTGTTGCGGACGCTGCTCGGTGAACGCCAACCCGAGGCGGGGACGGTTCGCCTCATGCCGTCGATGCGCGTCTCCTACTACCGCCAGGACCTCAGCGATGTCGATCCGGCGGAGTCGTTGTACGACCTGGTTGCCGACCGCCGGGGGATGTGGACTCGCGGGCAGATCCAGGGGCATCTCGGGCGCTTCGGGTTCTCCGGAGATTCCGTGCTGCGCCGTGCCAGCTCGCTCTCCGGCGGCGAGCGTGCCCGCGTTGCGCTTGCGCTGATGATGCTCGAACAGGCGAATCTTCTCGTTTTCGACGAACCCACCAACCATCTCGACGTCGAGTCGATCGAGGCGCTCGAGGACGCGATCGAGGCCTATGAGGGCACTGTCCTGATTGTCTCGCACGACCGCGCGCTCCTCGACAACCTGTGCACCCGCATCTGGTCGTTCGAGGGGGCGACGCTGAGCGACTACCACGGATCGTTCGGCGAATGGGAGATTGACGAGGCGGATCGGCGCGCGGCGCAGGCGCGCGAGGTGCGGTCACGCGCGACGCCGTCGCGATCACGACCGGTCACCCACGACGATCAAGCGGCGACGAACCGGCGTACCGCCGAGCGTGCGGTCGAGCAGGCGGAACAGGAGGTGGCCCGGCACGAAGCCGAGCTCGCTGCGCTCGAGGAGGCCCTTGCCGACCCCGCGCTCTACGCCCAGTCCGACAGTGCCGTGGCGGCGCGAGCACTCACGGCAGCGCGGGACGCCGAACGGAGGAAGCTCGACGCGGCGATGCAGGCATGGGAGGAGGCGATCGGCAGCCTTCAGCGCTGAAGCGAAAACCGACCGCCGCGCCTGGACGTAGCTTCCTGCACCCACCACTGGAGACCCGATGACCACGCCATCCGCTCCGGCGTTGCCCGACATGGGCACGAGTGTCGAGCCACCCCTCCCCCCGGTACTCAGGCATCGCGGCATTGTGCGGCTCACCCATTGGCTCAACGCGGTCTTCCTGACCGGCATGATCGCCAGCGGACTCCAGATCTACGCGGCGTATGCGCACTTCGGCATTCGTGGCTCGGTGCTCAATCTTCCGAATCCGTTTGACGCAAGCCGGATGGCCATCCCACCCGAGATGCGCCTCGGCGGCTGGCTCGCGGGCGGGTTGCGGTGGCACTTCACGCTGGCGTGGCCCTTTGTCCTGACCGGACTCGCATATGCCATCTTCCTCGCCGTGAGCGGGGAGTGGCGAAAGCTCATCTTCCGCCCACGCGACGTGCCGGGCGCCATCCAGATGACCCGCTACTACCTCCGCCTCAGGCCCGATCATCCCGAGCAGGGGAAGCACAACCCACTCCAGAAGAGTGCGTACAGCTTCATCATCCTCCTCGCCGTGATCTCGACCCTTTCCGGATTCGCGATCGCCAAGCCGATCCAGCTCAGCCTGCTGACATCACTCTTCGGCGGCTACCAGCTTGCGCGGTACTGGCACTTCGTGACGGTCTGGACATTCATCGCATTCACGATCGTGCACGTGGTGATGGTGTTCGTGGCCGACCCCGCGTCGATGCGGGCCATCCTCACCGGCCGGTACCGCGGGAGGTTCCCCAATGGCTGACCAGTTCGATCGTCGCGCCTTCCTCCGGCGGATCGCGCCGGTGCTGCCCGTGGCGCTCGGCGCCTGCGGCTGGGATGGCGGACCGGCGATGCAACCGGTGTTCGACCGTGTGATCGGCTTCAACAACACGCTGGGCGAGCAGCTCCAGGCCCTGCGGGGTGCCACGGCGCCGCCGCACCAGGTGGTGCGCGGAGCGATGCCCTCGTACTTCATCTCCGACACCATGCCCGTCCTCGCCGACCCGGCGAGCTGGCGGCTCGAGGTGGGCGGGCTGGTGCGCACCCCGACCACACTCACGCCTGCTATGCTGGAGGCACTCCCGCACATCGCCTACAGCGTGGAGCACCACTGTGTCGAGGGATGGAGCTCGGTCGCCGCGTGGCGCGGCATCCCCTTCTCGATCGTGGCCGACCTGGTGCAGCCCACCCGTGACGCGCGATATGTGTTCTTCGAGTCGTTCGACAACGGCTACACCAACGGCTGGGACATCGCGAGCGCGATGCACCCGCAGACGATCCTTGCCGACGGGTTCGGCGACAAGCCACTCGCGCCCGATCATGGTGCCCCGCTGCGCCTCTACTCGCCGATCAAGCTCGGATACAAGCTGACCAAGTACCTCACCCGGGTCACGTTCACCGCAGAGAAGCCGGGCGGGTACTGGGAGGACCAGGGATATCCCTGGTTCGCGGGGCTCTGAGCGCAATCCGTTCGCGCGCTCCGGATCGCAGGTGAGCGGGGCGCGTGGTCGCGCCGTACATCAGGACAACGTTGGTCGCGCAGTGGCGGATCTGAATCGGACAGGGCAAAGCCCTGTCGGGGGTCAATCCGCGAGCGGCGGAGGCACCATCTCGTTGCCGCCTGGGCGGGGCGGAAGTTCCGGAGAGTCGTAGCGCGGCGGGGGCGATCCGAACAGGAAGCCGGGGATCAACGTGGTGCACACCGTGTAGATGATCAGTGCGCCGAAGATCTCGTTCGAGAGGTCGAACCGCTCGCGAAGGATATCGGCGATCACCAGGGTGAACACCAGCGTTGGCAGCATCGGCGCGGCGATGCGGACGCTGCGCTTCTGGTCCTCCTTCAGCACCAGCCCGCGGTGCCCGGTGACGCTCAGCAGGCGCAGTGGTACGGCGATCGCGAGGAACACCATGCCGAGTGCCAGCGAGTAGAGAGAGAAATCATCGCGGTGGAGCGACGTGCCCGCGGCAAAGAAATAGAACGGCGCGAAGAATGACGCGAATACCTCGATGGCATGCAGCATCTGTTCCGACGCCACGGCGGGGAGCTGGTCGCGGAACCGCCGTGCGGCCAGGCCAACGATGAACGCCCCGACGAGGTAATACACGCCCAACAGGCGGGTGGCATAGGCGCAGAGCAGCGCCATCATGATCAGGAACGCGAACTCCGACTTGGGCGCGTATGGGGCCACCCGCTGCGCAAACACTCGAAACGCCCAGGGCAGGATCCCGATGATGGCGGCGAGCGCGAAGCTCGCGAGCACCAGGCGTGAGACCGACGAGGATTGCAGCGCCACGAACAGCACCGACAGCGCGAGGATCTCGGTCGCGATCACCTTGCTCTTGACCCAGAATTGTTCCTCGGGCTCGAGTCCCAGGCGCCCGAGTGAGTCGAGGATGAACCCGGCCGAGGGCGTGATCAGTGCGAGCGTCACGAGCGCGGCGGGACGGGTGCCGAGGCCAAGCCACCAGGCGACGCCGACGGTGCCCATCGTCAGCATGGCAAGACGGATCGCGAGGTGCTGGGTGATGATCTTGGCGCCGCGCTTGAGCGCGTCGGTGTCGACCTCGAGTCCGGCGAAGAGGAACAGCGCGACGATGCCGAAGGTCGAGAGCAGCTTGAGCGTCGCATCGTATGTGTAGAGAGTGAAGCCGAGCGAGGCCACTGCACCCAGCGCGAACGATGTGATCGCGGTGGGGAGGCGATAGCGCTGCAGGAAACGCGGCACCACGAAGAGCACGAACAGGAGCAGCACGTACCCGGGTTCGGAGGCGAAGAACTCTCGCACGGCGACGTTCATTGCCGGCCCCGCCATCGCTGCAGCGCGCGCCGGTCCTTCCGGGTCGGCTTCCCGGTTCCGAAGTCGAGGTTGGGGGCCAGGCGTCGCTGCTCGCGTTGGCGCTCGCGCTCCAGCCGCGAGGCGTCGGTTTCCGTGAACAGCCCGGCGGCTTTCTCGGCCGAGCCGCGACGATCGGCGACGGCGGTCACGGAAAGGTGCCACTCATCGGGCGCGATGCGGACGCGGATCATGTCCCCGGGCTGGATGAGTCGTGAGGGTTTTGCGGCATCGCCATTGACCTCGATCTTGCCGCCCTGGACGGCGTCGGTTGCCGCCGAACGGGTCTTGAAGAAGCGCGCCGCCCAGAGCCACTTGTCGAGCCGGACCTTGACCATCGACGGGTCGGGTTGCATGCGTGAAGCTCCCTCAATATGGCGCAATGGGGGCGGAAGCGACGTACTTCGATCATATTACGGGCGCCTTGACCACCACACCCACACCTCACGAGCCGTCAGGACTGCACCCCGGCGAGAGTCGGCTCGCCGCCGCACCAGCGGCCCGGGCCATAGACCGGCTCGCCGTGCCCGGTCCGCGCACCCTGCTGGGCGCGATCGTCGTGTCGCGGCTGATCCTAATCGGGTTGGTCGGCGGACGCTTGGTCGCCGTGCCCGGTCCGTCGGCGGCATGGAACCTTGCCGTGGTTGCCGTGCTGGTGGCGTCGCTGGCCGCCATCGGATGGCTGGCGCTGCGGTTGCGGCAGCGCCGCGACATGCCGGGCGGTGCCGCGCTGTTCGTGCAGGCGACGGTCGACATCGTGCTTGTGACGGCGCTGGTGGGATTCGTGAGTGGGGCCACCACCACCCTTGCCGCGATCTACATCGGCCTGGTCACGGTGTACGCGCTGTTGCTGCCGGTAGGCCGCGGCATGCTTACGGTGATGATGGCCACGGCGTGTTACCTGGCGATCACGCTGACGAGCCCCGACGCCGACGCCGCGGGCCCCGGTCGTGAATTTTGGACGCAATTGGGGGTGATCGCCTTTGTCGGCGTCCTGATCACGGTGCTCGGCAACCGGCTAGGGAAGGCGGCGGCCGAGCAGCGCGAGCTGACTGCCGCGCTGCGACAGGTGCGGCTCGAGGCGGACGAGATCCTGGCCACGATTCGATCCGGCGTGATCACCGTCGACGGCGAGGGTCGGCTCGGCTACATCAACCCGCGTGGTCGACGGATTCTCGGCGCGCAGGCCAGCGATTTCACGGCGGGCACGCCCGTGATGGAGACGCTCCGAGTACGTTCCCGAGAGCTGCACGATGCGATCTCGCGCGGGATCCGGGATCACGTCCGGATCTCGCGCGGCGAGGCCGCAGTCCGGCGCAGCGACGGCACCCTCTTTCCGGTGGGGCTCAGCACCACCACCTTCCTGCGCCCGGGCAGCACACATCCGTCGGTGACGGCGATCTTCACCGACATCTCGGACCTCAAGCGTCTCCAGGAGTTCAGGGTGCGCACCGAGCGACTCGAGGCTGTGGCAGCGCTGAGCGCGTCGCTCGCCCATGAGATCCGCAACCCGCTCGCCGCGATTCGCAGCGCGGTCGAGCAACTGGCGCAGTCGGTGGGCGACGACAGCGACGAGCGGGTGCTGGCCAGCCTGGTGATGCGCGAAAGCGAGCGACTCAACCGGCTGCTGAGCGAGTTTCTCGATTTTTCCCGGGTCCGTGCGACGCACTTCGAGAGCCTGGACCTCCTCGAGGTTGTGACCGACGCAGCACGGGTGATCGGCGCGATGCCGGTTGGCGACGGGATCGGCATCCGGGTGGAGGGCGAGTCGACGGAGTTCCAGGCCGATGCCGACCTGATCCACCGCACCGTCAGCAACCTCATGCTGAACGCCGCGCAGGCGCTGGACGGTCAGGGCGCGATCACGGTGTCGGTGGGCGAGGCCGGGCCGGGCGAGGGGTTGTCCGGGCCCGAGGTGCGACAGGTGAAGCTCGTGATCCAGGACGATGGCCCGGGCATTCCCGAGGCGGTGCGGGACCACCTCTTCGAGCCGTTTGTCACGGGAAGACAGGGTGGCACGGGACTCGGTCTCGCCATTGTCCAGCGGGCCGTCGCGTCGCACCATGGTGTCATTCTCGTCGATAGCGGGGCAACCACCGGCACCACATTCACGATATTTTTTCCGGTCACCTGGAACAGGGAGGACGATACATGACCCAGCAGCCGTCAGTGCTGGTGATCGACGATGAGTCCGGTATCCTCGACACCCTTCGCATCCTGCTCAAGAAGGAAGGGTTCGAAGTTTCCACCGCGCAGGGTGGGAAGGCCGGACTCGAGGCGATCCGGACGGTAGCACCCGACATCGTGCTCACCGACGTCCGGATGCCGCAGGTGACCGGTCTCGACATCCTGCAGGCGGTCAAGGAGATCGACGCGATGACACCCGTCCTCCTCATGACCGCGCAGGCATCGCTACAGAGCGCGATGCAGGCCGTCAACGCGGGCGCTTTCTACT
Organism: Gemmatimonadales bacterium; assembly: GCA_013694695.1. Classification (GTDB taxonomy): domain Bacteria; phylum Gemmatimonadota; class Gemmatimonadetes; order Gemmatimonadales; family GWC2-71-9; genus Palsa-1233. The sequence goes on along the minus strand of JACDBX010000110.1, from coordinate 2,056 downwards.
ACCTGCAGAAACCTTTCGCGAACGATGAGCTGATCGCCATCCTGCGACGGGCTTGCGAGTTCCGCCAGATCCGGGTCGAGAACCGGCAGCTCAAGGCGGAGATCCGCAAGGGCGGCGCCCGCGCGACGGTGACCCGACCGATCGGAAAGTCGCGCCGGTTCATCGAGATCCTCCGTCTGGCAGACATCGTCGCGCCGACCGATTCGACGGTGCTGATCGAGGGGGAGAGCGGCACCGGCAAGGAGGTGCTCGCGCGGTATATCCACGACGCGTCGACTCGCGCCGGTGGCCCGTTCATGTCGATCAACTGTGGCGCGCTCCCCGAGACCCTGCTGGAGAGCGAGCTTTTCGGCCACGTGAAAGGGTCGTTCACGGGCGCGGTGCGGGACAAGCAGGGGCTCTTCGCGGCGGCGCGCGGCGGTACGTTCTTCATGGACGAGGTCGGCGAAATGCCGGCATCTCTGCAGGTCAAGCTGCTTCGCGTGCTGCAGCAGCGCGAGGTGATCCCGGTCGGTGCCACCGAGGCGCTGCCCGTGGACGTGCGCATCATCGCGGCCACCAACCGCGACCTGGAGGAGGAGGTGCGGCGCGGCAACTTTCGCTCCGACCTCTTCTACCGCATCAACGTGATCGCCGCAACGCTCCCCCCGCTCCGGGAGCGGCGCGAGGACCTGATCCTGCTCATCGAGCAGTTCCTCGGCGACCTGGCCGCCGATCGGAAGGAGGATCCCAAGGCACTCTCGGCCGAGGCCCTCGACGCGGTGATGGTGTACGAATGGCCCGGCAACGTTCGCGAACTCCAGAACGCGCTGGAACATGCGGTGGTGCTTTCGAAGGGCAGCCTGCTCGATCCGCAGCACCTGCCGGAGCGGATCACCAGGCGCAAGAAGGAGCCGCTCGTGGCGGAGCGAGGACAGGTCAATCCGTCGCTCGACATGATTGAGCGCGCGTACATCATGTTCGTCCTCCAGGCCGAGGGCGGCAACAAGACCCGTGCGGCCGAGGCGCTCGGCATCGATCCGAGCACGCTGTACCGGAAACTCTCCCGCTATGAAGGAACGGAGTAGCTGCTGATGGCCCGCCTGCTGGCAGCCGTGCTCGCGATCCTCGGGCTGCTGCCGGTCGCGAACTGGATCGCCGGCGGGCATGGTGCACCGTGGTATTCCGACCGTCTCGACGGGTGGCTGAGTGGTGGCGCCATTGCCATCGGGGCCGCCGTGATCGCGAGCATCGCGATCCGCCGATGGCCCCATCTCTGGCGCGACGGACTATGGACCAGGGTTGCGGTGCGCTGGGAACGGGGCGGGATACGTGCCGACGTGGGTCTGGCGGCACTCGTTATTGCGATCGGGGTTGTGGTGGCACATGCGGTGCTCTCGGCGCGGCCGCTGCTGATCGACGAGATCATCCAGGTGTACCAGGCGCGAATCTTTGCCACGGGCCGGTTGTGGCTTCCTGCGCCGGCGCACCCCGAGTTCACCAGTTCTCAACACCTCCTCGACTGGGGCGGGAAGGTGTTCGGCCAGTTTCCCGCCGGCGGCCCAGCGCTGCTCGCCCTCGGCACGCTCGTGGGCGCCGAGTGGATCGTCGGCCCGCTGGCGTCGGCGCTGTGCGCCTTCCTGTTCGCGCGCCTTGTTCGCCGGGTCGAGCCACGGCCAGGAACGGCCCTCGCCGCCGTGTTGCTCTTCGCAATCGCGCCGTTCGTCGTGTTCCTTGGCGCATCGATGATGAACCACATCACGACGACTGCGGCGCTGCTGGCTGCGGCGCTCGCGCTCTCCCGCGCGACCAGCGGATCCGATGCGCGCACCAGCGACGCATTTTTCGTTGGTCTCGCGCTCGGCGTGGCGGCAGCGATTCGACCGCTCGATGCCGCCGCATTCGCGATCCCCACCGCCGCATGGCTGGCCTGGCGCGGACGCCACGGTCGGTCCCACATCAAGGCGCTGCTCGCCAGCGGTATCGGCGTGTTCATCCCGGTGTCGCTGCTGCTCGCGGTGAACCACGCGCAGACCGGCGACGCGTTCACCTTCGGCTACATCGCGATGTGGGGGCG
>JACDBX010000098.1 GCA_013694695.1 Gemmatimonadales bacterium | reverse complement strand
CCGACGAGTGTTCCCCGTTCGGTCTCTTGGAGCGCTGCGGCGACGATCTCGGATGCCGATGCCGAACCGCCGTTGACGAGCACGACAAGTGGTGCGTTGCCGATATCGACCACCTCGCCCACGGTGTAGACGACGGGTTGCTGGCCGCGATGGATCACCCGCGCGACTTCGTCGCCGCCCTTGAGGAACAGCCCCGCCATCGCCACTGCGGCGTCGAGATCGCCGCCGCCGTTTCCGCGTAGGTCGAGGACGAACCTGCGCGCGCCGGCCTGCGACAGCGTCCGCACGGCGGCCGCCACGTCCTCCGCGGCGGTGCGATTGAAGCGCTGGATGGGGATGTACCCCACGGTCTCGTCGAACATCAGGGTGAACGGAACCGCAGGAACGCGGATCACGTTGCGGACGATGTGCGCCTGGTTTTCGGCGGATTCCCCCGCGCGCACGAAGACGACATCGATCCCGGTGCCCGGTTCGCCCAGCAGATGCTTGGTGACGGAATCGACCGACATACCGGAAACCACGACGCCGTCGACGCTCAGGATCCGGTCCCCTGCGCGCAGCCCCGCGAGCCAGGCCGGGGTACCGTTGTTGACCCGGAACAGGGTGACCCGGTCGGCCTGGCTGCGGACGGTGGCGCCGATACCACCGTAGCGATTCCCGATGGTATTGCGTTGGAATCGGGCCAGGTCTTCAGGCGAGAGGAGTGACGCGTACGGGTCGCCGAGTTCGGCTACCAGTCCGCGAGCTGCCTTCTCGAACACCGCGGCCTGCGACAGCGAGTCGAGCGCTGTGCGCGAGACGATGTCGAGCACCTGCGAGAAAAGCGCAGCAGGGTTGTCGGGGCGGTTTGACCCCTGGGCGCCGAGCGGCGCGGCCAGCGGGAGAAGCAGAAACAGGGCGGCGAGGCGTCGAAGCACGAAGATGTCCGGAAGAGGGGAGGGCCTGCCTGGCCCGCATGGCTGGGGACAAGGGTCCATACGAAGCGTAACGGTGGTAGGCTTCAGCGGGTTCTGCACGACTCTGGAGGAACGATGACGATCGAGACCGCCACCTTCGGCGGAGGATGTTTCTGGTGCCTCGAAGCGGTGTTCGAGGAGGTGGCCGGCGTGCTCCGCGCGATGCGCGGCGCGGCGCGATGAGCACGGCGCGAAAAGGCGGGTCTGTGCAGTCGAAGGCGATCGAGTGGATCAAGGCCGCCGCCTGGGCACTCGCGCTCTGGCTGGTGCTTAGCACGTTCATCGGTCAGGCCTACTTCATTCCTTCGCCCAGCATGGAACGGACGCTGATGGTGGGCGACGTGCTCTTCGTCAACAAGTTCCTGTACGGCGCGAAGCTACCGCTTGTCGATGCGCACATGCCTGCTGTGCGGGACCCGCGCAGCGACGACATCGTGGTCTTCATGTCGCCGGTGGAGGACTCAATCCTGGTCAAGCGGCTGATCGGCGTTCCGGGCGACACCGTCGCGATGCGAAACGGCGCCCTGTACCGCAACTCGCAGCGGCTCGCCGAGCCCGCTGCGCAGTCGCTCGAACCTGACTGGAAACTCGATTCGATGTCCCGCGCCGGGATGCGGGCGATGCACATCGCGCAGTACGTCGGTCCTGCCCCCGAGCAGTACCTCCCCGATGTCCACGATTGGGGTCCGCTGGTTGTGCCGAAGGATTCCCTGTGGATGATGGGCGACAATCGCGACCATTCCCGGGATTCGAGATTCTGGGGATTCGTGCCCCGCGGCAACGTCCGCGGCACGCCCGTGATCATCTATTACTCATGGGACGCGTCAAGCTACCGGCCGCTGCCATTCGTGTCGGCTGTTCGCTGGAGCCGACTCTTCACGGTACCGCGCTGAGCGCTGGTGGCGGGTGTCGGTTCGCCGCGGTCAGGCGTCCCTTTCCATCGGTGGCGTGCCGGTCCCGCTGACGTCCCGGAATCCCGAAACGTGGAGTGAACGATGCGCTGGACACCTGGGGGGCGTTCCTCGAATCTCGAGGATCGGCGTGGCGGCGGCGGGATGGGGCTTCCCGGCGGGATCGGCGGGATGGGGATCGGCGGGATCGCGATTCTGGTCCTCTTCGCGGTGATCACGAAGCAGAACCCGCTCGACCTGCTCGGCGCCGCCGGTGCTGGTGGCGGCGGTGCAGTCGCCGAGGCGCCGATCAACGACCCTGCCGAGGAGCAGCAGGTGCTCTTCGTGTCGTCGGTGCTCGACAGCGCCCAGGCCACCTGGCACCGCAAGCTTGGGGACCGTTACCACGACGCCAAGCTGGTGCTGTTCCGCGATCGCGTGCAGTCGGCGTGCGGGTCCGCCCAAGCCGCCAGCGGGCCGTTCTACTGCCCCGGGGACGAAAAGGTGTACATCGATCTCGGTTTCTTCGGTGAGCTCCGGGAACGCTTCGGTGCGCCCGGTGATTTCGCGCAGGCCTACGTGCTGGCGCATGAGATCGGCCACCACGTTCAGCGAGTCCTCGGCACCGAGGCTGACGTACGCGCCGCACAGCGCCAGAACCCGGGGTCGGCAAACGCGCTCTCGGTGAGCCTGGAGCTGCAGGCTGACTGCTACGCCGGGGTGTGGGCCAACGCAGCCGCCAAGGCCGGCCAGATCGAACCCGGCGACATGGAGGAGGGCATCGGCGCCGCGGCTGCGGTTGGCGACGACCGGATTCAGCGGGAATCGCAGGGCACGGTACACCCGGAGAGCTGGACCCATGGGTCCTCGGCGCAGCGCGTTGAGTGGTTTCGGCGCGGTGCCAGTTCGGGTGATCCGGCCGCCTGCGACACATTCCGGCAGTAGGAACCAGCCGGCCACTCGCCGTCGGCACGCAGGCGCCGTATCTTCGCGGGTACGGCGCCTCCGCTGCGCCGTGCCCCCAAGGTGCCACAATCCGGAGCGTACATGTCCCCAATGGTCCGCCGTGTCGTTGCGGTGATCACTGCGCTGGTTGCCGCCAGCGCCGTCGTGATGGTGTTCGAGTTCCTGGGATCGAGGTTGTTTCCCGCGACCGGCGTCGACACGACCGATCGCACCCAGATCGAGAATGCGATGCGCACCGGGCTTATTCCGATGGGCGCCATGTTGATGGTGGCTGCCGGGTGGGTCGTTGCCGCCGTGGTCGGTGCCACTGCGGCGCTCCGGATAGGGCGCGAGGGTGGTCGGTGGCCGACCATGATCTTTGCGGCGCTATTCACTCTCGTCTGCGCGATGAACCTGCTGGCTTTCCCGCATCCGGCGTGGATGTGGTTCGTAGGCATCGTCGTGGTTCCGGCGGCGGCCGTTCTGGCAGGCCGCGATCGCTCGGCCTCGTGAAGCGCCTCCGGCCATCCTGCGAATAGCTTTCCTCCCTTCCCCTTCGATGGTGAATCGACCGCCCATGCGCCATGCCCGTCTCGTCCTGCTCATCTGGATCATCACCGCAACGGGTGCCTTCGCTGGATCGATCGCGGGGAGTGCGTTTGGCCGGAAGGCATTGTTCGTCGGGGCGATGGTGGGCGGCACGCTTGCTCTGCTCGGTGCGATCAGACTCGTCGCCGCCTTCGGATGGCTCGACGCTGATCGCCAGCGTGGTGGGGCCATAGGCGGACTCGTGGGCTTCGGGTTTGCGTCGACGCTTGCCGTCATGCACCTGCAGGATCCGATCATCCCGGTGCTCGTCGTGTCGCTCGCGGGTGTCGGCGTGATCCTCGGAGCGGGCCCGGGGGCGGTTCGATGATCCGCCCCGTCCTGGCGTTCGCAGCCGTCACGGCGCTCGCGTCGGCGCACCTGACGGCACAGGATCGGCCTCGCGCCCGCGACCTGGGTGTCGCGCCGGGCATCTTCACGCCGGGCGAGTTCAACGCGATCACCGATGTGGCTGGGGTGCGGGTCGGCCACACGACCGTGGTGGTTGGCGATTCGATTCGCACCGGCGTGACGGCCATCCTCCCGCATGACGGCAATCCCTTTCTCGACCGGGTTCCCGCCGGCCTTCACGTCGGCAATGGGTTCGGCAAGTTCATTGGTTCGACCCAGGTCTCCGAACTCGGTGAGCTCGAGACACCGATCCTGCTCACCTGCACCCTTTGCGTATGGCGCGCCGCCGATGCAATGGTGGCCTGGCAACTGGCCCTGCCCGGAATGGCCCAGGTCCGGTCGATCAATCCGGTCGTGGCCGAGACCAACGACGGCGGCTTGAACGCGATACGGTCCCGTCCGATCAGTGCATTGCATGTGGTCGCGGCGCTCGAGTCGGCGAGCGGCGGTGTGGTCGCCGAGGGGAGCGTGGGTGCCGGCACTGGCACGATCGCTTTCGGGTGGAAGGGCGGAATTGGCACGTCGTCGAGGCGCCTGCCCGCATCACTCGGAGGGTTCACGGTGGGCGTGCTCGTGCAATCCAACTTTGGCGGCGTGCTCCAGGTGCTCGGCGCTCCGGTGGGGAAGGAGCTGGGGCGCCACTCATACCGCAACCAGCTCATGCAGGAACGTGGAGACGGATCGGTGATCATCGTGGTGGCCACCGATGCGCCGCTCAGTGACCACCAGCTCGAACGCGTCGCCGCACGGGCAATGCTGGGACTTGGCCGCACCGGATCCGATGCGTCCAACGGCTCCGGCGACTACGTAATCGCGTTCTCGACCTCCACCGATGTGCGCCGTCGACAGGGGGAGGGTCCCGCTCGCGCAGTACGGATGCTCGCCGATGATGCGATCTCGCCGATCTTCCAGGCGACGATCGAAGCCACGGAGGAGGCGATCTACAACTCGCTCTTCCGGGCAACGGACATGAGCTCCGCGCGGCGCACGGTGACGGCGCTGCCAATCGACTCGGTACGCACCATCCTCCGGAAACACGGGGTGGGAGGTCGTTGATGCGGTACGTCACGACGGGCGATGCACCCGCTCCAGCGGGCCACTACAGCCAGGGGGTCGTGTATCGTGGCCTGGTGCACGTGTCGGGGCAGCTCCCGATCGACCCGTTGACCGGTTCGGTACTCGACGGCACCGTCGCTGCGCAGGTCGAGCGCACGCTCCGCAACGTCGAGGCGGTGCTGCTGGAGGCGGGTAGTGGCCTTGAGCACGTCGTGTCGATGACGGTGTTCGTGGTGGCTCGTGATGACTGGGCGGAGGTCAATGCGGCGTGCGAAGCGATCTTCGGTTCGCATCGGCCGGCGCGAGCCGTCATCGGCGGTGCATTGCTGAAGCCGGGCTGCCGAGTCGAGATCACCGCGATCGGCGCCATTCCCGACCGACCCTGAGCAGTTGTGACAAGTCCCGACCTGGTGGGCGCTGGACTCATCCTGCTGGCGGCAACCCTTTACAGCGCGGTCGGACATGGCGGGGCATCGGGTTACCTCGCGGTCATGGTGCTGATCGGCACCGCGCCGACCGAGATGCGGCCCGCGGCGCTGGTGCTCAACGTATTCGTTGCGTCGATTGCCACGATGCAGTTCGCCCGGGCGGGCCACTTTCGCTGGGCGCTTTTCCTCCCGTTCGCCGTCACCTCGATTCCCGCGGCTTATCTCGGTGGGCGGATCGAGCTCCCGGGGACCACCTACCGCGTCCTGGTTGGCGTGGTGCTCGTCCTTTCGGCTGGCCGTTTCCTGTTGTCGCTCAGGGCAGAGGATACCGCCCGGCGATCTCCTCCGTTACCGATCGCGCTCGCGGCCGGCGCCGCGCTCGGCTTCCTGGCTGGGCTCACCGGTGTGGGCGGGGGAATATTCCTCTCGCCCCTGCTGATCCTCACGGGCTGGGCGACCATACGTGCCACCGCGGCCACGTCGGCGGCGTTCATCCTTGTCAACTCGGTGGCGGGGCTGGCGGGCCAGGCGAGTCAGCTCAGCGATCTTCCCGAGCCGATAGGATGGTGGATCGTGGCGGCAGTGGCCGGCGGGATGATCGGGGCCCGCCTGGGGAGCGGTATTCTCAGCAGTCCGGCACTTCGGCGATCGCTCGCCCTGGTCCTCGTGCTGGCGGGAACGAAGCTGATCCTGGAGTGATTCGATGTCCATTTTGCGGTGGCAGGTAATCACACGCCCACGTAGAATCGCTGCATGACACACGCCGCCAGTCTTCCGTCACGCCGGACACTGCTCCGCGCCGTTGCGCACCGCGACCCCGCGTGGGATGGCTTGTTCGTCTTTGCGGTCCGCACCACCGGGGTGGCCTGTCGCCCGGTGTGCCCATCACGCCGCGCCCGCGACGAGAATGTCGAGTTCTTCGCGACGCTGGACGCGGCCCGGCACGCCGGGTTTCGTGCCTGCCGACGGTGCCGGCCGGAATCCGACCGCCAGCCGGACTGGTGGGCAGCTCTCGTCGGCGCACTTGATCAGCATGGCGGCAAGCTCTCTGACGACGATCTGCGAAACCGCGGGTTCGATCCGGTGGTGGTACGTCGGCACGCGCGCCGGCTCCACGGCTCCACGTTCCAGGCGTGGGCACGGGCCCGCCGAGTCGCCGGCGCGCAGCGACGGCTGGCATCCGGGCAGGCGCTTGACCGGGTCATCGTGGAGTCAGGATACGAGTCTCACAGCGGATTCCGGGATGCATTCGCGCGCGTCGTGGGCGACGCGCCCGGGCGCGCACGCGACGGCGAAGCCGTGATCACCACGACATGGGAATCGCCAGTCGGGCCGATCGTGGCGGGCGCGGTTGACCAGGGAATCTGCCTCCTTGAATTCGGCGACCACGAGCGCCTGGAACAACAGGCACCCCGCCTGCAGAGATGGTTCCGGGGCCCGGTGGTGCCGGGGACGCACCCGCACCTCGATTCGCTCCTCGACGAGTTGAAGCGGTACTTCGCCGGATCCCTCACCGAATTCCGGGTGCCTCTGGCTGTTCGTGGGAGCCCGTTCGAAGTTGCGGTGTGGACCGCGCTGCGCGCGATCCCGCACGGCGTCACCTGCTCGTACGCCGACATTGCGCGGACCATCGGATCACCGCTCGCCGTCCGTGCGGTTGGCAGCGCCAACGGTCGGAACCGGATCGCGATCGTGATCCCCTGTCACCGCGTGGTGAACACCGGTGGGAAGCTGGGGGGCTACGGCGGTGGGCTCTGGCGCAAGGTTCGGTTGCTGGAGCTCGAGGGAGCGCTGCGGGGGGGACAGGCACGTTAACGACAGTGCCCCCGCAACCGTTTCCAGTTGCGGGGGCTGTTGCCACGTTCGCGGGGTGGCGGGGATGTCTAGTGCTTGACCTCGAACTCCTTGATCCCCTGTGACACGTTGTCGAGGAACACCTCCACTTGGTACTTACCCTCGGGCCATGCAGTGGCCTTCTTGATGTGGAACTCGGTTGATGCCGCGGCAGAGGCGGCGCCAGCGGCGATCTGTTGCGCGGTCGAGTCGATCGTCTCCCCCGCTGCGTTCATCCACCGAACGGCAACCGTCGATCCGGGGGCGGTATTCTCGCTCCGCACCGACAGGTAAAGCGTATCGTTGGCCCCGAAGTTCGAGGTCACGCCACCGAGGATGTTCTTCATCGAGTCGACGGCACGGCCGAGTTCCATGGCGGCCACGCGGGCGGTGGCGGAAATGTCGGGCGTCACGATCGTGACGGAATCGGGGGCACCGTCGTCCGGTGAGTCATTCTTGGAACAACCGGCGACGGTGGCGACGGTCAGTGCGGCAACGATCAGCGTGCGGCGGTACGACATACGGACTTCCTCCGTGGAAATGGGAGGGGGCGATGGTGCCGCCCCCCGTCGGTCAGGAACTTGCAGAGCTCGGGGACGAGAAGCTACCGGATGGGTGTCGATCGCAGAATCCCCTCCGTCCTTACCCTGTAGAACGATTGGGCGCCACGGCCTCGCACGCGTATGGGCGGCGGCGGCGCCGGGCAACGGGAGCACCGATGGCAATTCGGCTGGTTGTGTTCGACGTGGCAGGGACGACCTGGGACGATCGCGGTGTCGTGCGAACGGCGCTGCACGATGCGATCGCCGCCGTCGGCCCCGATCTCAAGCCGGCTGCCATTGCCGGCGTATTGGGCCTTGCGAAGCCGATGGCGATCCGGGTCCTGCTCGAGGGGCACGGGCGCGAGGACCTCTTCCCGCGGATTCCGGAGATCATGGCCGCGTTCACCGCCCAGCTCACCGAACACATCGCGCGGGCGCCCTGCGTCCAGCCCATCGCCGGGATTTCAGCGATGTTCGGAGAGCTCCGCGCGGCCAATGTTCGCATCGCGCTCGGCAGCGGGTTGTCCCGTCAGGTCCTCGACGTCCTGCTCGAGCGACTGGGTTGGGCGGGGCCCGACTCCCCGGTGGACGCCGCGGTGGCGAGCGATGAGGTTCAGCGTGGTCGCCCCTGGCCCGACATGATCGAGCGGCTTCGCGAGCAGCTCGGAGGGGTGGATCCCGGCGACGTTGCCAAGGTGGGCGACACGCCGGTCGACCTGCAGGAGGGGACGGTGGCGCGATGCGGGATGGTGATTGGCGTGTGCACCGGGGGGCACTCGCGGGAAGAGTTGGCGCATCATCCGCACGATGCCATCCTGGACAGCGCGGCGGATGTCGCGTCGCTGGTGGCCGCCCGCGCGCGCTGAATCACTGGACTCACTACACCCGCCGATCATCGGATGATTCGTCGCGGAGTCGGCCGGCGTCCCGCACGGCGCAGCGGAGCAGGTACTCGACCTGCGCATTGAGCGATCGCAGGTCGTCCGCCGCCCATCGCTGCAAGGCCGCATGCAGCGCGGGATCGAGCCGGACGAGGAACGACTTGCGATCACCCATCGGCTCAGTACAGCGACCCGGTGTTGACCACCGGTTGCATCGGTTGCTCGGCGCACAGCGTCACGAGGAGGTTCGACACCATGGCGGCCTTCCGCTCCTCGTCGAGCTGAACCATGCCCTTCTGTTCGATCGATCGCAGCGCCATGTCGACCATCGACACCGCCCCCTCCACAATCTGCACACGGGCGGCGATGATCGCGCTCGCCTGCTGCCGGCGGAGCATGGCGTTCGCGATCTCGGGTGCATAGGCGAGATGGGCGATACGCGCCTCGATCACGCGCATCCCTGCCCGGGACAGGCGAGCCTGCACCTCCGCAGCGAGCTTATCGGCAATCTCGTTGGCATTGTGGCTCAGCGAGGTTTCCCCCTCGGAATGCGCGTCGTACGGATAGGACGTGGCGAGTGTCCGGACAGCGGACTCACTCTGCACTCGTACATAGTCCTCGTAACTCTCGACCTCGAACATCGCCTCGGCGGAGTCGACCACCTGCCAGACCACAATCGCACCGATCTCGATCGGGTTCGACTGCTTGTCGTTCACCTTGAGCTTGGCAGTCTCGAAGTTGTGCACCCGGAGCGAAATCGGCCGCTTGGCGTAGAGCGGATTCACCCACCAGAGCCCGGGAACCTTGAGCGAGCCTACGTACCGGCCAAAGAGGGTGAGCACCCGTGCCTGGTTGGGCTGCACCATGGTGAGCCCGAACCAGAGGATCAACGAGACAGCTCCTGCCACCGCCGACCCGATCCCGGTCACCGCGTTGTCGTACCACGCGGCACGCACCGCAGAGGCGAACGCTCCAGCGGTCAGGAGGAAGAGCAGGAGCACAGCCAGGATTCCGGGGACACCCTTGCGCTCGATCTCGCGAATCATCGTTCCAGCTCCGTTCGAAGTGTGATTTCAATATGATATCACAATGACATCTACCCCCGCAAGTCCTGCCCTCGGAACCGGCCGCCGCCTGGGTTATCTCCTTGTGGGATACCTCGCCGTGGTGGTCGGGGTCATCACCCTCGCGCCCTTCCGTTTTGCGGTACCCCACCCCCCTCGGGTTCACCTCCTGGTGCTTGACGGCGGGTGGATCGCCGACATCCTGCTCAACGTGGCGCTCTTCGTCCCGATCGGGCTGGCGTTGCACCGGACGATGCGATCGGGGCTGGTCACGGTCGTGCTCGTGGCCGGCGGCGCGAGCCTGCTGATAGAGAGTCTCCAGCTCTTCCTGCTCCCGCGGTACAGCACGGTTACCGACGTGGCCGCCAACGCACTTGGGGCATTGCTGGGGGCCATGATCTCGACGTTTGTCGATCGTCGGTTCGGGGCGGGGCGACGCCTCGTCGGTCGACTCATGCTCGACCTGCCGCTGATGGGCGTGACTTACCTCCTTCTCCCCCTCCTGTGGCTCGACGGCCTCGGCGCTGCCGGGTCTCCTGCGAGGGCCTGGCTGTCGCTACCCGTCGTCGCTGCGGGTGCACTCACGCTGGCAGCGGTGGCGCGAACAGTCCCCTCGGCTGCGACCACCGCGATGGGGCGCAACGTCGTGCTTGCCGCGGTGACATGGTTTGCGATCGGTGCCGTCCCCGCCCTCCGGACCAACCCCTTCATGGTGGGTGTCGGACTCGTTGTTGTTGTCGGCGCGGCCGGCCTGGGGCAATGGGCCTGGCGTAAGGCGGTGCTCCGGGACCGACGCCTCGAACCGCAGGTGGTTCGGGTGATTGTGCCGCTCGTCCTGCTCTACCTGATCCTTCTTGCGTTGTATCCGGGATCGCTCTCGGTCGCCGGAGGTGGTGACGCACGAGTCGGCATCCTGCGATGGCTCGAACACGTGGCCGCCCTGGCTTCGCTGGGCTACCTGCTGGCTGAATGGCGGGGTCGCCAGGCGGAGCATGGGTTGGTGGCGGTCGCGAAGCCAGCGTTGCTCAGCGGACTGGCTTGGGTCGCGATCGTGTCAGTGACGAACCGATCCGCGATCCTCGCGGGCGGAATCGTGGCGTTGGTGGCGGGAGGATTCGGCGCAACGCTCTACCGTCGCCAGCGTGATCACATCATTGCGCTTGGAGAAAGCGTCGACCAAACGGGATAGCTTTCCTGAATGAAGAAGGTCGCGCTGACGTTGGGTCTGGCTACCATGCTCGCCTGCCATGAATCGCCGGTTACCGTCGATGCGCCGTCGCGCCCGGTGACCGCGCTCCGGCCGGTACGGTATGGCCTGACCAACGCGACGTTTCTGGGCGCTTGGACGGCTCCCGACGGCCGGCTGTGGGTGGCTGGCCAGGAAGGGGTCATCGGTCAGTGGGATGGATCAAGCGCGATCATCGAAACGACCCCAACGAGGGAGACCCTCACCGGAATCTGGGGTCCGGGCGCAACGCCGCTCTTTGCCAGTGGCAGCGGTGGCACGCTTCTCCGGCGGCTCGCCAGCGGATGGGTGAACGAGCCCGTGCCGTCGGCGGAGATACTGCTTGACGTGTGGGGTCTCGATGCAACGAACGCGTGGGCGGTGGGCACCGGTGGCACGATCCTGTATTACGACGGCTCGGTGTGGCAACAACAACCGGTGCCATTGCCCGCCGAGTTGTGGAGCACCTGGGGGAGCTCGGCGCAATCGCTGGTGGCGGTCGGCCAGAGCGGCGTGATCCTCGAATGCTGTGATGCCGGACGATGGGCGCAAGTCACGTCGCCGACGACGAATGGATTGTTTGATGTTGCGGGAGACGGATCGGGACGAGTGGTCGCCGTGGGTACGGCAGGAACGATCGTGGTGCGCGACGGCGGAAGCTGGCGGGTCGTGCCTTCGCCCACGTCGGTCAACCTCTTTGCCGTGACGAGTGACGGGCCCGGGCGGTTCGTCGCCGTCGGCGATGGCGGACGGGTCATTTCCGGCGACGGCGTCAACTGGACGCTGGTGCCGGTACGCGGCGCGCTCGAAAACCTTCGTGCAGTGAGCAGCGGCGGCGGTAGGCGGCATGCGGCAGGATGGTATGGCACCGTGCTCAGCGACTCGTCCGGCTGGGAGGGGATCGGGAGCGGAGCGCTCCTGTTCGACGTGCACGTCCCGGCGACTGGTACGGCGTTGGCCGTGGGTTCGGGCGGGCTCGCGTTCGAGCGCGTCGCTGGCAGGTGGCAGCGCGCGGCGCTGCCGACCTCCAACACGCTCTATGGCATCGCGGGGCCGCTGGCAGCGTCACGTTTGGTGGTTGGCGACAGCGGCACCATCCTCCGCGCCATCGGTGGCGGATGGCGGCGGGAGGCATCGCCATTCGACGGCCTGCTCCGGAGTGTGTGGTGGGGGAGTGACAACCGACAGGTCATCGTGGGCGCCGGTGGAACGGTGCTGTCATGGAACGGCAGTGCGTGGGATCGAGCGAGCACGCCGACGTCGGCCACACTTCGGCACGTGCATGGTATGCGCGGCGGTGATATCTGGGCGGTCGGGGACGACGGCACCGCGCTGCGGCTGCGAAGCGGGCGTTGGCAGCAGGTGTCCACCGCTGTCAGCACCACGCTACGCGGCGTTTTGGTGCGGTCATCGACCGAGCTCTGGCTGGTGGGCGATGAGGGCGTAGTCCTGCATCGCGTGGGTGAGCAGTGGCGCACCGTGACCCCGCCCATTCCCGGTGCGCTCAGGGCGGTGCGAGAGATCGAGGGATACATCTACGTGATCGGTGAGGGCGGCACTGCGTGGCGGCGCGAAGGTGAGCAATGGGTGGCAGTTGAATCCGGGTTGCCGGTGCTCCTCCTCGCCATCGGTGGCAACTCTGCGGATGACGTGGTCGTGGTGGGAGAATTGGCGGCGATCCTGGCTGGGATGCGCTGACCGATCCTACGAGAGCAGGCGGCGCCGTGGTGAGACGGCGTTCGCGATCAGGATTCCCGAGACCAGCGATATCGCGATCAGCACCATCTTGAAGGCGCTGTCGACACCGCCGATCACATCGTCGGCGCCCCTGCTCGCGACCAGGGCGTCGAGTGAACGGATCCCGATGCTTCCCGGCACCATCAGGAGGAGGCCGGGAACGAGCGTGATCGGTGCTGGCCGGTTGGTGATGCGCGCATACCAGTTGCTGCCAAGTGCGGTCGCGAAGGCGCCCACGAACGCCCCGAGCTCGGCACCCAGCACGCGCGCCCCGAGACGGGTGCCGAAGAAAGCCAGCAGGCACGCCATCATGATCCACGGAGCATCGCGCCATTCGGCCCTGAGCAGGACCATGAACGCGAGCGGGAGGATCACAAGCGCGATCGGGACGCTCCAACCCGGCAGTGGCACGACGGCGGCCAGTTGAGGCGCGGGGCCCACCAGCAGTGACATCACCTTGCCGCCCACCGCTATCCCGAACGCGATCCCGAGCAGGGTCACCACCGCGCCCATGAATCGCGCCGTTCCGGATGCCAGGTGCTGGCTGGAGAGCTCGGTCAGCGCGGTGGTGAGCGTGAGACCGGGGATGAGCACGATGACACCGGCAAGCGTGGCGGTAAAGACCGAGATCGGCATGCCGCTGACCGCGATTCCCGCGGCAGCCGCAGCCGCAATCGCGGCAGCGACTGGCGCGAACACCCGACCGAGCGCAGGTAGTCGCGCGGCGAGCAGCGATAGCAGGCCGATCACCATCCCGATGGTGAATCCGGCGATCACCTCATTCCGGGCGCCGCCAAGGAATTGTGCCACCGTGCCGGAGGAGAGTCCGAACGCAAGGGTGGTCAGCACGGGTCCGTAGGGCGGCGGTGCGGCCTCGATGCGGGCGAGCGCATTGAGGCCCTGTGATGGTGTCTTGCGACCCTCGAGAACATCGTGGGTGACGGCGTCGACCTGGGCCAGCTTGCCGAGATTGGTCTCGCCCGGTCGCACCCGGATGAGGAACGTCTGCTGGTCGTCCTGCACGCCGAACGACGACATGATTGATGTCGGCGTCGAGAAGAACTGGCCCCGCAGGCCGAGCTTGTCGCTCGCCATCTCCATCGCTTCTTCGAGCCGGTGCGCGTCGTATCCGGAGACATGAAGCGAGCGACCCAGCTGGAGGACGAAGCCGATCCGATCGTCGCCCTGGCGCAGCGCAGGTGGGATCGCCATCCCCCCGGTGGGGGTCCATCCTGCCCACGATGTGCGGGGCTCGGGTTCGGGAGGCGTCTTGTTCACAGGGGTATGATACGACCTACGGGAGGGCGGAAGCCAATGCGCGGAGTCATGTCGGTTATTGCAGCGAGCGTCCTGATGGGTTCTGCGGGCGTGATGGGATGTGCCACGAACCCGGTGACGGGCCAGAGTCAGTTGTCGCTGGTGTCGGAGTCACAGGAAATCGAAATGGGCCGAAGCCAGGTGCCGGCGGTGCAGCAGTCGATGGGTTTCGTCGCCGACCCGGCGCTCCAGTCGTACGTCAGCACGATCGGCATGAAGATGGCGCGCGCCTCGGAGCGTCCGCAACTGCCGTGGGAATTCCATGTCGTTGACGATCCGATGGTGAACGCCTTTGCCGCACCGGGTGGTTTCATCTTCGTGACCCGCGGGATACTCGCGGTGATGAACTCCGAGGCGGAGCTGGCCGGCGTGCTCGGCCACGAGATAGCCCACGTGACTGCGAAGCACTCGGTTGCGCAGATGAGCACCGGCCTGGGTGCGCAGCTCGGTGTCCTGGCCGCCGCAATCATCTCCAAGAGCGACGCCGTGGCCCAGGGCGCCGGTGCGGTGGCAACACTGTTCACGCTCAAGTACGGGCGTGACCAGGAGACCCAGGCCGACCAGATCGGGCACCGGTACGCGCTCACCCAGCGCTACGATGTGCGGGAAATCCCGAAGACCTTCATGACGCTGGAGCGGATCGGCGCGGCAAGCGGCAGCGCTTCCGGACCGTCGTTCCTCGCCACCCATCCCGACCCGGGAAATCGTGTCGCGAAGACGCAGGCATGGGCAGACACGGTGAGCAGCTACGCCGGCCTGATGACTGATCGTGACGAGTTCCTGACCCGGATCAATGGCATGCTCTATGGTGCCGACCCGGCGGAGGGATATTTCGAGAACGGCCGGTTCCTGCATCCCGCGCTGCGTTTTCAGTTCGACGTGCCATCCAGCTGGCTGACAGTGAACCAGAAAGCGGCCGTCGTCCTCGGCGAGCCGAACGGCCAGGCCCAGATCCAGTTGAGCGGCGTGCAGCAGTCGTCGCCCCAGGCAGCGATGCAGGCATTCCAGCAGCAGCAGGGAATCCAGATGGGCAGCGCGCAGAACATCTCGCTCGGCGGGTCGCCCGGGGTCATCGCCGAGTTCACCGCGACGCCGCAACAGGGCCAGCAGATCCGGGGACAAGTCCTCATGGTGCAGCACGCCGGGACGGTCTTCCAGTTCGTTGGTTATGCCACTGCGCAGGGCTGGGGCTCGCATGGCGGCACGGTGTCATCGGTGCTGCGGTCGTTCCGCCCGACGGCATCCAACCAGGTCTTCCAGCGGGCGCGGGCGCTTCGGGTGGTCACGCTGCAGCGGGCGACATCGATCGCGACCCTCGCGCAGCAGAGCGGTGGCGCAATCGAGACACAGGCGCTCGCGATCCTCAACGGTGTCGACGGAAACGTCACGCTTCCCGCTGGCCGTCGAGTGAAGACGGTCGGTTACCGATAGGGCGGCCTGCGCCATTGTCAACGGCCCCGCGGCGGAATGTCGCGGGGCCGTTGACGTTCACCCCCGGCTTGTCTTCCCCTTCAGGAAATCCATCAGCAGGAACTCGCCGAGAGTGACCGGGTTCGCGAAGTAGGCCTTGCCACGGCAGATCCGTGACACCTGCTTCACGAACTCCACGAGCTGCGCCTCGCGCGCCAGCATGAAGGTGTTGATCATGATGCCACTACGCCGGCACGCCGAGACCTCGCGGTATGTGGCCTTGAGGATCGCCGGGTCGGGGCCTCCCGAGTTGATGTAGGTGCGACCGTCCGGCATCGTCAGCGCTGTCGGCTTGCCGTCCGTGATCATGATGATCTGTTGCATCTCCTGGCGCTGCGACGCGAGAATGCGGCGTGCCAGCGCCAGCCCGCCGGCGGTGTTCGTGTGGTACGGACCGACCTGCACATTGGCGAGCGCGCCAAGCGGAATCTCCTGCGCGCCATCATGAAAGAGGACCACCCGGATCGAATCGCCGGGGAAATGAGTGCGGATCAGGTGAGTGAGCGCGAGCGCCACGCGCTTTGCCGGTGTGAAGCGGTCCTCGCCGTAGAGGATCATCGAGTGAGAGCAGTCGAGCATCAGCACGGTGGCAGCCGACGAACGATACGCCGATTGCGTCACCATCAAGTCGCGATGATCGAGCTCGAGCGGGAAGGCGAGGCCGTGACGCGAGATGGCATTCGTGAGCGTCGCCGCGACATCGAGATTGAGGACGTCACCGAACTCGAACGGGCGGCTGGCTGCTTCCGCCTCGATCCCGGTGGAGAGGTCGCTGGTCTCGTGCGCGCCCACGGCCGACCGCCCGAGTGCGCCGAGCAGTGCCTTGAGCGAACGATAACCGAGGAAATCTGCGCCCTTCTCGGACACGTCGAACCGGACGGTACGCGCGGCGTCGCGGGCGGTTCCGCCGGCATCGCGAATCGTGCCTGGACCGCCGGCGGACTGGCTGGCGGGGATCGACAAGTAGCCCTCGTCCACCAGCCTGCCGACAATCCGGTCGAGGAGCTCGGCGAGGTCCCGGGTCACTGCGGCATCGCGTTCTTCGTCGCCGGTGGACCCTTCGCTGAGAAGCTGCAGCATCTCCGGCGTGAGCTGCCCAGATTCCATCAGTGCCCGCAGGATCGCTTCGCGCAGATCCTCCACCGTGCGCCCGTTGTCGGCGTCGCCCGGGTCGCCCCACCACGGCACGCCGTCAAATCCCGACTGCAGGAGGAAGTCACCCAGCTGGTCGAGAAGCGACTGGAGGTTGACCTGACCGGCGAGGCCTTCCAAATAGCGGGCGTACGTGGTGTAGCGCATACCCGGAAGCTACTACCTTGAGCGTCATGTCCCTGCTGCCGATCGTGCGGACCCGACAGGCGCTGAACGACCTTGGCGCCGGAATGGCGACCGGTCCTTTTCGCGCGCTCCGGCATGCGGACTTCCGCCGTTTCCTCACGGGGCAGGCGATCTCGCTGGTCGGCACGTGGATGCAGATCATCGCCCAGGGATGGCTGGTCCTCGAGCTCACCGGTTCGGCGTTTGCCGTGGGCCTCACCACCACGATGTCGACGATCCCCATCCTCGTCTTCACGCTGTACGGCGGTGTGGTCGCTGATCGGGTCGACAAGCGGCGGTTCATCATGCTGTTGCAGTCGGTGATGATGATCGAGGCCGCCGTCCTCGCAGGGCTGACGCTGGCAGGGCTCATCACCGTCGAATGGGTGTGGGGGTTGGCGCTCCTGTTCGGCCTCGCCACGGCGTTCGAGGTGCCGGCGCGCCAGGCGATGGTGGTCGAACTGGTGCCGCCGGAGGATCTCGTGTCGGCCGCAGCGATCAATTCCACCGTGTACAACCTCGGTCGGGTTGTCGGTCCCGCGATCGCAGGGGTCGTCGTGGCCATCGCGGGCGCGGGCGCCGCGTTTGCCGTCAACTCGCTCAGCTACGTGGCCGTCCTCATCGGGCTGTACCGGATCCGCCAGCCATTCGCGGCGGCGATGAACCGGCTGCGACCCTCGGTGTTCACCGGGATCCGTTTCATCCGATCGCGCCCGGTCCTCGGCGCGCTCACGCTCCAGATGGTGGTCCTGTCGGTATTTGCCGCAAGCTTCATCCCGATCCTGCCCGTCTTCGCTCGCGACGTTCTCGGCGCAGGCGCTTCGGGTTACGGCGCTCTCACTTCGGCGGTGGGAGTCGGGGCTGCGATCGGTGCGATCGGCATGGGCGCGATCGACCGGCGGATCTCGAGGGCGCGCGGTGCCGTGCTGGCGTCGACGGTGCTCGGCGTGGCGGTGATCCTGTTCGCGCTTTCCCGCGAGATGACGCTCGCGCTTCTGCTCCTCGGCGTTGCCGGTTCGGCGATGGCGGCCCAGGGGATCGCCACGGCGACGTCGCTCCAGCTCGCGGCACCCGCCGAACTCCGGGGGCGGGTGATGGCGGTGTATTCATTCGTGGTGCTCGGCTTGACGCCAATCGGCGCGTTCCAGGCCGGATGGATCGCCGAGCATGCCGGGGCACCGTGGGCCATCGCCATCAATGGCGCCACCTGCCTCATCGCAACCGCCATCCTGCGTCGCCGGCTCTGGAACGGGGGGACGACCTGATGCTGATCACGATCTCGCGGGAGTTTGGTGCACAGGGTTCGTTGCTGGCCGGTCTGGTAGCGGAAAGACTCGGCTGGCAGTTGATCGACAACGAAGTGGTCGCCGAGGTGGCGCGCCGCGCCGGTCTCACCCCGGCCGACGTGGCGCAGCGCGAGGAGCGGGGTCCGACGTTTGTCGAACGCCTGGCCCGTGCGCTGGTGGCGGCCACACCGGAGGTGCTCGCACCGATGGACATCGAGGCACCCGAGGCGGAGGAGGCGCGGCTCGTCCGAATCACTGAGCAGGTTGTCGCCGACTCCTGTGCGGCGACGAACGTTGTCATGGTCGGTCGCGCGGCGGTCGCGGTGATCGGCCGCCGCGACGATGCGCTGCACGTGAAGGTCGTGGCATCGCAGGACCATCGTGCCGGGGTCATTGCGCAGCGCGACGGGATCAGTCGCGAGGACGCCGCACGCCGGGTGCGCGAGAACGATTCACACCGCGCCCGATACCATCGCCAGTGGTACGATCGCGACTGGCACGACCCCCACAACTACCACCTCG
This sequence comes from Gemmatimonadales bacterium, assembly GCA_013694695.1. Taxonomy (GTDB): domain Bacteria; phylum Gemmatimonadota; class Gemmatimonadetes; order Gemmatimonadales; family GWC2-71-9; genus Palsa-1233. The sequence continues at coordinate 34,798 of JACDBX010000098.1, read as the reverse complement.
TGGTGAACACTGAGTGGCTGGGAATGGAGCGCGCGGTCGACCTGATCGTCAGCGCAGTGCGCTCATAGCCCAAAGGTGTCGCCGGGCGCCGGCCCGCGCCGGCGCTTGGGTCTCGGCCGGCTCCATCCCTGGTCCTCGGAACGCGAGATTCGGTTGGTCGCGGCGAGCGCCTCCAGCACGAGTTCGCACGCCGCCACGGTGCGAGGGTGATCCTCACGCTCCGACATTCCTGCCTCCTCGACCAGCTCCATGAGGCCCGGCACAAGCGCGAACCCCTGCCAGCACGCCTCAGTGCTGTCGTCGACACCGATCTTGAGTGCGCTACCCTGTTCGAACCACTCCACGACGCCCTCCACGTCAAGGTCGCCGGCTCGAGACGCAAAGACGCTCGCCGCCGCCGCGCGAATCATCTCGCGGGCAATCGCATCACCACCCTGCAGCTCGCCCTCGTACTCGAGCTCGATCTTGCCGGTGATCGCCGGCAGGCCGGCGTAGACATCACTGACGCGTGCCACCGGTGCCTGCTCGCCGGTTCCGATGGCCCGGCGTTCGACATTGCTGACGACCAGCTCCATGAGCGAGATGGGTAGCCGCTGGCTCACCCCGGAACGTCGGTCCACGCGCTTGTCATCGCGTGCCTGAAATGCAACCTGTTCCACCAGTTCCGCGATGAATGGAGGGACGTCGACGCTCTCCGTTCCGGCCCGCGTCGTCCACGCTTCATCCCCCGTGATCCGCATTCCCTCCTCGAGAGTCCTGGGGTAGTGCGTGCGGATCTCGGAACCGATGCGGTCCTTGAGTGGGGTGATGATCTTTCCGCGGGCGGTGTAGTCCTCGGGGTTGGCGGTGAAGGCGAGCATCACGTCGAGGGGCAGGCGGATCGGGTACCCCTTTATCTGCACGTCACCTTCCTGCATGATGTTGAACAGGCCCACCTGGATCTTGCCGGCCAGGTCCGGGAGCTCGTTGATGGTGAAGATTCCCCGGTTCGAACGGGGGAGCAGCCCGAAATGCATCGTCAGCTCGTGGCCCAGGGTATGGCCACCACGGGCTGCCTTGATCGGGTCGACATCTCCGATCATGTCCGCGATGGTGACATCGGGGGTGGCGAGCTTCTCGACGTACCGATCGTTGCGGCCGAGCCAGTCGATCGGGGTCTCGTCGCCGAGCCGGGCGACGAGGTCGATCGCCTCGCGGGAGATCGGATTGAATGGGTCGTCGCGAAGCTCGCTGCCGGCGACCATCGGGACAACCTCGTCGAGGAAGATTCCGAGGGAACGCAGGAGGCGGGACTTGGCCTGGCCCCGGGTACCGAGAAGGATGAAGTGCTGCCGCGACAGGATCGCGTTGTAGACCTGTGGCAACACGGTGTCATCGAACCCGACCAGCCCGGGAAACCGGCCGTTGGGCCCCCTCAGGTGCGCGATCAGGTTTGACCGGAGCTCGTCGCGGACCGATCGGCCGAGAAGTGGAGGCTGGGCCCAGGGGGTCTTCCGGAGGGCTCCGAGGGTGGTCGCACGGGTAGACATGGCGTTCTCCATCGGGGCGGGTCGGGGCGACGAAATGGGTCGTCACGGGCCGGAAGCGATTGACAGGGCAGAGGTTAGGTGCTTGACAGATCGGTACCACGCCCTAACTTGGACGGCGGTGCATCGAGTGTTAGCGGCCGATACACGGTACCGGCCTCGGTGACCAATCATCCAACAGGGGAGAGGCGATGCGGAAGGTCATGATGGTTGCGGCGTTGGTGGCAGTTGCTGCGTGCGGGGACAAGAAGGCGGACGACATGGTCGATTCCATGACGGTGGTCGTGCCGAGTGCTGATTCGATTCGCCTCGCGGACTCGATGCGCGTTGCAGATTCGATGCGCATGGCCGACAGCATGCACATGGCTGACTCAATGAACATGATGAAGCCCTGACCTGACAGGTCACCAACACTGATGCACCCAGACGCCCCGGGCAGTAATGCCCGGGGCGTCGTGTATTCACTCGTCATTGAACGGCAACTCCACGACCGTTGCAGTGGCGCCACCGGCGTCGACATCTGCGCCGGTGTCCACTTCGCGGCGAAGCTTTGCCATTCCGAGTGCCCGGCCATCGATCAGTCCCCATGTGGAGATGGTGCCGACATTCCTCTCCCCGATCAACACGTCGCTCCCGGTCGGCCGAGCGTCGTGCCATCGCAGGCCGCGTAACGTCCGGTTGGGGTGGCCGCGGAAGTGCAGGCGCGCCACGGTTTCCTGCCCGGTGTAGCACCCCTTGTCGTGACGCACCCCGTCAAGCGCATCGAAACGCACTTCCTGCGGCAGGGTGCGGTCGTCGATCTCGCGACCAAGCGCAGGCCATCCGGCGAGCAGCCGCGCGGCGTTCACCCACTCGGCGGGGGCGACCGGCGGCGGTAAGGCGCTGTCGTCGTTCCCGTCCTCTCGGATGCGGAGGGCCGAAAACGGCGCCGGACCCGCAGGCACGATCACTCCCGGGCCGGCGGGCGGGTTGTGGCCAAGGATCCATGAGATGGCCACGTCGCCGGTTCGATCCGTGACCTTCGCGATGCGTGGCGGGAAGGTGCGGGCGAAGGCCGCGCTCGCAGTGTCATGCGCCGATCCGGGCACGATCATCCACGCCGCATCGCCATCGCGCAGCACCCACATGTCGAAGACGATCATTCCCTTCGGAGTGAGCACTCCCCCCCACATCAAGGCGTTTGGGGCATGACGGAGCACGTCGTTGGTGTACACGCCCTGCACGCATTGCAGTGCGCCGCTGCCCTCCACCCTGAAAACGCCGCTGGGGACCAACGCTTCGTGCAGCGCGTGGCGGAGCAACCTGAATTCGTCCGCGCCGAGAACGAAGTCGGGCACGGCGGTCACGAGGCGATGTCGGGCGTGTGAGGACCCTTGCCGTTGGTCGACGCGCGGCTGTGCACCGCGGCGCGCCCCTCCAATTCGGGCACGAGTTGGGGGAGCACGCGTAGCAACACATCGGCGCGCCCGGCCGCCGACCTCATGGCAAGGAGTTGCCGCGCCTGGGCGGCGTCCCATGGCATCACAGACGCCACCTCGAAGGTGAGAGTCGCGCCGTCGGCCGCCCACGGGCCGCTGGTGCCCGCGTCAGTGAGTTCCGCGAGCGCGTTGCGGCAACGTTCGCCCAGGCGCCGGAGTGCCTCCTCGGCGTCCGGCGGCAGGTCGCGCTCATCGGGGTCATCGTCGAACTCGGCTACTGTCCCGAGGAGGTACGGTGTCTCGGTGTCGACCATTTCCTGGAGGACGAAGCGGGTGCGGCCCACCACGGAAATGAGCGATCGGTCGTCGGCGAGCGATTGGTGAGCTTCCACGCGGGCAACGCACCCGATGGTACCAGGGGCGGGCGCACCCCCATCATCTCCGGGCGGCAGCAGCCCGAACTCATGGTCGCTCGTGAGGATATCAGCCAGCATCGCGCGGTACCTGGGCTCGAAAATGTGCAGCGCCGACCGGGTACCCGGATAGAGGATGGCATCGAGCGGGAAGAGAGGGAGCGGGAGGGTCATGATGGAGTATAGCGAAGCCCGGTCACGAACTGGCGCCTCCGTTCGGGCTGGGAGAAGTTGCATGTCGGACCGTCGCCGAATCTGGGCGTTTCATTCACCGGCAACCAGGATTTCCGATGCCGTACATCGCGATCGATCCCACCACCGGGACTGAGATCTCCCGGCATGAGGAGCTCACCGCGACGGAACTTCGTGCCGCCATCGCGGCAACGCATACCGCCGCTCGGGCCTGGCGCACGACGTCGATGCACTCACGGGGCGAGAAACTCCGCCGGGCGGCGGGCCTGTTGCGGGAGCGAAACGGCCAGTACGCCGAGTTGATGGCGCGGGAGATGGGAAAACCGCTCGCGCAGGGCCGGGCCGAGATCGAGAAATGTGCCTGGGTGTGCGAGTACTACGCCGAGCACGGACCGGGATTCCTGAAAGCCGAAGCGGTGGAGACCGACGCATCACGGAGCTTCGTGACCCACCGCCCGCTCGGCATCGTGTTCGCGGTCATGCCGTGGAACTTCCCGTTCTGGCAGGTGATCCGCTTTGCGGCCCCCGCGCTCATGGGCGGCAACGCGGCGCTGCTCAAGCATGCGCAGAACGTGCCGGGGTGCGCGTTGGCGATCGAGGCGCTGCTCCGCGATGCCGGCTTTCCCGCCGGCGTGTTCCGCACCCTGCTGATCTCGCACCAGCAGGCTCGACGGGTGATCCGCCACCGTCACGTGGCAGCGGTCACCCTCACCGGAAGCACCACGGCAGGGAAGGCGGTGGGTCGCGACGCGGGACAGTACCTGAAGAAGCACGTGCTCGAGCTGGGTGGGAGTGATCCGTACGTCATCCTTGCCGACGCTGATCTTGACCTGGCGGTCGAGGCATGTGCCACGAGTCGGCTCATCAACTCGGGACAAAGCTGCATTGCCGCGAAACGTTTCGTGGTCGTCGAGTCGGTGCGGGAGGAGTTCGAACGGCGGCTGGTGGCCCGCATGGAACGTGTCCGCATGGGCAACCCGCTGCACGAGGGTACGGAGGTAGGCCCGCAGGCTCGGGCGGACCTGCGCGAGGCGCTGCACGAACAGGTCAAGGAAAGCGTCGCGAAGGGAGCGCGGCTGCTGCTTGGCGGCGTCATGCCTGATGGGCCTGGTGCGTTCTATCCGCCCACCGTGCTCGGCGGCGTGAAAAAGGGAATGTCGGCGTATGGAGAGGAACTCTTTGGCCCGGTGGCCGCAGTCATCGGCGTGCGCGACATGAAGGCGGCGATTCGCGTCGCGAACGACACCGCCTTCGGCCTCGGAGCCGCGGTGTTCACCCGTGACACGATGTTGGGCGAACGCATTGCCAGCGAGTCGCTCGAGGCCGGTTCCTGCTTCGTCAACGCATACGTGCGATCGGACCCTCGGCTGCCGTTCGGCGGCATTCGCGAGAGCGGGCACGGGCGTGAACTCGGACGCCAGGGGCTGCTCGAGTTCCAGAACGTGAAGACGGTCTACGTCGCCTGACCTCGGCCGCTACGCCGCGCGAAACGTCCCCAGGTGCCGAACCTCGGGACAATCCCGGAGCTTGGCGAAGGCACGCTCCCGGAGCTGGCGGATCCGTTCCCGGGTCACGCCCAGCGCCTCGCCGATCTGTTCGAGGGTGCGGGCCTCATGGTCGGGATCGAGTCCGTAATAGAGCGACAGGATGCGGCGCTCGCGGGGTGTGAGGTATCGCCGGAAGAGGCGGTCGAGGAAATCCTTCCGCAGCACCTCGTCGGTGCGGGTCTCGATCTCGCTCGCCTCGCCGACCGGGAGCCGCTCTCCGAGGGTTGCGGCGCGCAGGTCGCCATGATCGACCGGCGCATCGAGGGAGACCTCGGTCACGAATAGGCGCTTCGCCTCGCGAACATCAGCGAGGGGCATCTGAAGCGCGGTTGCGAGTTCTTCGTCGGTGGGAGTCCTGCCGATCTCCTGCGCGAGGAGCCCCTGGGCTTTCGCAAACCGGACGACTGCAGTGTTCTGGTTGAGCGGGAATCGCACTGACCGAGTCTGCTCGGCGAGTGCCTTGAGCACTGCCTGCCGCACCCACCACACCGCATAGGAAATGAACTTGACCCCGCGCTCGGGATCGAACTTCCCGACGGCCCGCAGCAGGCCCTCGTTTCCGATGGCCACGAGGTCTCCCAGGTCGAGGCCGTGGCCCTGGTACCGCTTGACGAAGGCGATCACGAATCGGAGGTTCGCGGTCACCAGCCGCTCGGCTGCGGCGCTGTCGCCAGCCCGAGCGAGCCGGGCGAGGGATCGTTCCTCCTCGATATTGGTGATCATCGGGAGGTCCTTGATGTCACGCAGGTATTGCTCGAACGACTCGGCCGCGTCGAGGGGGACGCGCGGCCGCGGGACGGTCCGGCGGATACGGGGCATTGAGGCCAGTGAGATGTGAGGATGTAAAGGGATGGCGCACCTGTCGTGCAATACGGAAGATCGCGACTCCGCCACGCCTGTCAAGACCCCCTAAATCTCTACATTGCAATGACTTGCGGTATATGGTGTTGCACCGTTCCTGCACATTGTCCACTTCTGCATATCCACCCGCATGTGCACGGAAACGACAACCGCTTTCCCAGATTGACGTTGCGATGGCGCATCAAAAGCGCCGAATGTGGATAAATGGACGAGCTGTGGGGAAGGGGATGCTAGTGGACCAGATTCGGCTCTATCGTGGTGGTCCATCGACCGTCCCCACGTGCCGAAGCCCCGAAGCGTTCGAGCAGGGCAGCATGAACCTGCCCGGCGCGATTCTTCTTGTCGGCGGTCATAGCGCGCCGCATTACGTCCAGGTGCACTGACGCGGGAATCGTGACCGGGAGATGCAGCGCCTTGAGAAGAATCGCGATCCGGTCGGCGGTGCCTGCTTCGCATATCCCCATCGCCTCTGCGAGCTTCGTTTCGGCAACGAGCCCGATTGCCACCGCCTCACCGTGCGGAACCGCGTAGTCCGTCGCCATTTCGAGCGAATGGGCCACGGTGTGCCCGGCGTTCAGGATCGCGCGTACGCCCGATTCATGTTCGTCACCCGACACGACGCCTGCCTTGAGCTCGACGCTGCGGCTGACGAGTTGCGCGACGGTTGCGGGGTCGCGCTGGAGGATCGAGTTGGCATTGGCCTCCATCCATGCTCCGTATTCGGCGTCGAGGATGGCAGCATGCTTCACCGCCTCTGCGAGGCCCTCGCGGAAGGCGCGATCGGGCAGGGTGCGGAGCATGTCCGTGTCGGCTATGACTGCTGAGGGAGGATGGAACGCCCCGACGAGATTCTTGCCGCGGTCGGTGTCGACGCCGGTTTTGCCGCCGACCGCAGCGTCGATCATCGCGAGTGTGGTGGTCGGCACCGCCACCCAGGGGACGCCTCGGAGGAACGTTGACGCCACGAAACCAGCCAGGTCAGTCGTGACGCCACCCCCGAACGCCACAATCACCGTGCTGCGGTCAAACCCCGCCTCGAGCAGCTCGTCGGTCAATCGGGCCCAGGTGCCGCGCTGCTTGTGCCGTTCCCCCGCAGGAAACGACAACGTCCGGACGTCCGACAGTGGCGGCGCCAGCGCTGACAGCACCGATTCATCGGCGATCAGCGCGACCGTCCCCCCCGCGTGCTTGTCCGCGAGGTGGGCCCGAAGCACGCCCCCGATCCCGGTGCCCACGGTTACCGGGTAGCTACCGCCAGCGTGGCGCACCTCGATTGTTTTCACCAGGTGATGTCGCTGGCACCGGCACGGTGGTTCGCGAGGCGGGCGAGCGTGAACAGCAGGTCGGACAGCCGGTTGAGGTACACCAGAAACTCAGGCGGGACCATCTCGGAATCGGCGAGCGTAATCACGCTGCGTTCGGCACGCCGGCACACCGTGCGGGCGACATGGAACGCGGCCGCGCCGGGCGTGCCGCCCGGGAGGATGAACGCCCTCAACGGGTCGAGCTCCGTGTCGGCGACATCGATCGCGTCCTCGAACTCTGCGACCCGGGTGTCCGACAGCTCCGCCTTTTCGAGGGCACGCCGAACCTTGTCGGGATCGGGCGTCGCCAAGTGTCCACCAATCGCAAACAGGTCGCGCTGGACGGCCTCGAGCAGCGCGTCGTGCAGGCCGGGTGCGGCGGCGCGCGCCACTCCGATCGCCGAATTGAGTTCGTCGACATCGCCGTACGCCGCGACGCGAACGTGATCCTTGCGGACGCGGCCACCGCCGAAAAGTGCGGTATCGCCCTGGTCACCGGTGCGCGTGTAGATCTTCATTGCCATGGCGGGTATGCCCTCCGGCTCCGGTTCATCACCTTTCGTTGCCGGCAGCAACGATGTCGAGCATTTCCGCCACGCTGATGACCTTCTCGCGCGGCCGCCCCGCAGATGCACCAGCCTCGATTTCTGCCCGGTCGAGGGCCTGCCATCCCGACCAGTCGACAATGCGCGCGCCACGCGCCAACAGCAACCCGTCGACCGCCGTTCCGAGCTGCCGTGCGACGTCGATGACGCCGGTGGTCAGGTCATCGATCAGGAGGGCGACGGTGTCGGCGGCGCACGACTTGTTCGTGCCGATCACTCCACTCGGTCCACGCTTGATCCACCCGCACACGTACACCCCGGGGACCGCCTCACCGGCATCGTCAACGACCCGCCCGGCCGCGTTGGGAATGACGCCACGGCGGTCGTCGAACGGAACGCCGTCGATGGGCACCCCGCGGTAACCCACCGAGCGGAAAATGAGGCCGACGTCGAGCGTCTCGACGAGGTTGGTGGGGACCGCACGAACACTACCACTATCGTCGGGCACCAGGTCATTGCGGACGATGCGAAGGCCCTGCACCCGCGCATCGCCGAGGACCTCGACCGGCGACGCGGCAAAGTGAAAGACAATGCTCCGGCGGGCGCCCGTCGGACCGCGCTCGGCCCACCTGCGGAAGATCTCCATGTTCTTCGTCGCCGTCCGGTCGTCGCCCGTTGCCAGGTGAGCCGCACTCACCGGGTCGAGCACCAGGTCGGCGGGATCGACGATCGCGTCGACTCCCTCGAGTTCGCCCAGTTCGCGGAGTTCGGGAGTGGTGCAGGCTGCCTGAACCGGGCCGCGCCGACCGATGACATGCACGGAGGTCAGTGCGGACTCGTGAAGGGCCCGCAGTGCCGGACTCACGAGGTCGGTCGGTGCGAGGGTTTCCGGGTCGCGGGCGAGGATCCTCGTGACGTCGATGGCGACATTGCCGAGCCCGATCACGGCCGCCTCGTGCTGGGTGAGGTCGAAGCGGCGGTCGGAAAAGTCGGGATGTCCGTTGTACCAGCCGACGAAATCGGTGGCCGCATGACTTCCGGCGAGCTGCTCGCCGGGTATCCCGAGCTGGCGATCCGTTTGCGCGCCAGTCGCGATGATCACGGCGTGATAGGCGGCGTGCAGTTCCGGGACCGTCACGTCGAGCCCCACCGTGACATGACCGAAGAACCTGAACCCGGGATGCGACGCGATCCGGTCATAGATCCGGGTCACCGACTTGATCTTGGGGTGATCGGGCGCCACGCCGCCCCGTACCAGGCCGAACGGCGTGGGAAGGCGGTCGAAGAGGTCGATCACGACATCGGGCAGCGTTTTTTGCAGCGCCTCCGCGGCGTAGAATCCCGACGGGCCAGCGCCGATGATCGCGATCCGCGGCGCGGACGGCATGCTTGTCATCGCGGGGAACGCAACGGTGGCGATCGGTCGGCGGTCGGCAGGCGCCCGCCCAACTCGACCACGACGCTGTCGATCGCGGGAATCATCCGCGAGCTGCCGAGGGTGTGATGATTGGCCTGAATGGAGAAGACGAGCACCCGGCCGTCGGTGCGCTCCACGTATCCCGATAGCGTATTGACGCGCGAGATGCTCCCGGTCTTGGCGCGCACCCGCCCCTCGAGCGGCGTACCGGTGAACCGGCGCCGGAGCGATCCGGCGGCACCAGAGAGCGGCAGCGCCGCGGCGAACATCTGATAGTTCGGGTGCCGCCGCATGAAGGCGAGAAGGCGCGTGAAGGCGAGCGGCGAAACGAGGTTGTTGGCCGCGAGTCCCGATCCGTCGGTCACGGCGAACTGGGTGGAATCGATCTGCATCGAATCGATCAGGAAGCGGCGCTCCACCCGGATTCCCTCCTGCCACGACCCGGTTGCACCGAATTGCCGCCCGAGCTGCTTGAGTGTCATCTCGGCGAACCAGTTCTGGGACGTGTTGAGGATGGGGTAGATCCAGTCGCGCAGCGGCCGGGACGTCACCTCGGCGAGCGGCATGCCATGGCGCGCATGATGAAAGGCGAGCGAATCACTGGTGGACGTCACGCCGCCCCGGACCGTGATTCCCTCCGAGAGCAGCGCCTGTCGCATCGCGAGCGCCGCAAACCGGTTTGGATCGAGCACGGCTGCGCTTTCGACCTGGGGACTCGCGCCGGCGGGTACGATGCCCGTTGCCACGTAACTCATCCCATCGTGTGAGCGCAGGACATCGAACGTTCGACGGCTTCCCCGCGGCCCGATCTCGGCACGGTTGTCGATCGTTGCCAACCCGATGTCCGGTGACAGCGTCACCACTGGTGCCCCACCGGCGCTGTCGCGTGACGTGATCGTGATGTCGACAGAGTTGTCGTTGAATCCCAGCGCCGAGACGGGCGCGGCATACCACCAGTAGAGATCGTAGAACTCCCAGCCCGGGTGGATGACGGCGTCGGTGAAGTACGATCCGTCGCCGACGAGGTCGCCGGCGACGCTGCGCACGCCGCGCACGCGCAGCTGCCGCGCCAGCTCCCGGTACCGGGCGATGGGATCTCGATCGCAGGCCCCCGTGGCGGCAGTGTCTGACTGGAAGCAGCGGTTCGAGAAGGTCGGGTCGCCCCGTCCATACAGCACGAGATCACCGCGAAGCACGCCATCCACCACCGGACCAGTGCCGTAGAGCGACGTCTGCACCCGGAACTCCGGTCCCAGAAGTGCGCTCGCCACTGCAGCCACCACCAACTTGGTGTTGCTCGCAGGCACCATCATGCGATCGGCGTTCCGGCCGAAGAGCAGTCGCCCGTCTAGATCCGTGATGGCCACGCCCCAGATGTGCCGATCGAGCGGCGGCGCGTCGAGCCGGGCTTCGACGCGTTGCGCCAACGATTGCGCGGGCAGAGGCGTCACCAGCGCAAGAGCGGCAGCGAGCAGGGGGAAGGTTTTAGTCATACGCAACTCTCGGGTCGGCGGCGGCGTAGCACAGGTCGGCAACAAGGTTGGCGACAACGAACACCAGCGAGAGGAAGAGGATGCTCCCCTGGATAGCCGGGAGGTCGCGCTTGTCGATCGCGGTCAGGACGTAACGTCCCACGCCTGGCCACGAAAAGATCGTCTCGGTGAGGATCGAACCGGTGAGGTAGGACCCGAAGTCGAGTCCGATCACGGTGATGATCGGGATGAGGGCATTGCCGAGGGCGTGGCGGAGCACGACGACCCGGCCGGTCAGGCCCTTGCTCCGGGCGGTGCGTACCAGGTCACTCTGCAGGGCCTCCTGCATCGCGGCGCGGGTCATCCTGGCAAGGAACGCGACCGAGCGCATTCCCAGGGTGATCGCAGGCAGGACCAGGAAGAGCAATCCACCGTAGCCCGATGGTGGGAACCAGCGCAGTTGCACCGCAAACAGCAGGATCATCAGCAGTCCGACCCAATACACCGGGAACGAGATGCCGAGGTACGCACCGATCGTGGCGATGCGATCGGACAGCGAACCGGGTCGCATTGCGCCGCGGATCCCGACCGCGAGGCCGAGCACGATGGCGATCGCCATCGCGGCGGCTGCAAGTCGCAGCGTCGCGGGGAAACGTTGGGCCAGCTCATCGACGATCGGACGGCGGGTGATGTAACTGCGGCCAAGGTCGCCCTGCACCACGCCGCCAACGTAGCGCCCAAATCGTACCACCATCGGATCGTCGAGATGCAATTCGCGTCGCGCCCGCTCGACGGTTGCCGCGTCGGCGCGCTCGCCGACAATCGCCGCGACCGGATCGCCTGGCGCCAGGTACAGCAGGGCGAACGTGACCGCCAGGACGCCGAGCAGGGTCGGGATGAGGAGGGCGAGGCGGAGGAGGATGTAGCGGATCATTGGGTGAAGCGTACCCCGGTCCACCGCTGTCCGGTGAACACTGCGGGAAACTCCCAACCGCTCACCTCGGGACGCATCGCCCAGAGGTCGGTCGGGAACCAGAGGAAGATCCACGGCGCGCGCTCGAAGACCGCCGCGTCAATCGACCTGAGGAGTGCCACCTTGTCGGCGGAGTCGGGCGTGCTGCGGGCGCGCTCCAGCATTGCATCAAGGGTGCTGTCACGCACGAAGGCGTAATTCCCCCCGGTGCCCGCATTGGCGGAGTGGAAGAGGGGAAAGGTGAAGTTCTCGCCGTCGGGGTAGTCGGCCCACCAGTCGGACAGGAAGAGGTCTGCGTCGCCCTTGCGGGCGGCCGCGCGAGCGGTCGACGCGTCGCGCTCGACGATCTCCACGGCAACGCCGACACGCTCGAGGTCGGCCTGGATTGCCTGCGCGATCCGCGCAAACTCCGCCCGCTGGCTTCGCCACAGTTGGAGCTTGAGGCCCTCCTTGTGTCCCGCCTCGGCGAGCAGCGCTCGTGCCCGCTCGGGGTCGAACGCGTAACGCTCCCGCGCGGCGAAGCCATCGAGACCTGGCGGGATTGTTCCGGCAGCGAGCACGCCGCGCCCCTGTGCCACGCGATCGAGGATCGCGGGGACGTTGACCGCGTGATTGATCGCGCGGCGCACCCGGACGTCGGCGAGTGGCCCGCGCGTGGTGTTGATCGCGACGTACACTGCCCTGAACGCCGCGCGACGCTGCAGTTCGGCGCCGTGCTCGCGTTCCCACCGCTGTGTTTCCCCGGCGGGAATCTCGACCACCGACAGGCGCCCGGATTCATACTCGGCGGCCTGGGTGAACGTCTCGGGGATCATCCGGATCCTGAGGGTGTCGGCGAGCGGTGCGCCGCCGTACCAATCGTCGTTACGTGCCAGTACCAGCAGGTCATCGTGCGACCACGAGACGAACTTCCACGGCCCGCTCCCGACGGGATGCTCCCCGAAATCTTCGGGAGTCGGCGTCGGCACGATCGCCGCCACTGGCATCGCGAGCAGCTTGGGAAAGATGTTGAGCGGTTCGACGAGCGTGAAGGAAATCGTCGTGTCATCGACGATCGTCAGACCCCTCAGTGTCGTCGCGGCGGAGTCCACGACTGCGCTGGCGCCATCGATGGGGAGGAGTGGCCACACCCGCCCGCCCTCGCGAGCCATCTCCAGCGCCCGCATGAAGGAGGCGCGTATCGCCGCCACGTCGACCGGCCGACCGTCATGAAATCTCACCCCGCGGCGGATCGTGAAGGTCCAGGTTCGGCCGTCAGGCGATGGGACCCACGAAGTCGCGATCCCGCTCACCAGCCGCCCCTCCGGGTCGAACTGCGTCAGGTTGTCGAAGATGAGTGTGACCGACTCCCCGGTCGGGACGTCCGTTGAAAGGGCAGGGTCGAGTGATCTCGGGTCGGCCGAGAAGTAGTAGGTGAGACCGGGCGGTATGCCGCTGCCACAGCCGAGGAGGGCCGCCGCGATCAGGAACCCAGCCATTCGTGCCATTCTGCTCCAGGGGATGAGTCGTTGACCGGAGGTTGGCGTAACCCCTTCAAGAAACCAGATTTAGAGGATGCGGTCAATTTTGGCGGGTAGCCCCCTGGGCAATTTCCGGATCTTGGCGGTGCGAGTCGCTGCCATGGCGTTCCTTTGCTTCTCGGGGGCGCAGCCCGTCGCTGCCCAGTTGCAGCGGCCGCTGGTGATCCGCGCTCTCAAGTTCAAGGGCAACAAGTCAATCGACGTCGAGTTCCTCGCCACGTCCATTCGCACGACCAACTCAGCGGCGTTTGCGCGGTTGCCCGTGATCCGTTCGCTCGGGTTGGGGGAGAGGCGGTACTTCGATGAGCGTGACTTCAAGGCCGACGTACTTCGGCTGGGCGTGCTGTACAAGCGCAGTGGCTTTCCAGATGTCGCGATCGACACGGTGGTTGAACGATCCAGTGAGAGCGTCAAGCTCACCTTCCTGATCACCGAGGGCGAACCGATCCGCATCTCGCGGCTGGACGTGACAGGGATCGACAAACTGGAGGACGCGTCGACGCTGCGCCGAGACCTGCCAGTGGCGGAGGGCGATCCGTTCTCGGAGTTTGTGCTGATCACGGCGGCGGACACCCTCGGCACGCGACTCCTCAACTCGGGGTACCCGACCGCGAGTGTCGACCTGATCTTCGGCGCCGCAGACACGGTGAGGAATCTCCGCACGGCGGAGCTTCGCGCCGAACCGGGCCGCCGGGCGGTGTACGGCGACACCCGGGTGGTTGGATTCTCGAAAATCGACTCCAGTTTCATCGCCTCGCTGGTCACCGCTCGCGAGGGGAACACCTACCGCTATCGGGACGTCTTCCGCTCGCAACGCTCGCTCTACGGATCGGAGCTGTTCCGGCTCGCGACCGTGGGGATCGACACCGCGCGGTTCACACCGGGTGACTCGGTGGTGCCCATGCTGGTCACGGTCACAGAGGGGCGCTTTTACCGCGCACGGGCCTCGGCGGGCTATGGTACCATCGACTGCCTGCGTGCAGCGGCAGGGTGGACGGCGCGCAATTTTCTGGGAAATGGCCGCGTGCTCGACATCTCGGGACGCCTATCCAAGATCGGCGTCGGTGATCCACTTGGTTTCGGCCTCGAGCGCTCGCTCTGCAGCCCGCTCGCCAATGACTCGATCGGCTCGCGAAGGGTGAACTACGGCCTCAATACGTCGGTGCGACGCAACGGATTCCTGTCGCCCGACAACACCGGCGTGCTGGCGGTGTTTCTCGAGCGTCGCAGCGAGTTCAACGTGTACGAGCGGGAGGAGCTGGGTGCATCGATCACGCTCACCCGTGAGACCGCGTCCCGCGTCCCGGTGACGCTGAGCTACCGTGCGGCCTATGGGCTGACCCGGGCGAGCGACGCATCGTTCTGCGCATTCTTCAATGCCTGCGCTGCCGCGGACATCGTGCAGCTCCGGGAGCGACGTTGGCTCACGACGCTGTCGTTGAACGCCACTCGGCAGCGGGTCAACAACGTCCTCGATCCGACTCGCGGGAGCACGATTTCTGCCGGTGTGACGCTCGCCAGCAAGATCCTGGGTTCATCCGACGTGCAGCAGTTCACCCGGGTGGTCGCGGAGGCGGCGTTGTACGTGCCGCTCACACGGAGCATCGTGCTTGCAACCCACGTGCGCGGCGGATACATCTTCGCGCCTCGGTCGACGCTTGGCGGTGGCTCGAATTTCATCCCGCCCGATCAGCGGTTCTACGCCGGTGGGCCCAACGACGTCCGCGGTTACGACCGCAACGAACTCGGCCCGGTGGTGTACGTGGTGCCGCGTGACTCGCTGATCCCGCCCACCGACAGCACCCCCCTCGACTTCCGGGAACAGGACGCCCGACCAGCCGCGACCGGTGGAAACAAGGTGGCGGTGGCCAACGTCGAGTTGCGCCTGCCGTCGCCGGTCTTCAGCAACCGGATGCGGTTCGCGGTCTTTGTAGACGCCGGGGCGGTCGGCGATTCCCGCAGCGCGAGCGAGATCCGCGTGACCCCCGGCGCCGGGGTACGCTTTGCCTCACCCCTCGGACCCATCCGCTTCGACATCGGCTACAATCGCTACCGCCTCGCGTCCGGGCCGGTGTACACGACCTCCCCTGAGGGCGACCTGATCCTCATTCGTGAGAATTTCTCGCGCGACAACACGGGTGGTCGCTGGACGCTGCACTTCTCCGTGGGACAGGCGTTCTGATGCGTTGGCTGAAGCGCATCACCGCCGGCCTGGCGGTCCCACCCACCGTGATCGTGGCGACCATCCTGGGCACGGTCGCGGCATTGATCTGGTCCCCGCCGGGTCGAGCCCTCAGCGCACGGCTGGCCACCGACCTGATCACGGCGAGTGTCGACGGGCGCGTCGAGATCGGTGCGATTCGGGGCAACGTGATCAACCACCTGGTACTCGAGAACGTGCGCATCACCGACTCGTCGGGTGCACCTGTGGTGGAGGCGCCGCGGATCGAGGTGCGCTACCTCCTTCCGGAACTCCTGGCGGGGCGCATCGTGTTCAGCGAGTTGCGCGCGGATCGCCCGGTGATCCACCTGGTGAAGCTGCGCAGCGGGTACTGGAACTATGAGAAGATCTTCCGGGTCAGGAAGGGCGACACGACCGCGACGCGCCCCCCGCAGCTTGTCGAGCTGCACGACGTCACGCTTCGCGACGCCACCATCCGCATCGACGTGCCGACGACACCGCGGCCCCCCAGACCCCCGATCTCCCGACACGCCCGCACACCGGCCCAGGCGCGAAACGAGCGGGGCGTCGACGGGCCGGTGCGGGTCTACGAGTTGACCAATACGTCGGCGCGCCTGTCTCTGGTTCGCGTCTCCACACCCGATCGTGATCCGCTTCTCATCCGGATAGACGAGCTTCGGACCAACCTCAGCGATCCAGCGCTCACGATCACGTCCGCCGAGGGCGAAATCATCACGGCGGCCGACTCGGTACGCTTCACCTTCGCGCATGCCGACATGCCGGGAACATCGGTGCGCGGAGGCGGGGCGATCCGGTGGCCGCGCGACACCGTCCTCTTCGACTTTGCGCTCGATGCGGACACGGTGGACCTGCGCGACCTGCGCTGGGTGTCACCGGATTTCCCGGCGTGGCAGGGCAAGGGTCGGGTCGAGGCGCTGTCGAGGAGCGGATCCCGCACCGACTATACCCTGACGAACCTCGTCCTGGGCGCAGACGACGCACTGGCCGTCGGACGGTTGGTGGCGGTCGTGGACAACAAGCGTGGGCTGGGGATGCGGGATCTTGACCTTACGTTGCGCAACGTGCCGCTCGATGTGGCGCGGCCGTATCTCGACACGTTGCCGTTTCGCGGTCCGATAACGGGGCGGATCAGGGCTGACGGCTTCCTCGACCGGATGGAGTTGGGTGGAGACCTGGTGCTTGCCGACGCGCTGGTTTCCGGGATGCCGCGATCTCGTTTCATCTTCAACGGCGCAATCCGTTTCGGCGGCGCGAACGGGGCGGTGTTCGAGCGCTTCCGCCTCACCGATTCGGACATCGACCTCCGCACGGTGCAGCGGCTTGTGCCAGCTGTGGTGATTCCCGGCGACCTTCGCCTCACCGGTGTCCTCGACGGACCGTGGCTGAACGCCCGGTTCGAGGGCGTCGCGGTACACGTGCCGCCCAACGGCGCACGCAGCCGAATGAATGGCTCGGTCCGGTTCGATGCGCGCGGCACGGTCCTCGCTCTCGCGCTCGACGCGACGTTTCCCGTTATCTCCTTCGATGGCCTTCGGACGGGCTATCCGAGCCTCACCCCGGTCGGATCATTGGCGGGCCGGGTCACCGCGTTCGGGCCGATCACGGACCTTGACCTGCTCGCAGATCTGGAGGGGGAAATCGGGGTGGTGCACGCGCGCGGCCGCCTCGGTCTCGACGCGCCGCGACTGTCGGCCAATGGGATGGTGGTCGACGTGGAGCGACTCGACCTTCGCGCCCTGCTCGGCCGCGGCGAACCGACTTCCCTCAACGGGCGTATCACGGCGACGGGCGTGATCGATCCGGTGGCTCCGCCCATCGGAACCCTGGACGTCGCACTGACGCCGTCGAGTGTCGGGGGAATCGAGTTCACGTCGGTGCTGGCGTCGGTCGCAGCGTCCGGTGGGCTGGTTCGAGTCGACACCGCTGCGGTGTCCTGGCCCGACGGGACCGCGTCGGCGAGCGGATCGATCGGATGGGCCGCGCCGAGCAGCGGCACGCTCTCTGTCGAACTCGCCACGACCTCACTCGCGCCGTTTGACTCGCTGGTCCGGGCGATGACCGGTTTTGCACCCGACACCGTCAACGCACGCACGTTCGACGGCACCGGCACCGCATCGCTTGAGCTGACTGGGTCGCTGGACCATCTGGACATCTCGGGGACGTTCGCGGCGCAGCATGTCCTGCTCGACAACTGGTACGTCGCGAATGTCAGCGGTGACATCCGCGCCGACTCTCTCGGGGCTCGCGGCATTGCGATTGACGCCACGATCGACACCCTGCTCGCCGGCGCGCAGCTCATGCGCGACATCAGCTTCACCGCCGCCGGTCGGTCTGACTCGCTCGCGCTCGCGGGCAAGGCCGATGTCGGTCTCGCCACATTCAGCGGCGGCGGACGGTGGGAGACGATGTCCACCATCTCGACGATCGAACTCGACTCGCTCACGATGGGGTTGCCGCGGCAGGACTGGAGTCTGGTTCGCCCGGTCACGTTTTCGATCCGCGATGGCCTGATTGTGCTCTCCGATACACTGATGCTGCGGACGCCCGACGGCAGTGGTGCCGTGACGGCGAGCGGCACGGTTCCTGGTGAATCAGAGGGAGAACTCCGCGCGAGCATTGTCGGCCTCAACCTGGCTGACGTGTTCGCCGTGCTATACAGTGACAGCCTCCTTGGTAGCGGCCTCGCGTCGCTTGATTTCCGGCTCGCCGGCACAAAACTCCTGCCGACGCTGCGCGGGAACCTGTCGGTCACCGGGCCGGTGCTGGGCGACGTGCGCCCGCCGATGTTGCGTGGCGCGTTCGACTACCGCGCGCAGCGCCTCCGGTCGAACCTTGCCTTCTGGAAGACGGGCGAGCAGGTGCTCGAGATCGATCTCTCCTTGCCGTTCGACCTGGCGCTCACCGGCCGGCCGACTCGTCGTCTGCCCGGCCCGATCGAAGTCACGGCGCTTGCCGATTCTGCTGACCTCTCGCTGCTTGAGGCGTTCACCCCGTCGATCCGAAACGCGCGAGGCGTGCTGAAAGTCGACATGCACGGGAGCGGGACGTGGGACTCGCCGCGGCTCGATGGCACCGTCGCCATCGTAGAGGGCCGGATGACGCTCCCCGACCTCGGGGTCCGCTACGGCCCGATCAATGGCGTGGCGCGCTTCTCGGGCGATTCGCTGGTGATCGACACCCTCGCCATGAGCAGCGGGGATGGCCTCGCGACGGTGAGCGGCAGTCTCCGCTTCCGCGACCTCGCTTCTCCCGAACTTGACCTGCGGATCACGTCGAGAGGATTTCTGGCCGTCGACGTGGTCGGGTTCATGAAGATGCGACCCACCGGCGAGGTGACGCTTCGCGGTCCCCTCAATCATCCGGTGATGCGCGGGACGCCAGCGGGGATATTCATCGAGGACAGCGACATCTACTTTGCGGACCTGCTGACCAAGAACGTCATCAATCTCGATGATCCCGTGAACGCCGCTTTCGTCGACACCCTGGCCCTTCGGACGCAGGGGCTCAGCGCACGGTTCCAGAGCCGGTTCCTCGACTCGCTCCGGATCGATCCGATCAACGTGCAGATCGGCACCGACGTCTGGCTGAAATCCGGGGAGGCCAACATCCAGCTCGAGGGCGATGTGACGGCGCAGAAGCTCGGCCAGGAGTACGGGCTGATCGGCAATCTCAACACGCCGCGCGGAACGTACACGGTCAAGATCCTCGCGTTCAACATCGACTTCGACGTGCAACGTGGGTCGGTGCGGTACTTCGGCACGCCAGACCTCAACGCCGCACTCGACATCCTGGCCACCAACACGGTGCGCACCCAGGACGGCGACGAGATCCTGATCCAGGCCCAGATCGGTGGAACGATCCTGGTGCCCACCCTCAAGCTCACTGCGCCCGGCCGCAACATTCCCGAGCGCGACCTGATCTCGTACCTGGTGTTCGGGAGGCCGGAATTCGACGTGGCGAGCAGTGGCGAGTCGCAGGCACTTCAGCTCGCGATCGGCGCACTCGCCACCGAGACCGAGCGCGTCCTGGTCAACGACCTCGGCCTTGGGGTGGAAACCATCCAGATCCGACCGGGTGGCGTACCGGGCCAGGGCTCGTCGTTCACCACCATCGCGATCGGACGACAGTTCGGCGACAAGTGGTACGTGACAGGCAACGTCGGGGTCTGCTTCGGCCAGCGCGCGAACGGGTTCGGCGCCCGGAACTTCGGCGCATCGGTCGAGTACCGATTTGCGCGCAACTGGCGTGTGCAGGCCTCCGCCGAGCCGGTGCAGGCGTGTTCGTCGAATCGCGCATCGGATCTTCTCACCAACCTGCAGGGCCGATACCAGCTCGGTGCTGACCTGCTCTGGGAACGCGAGTACTAGTGCGCGCACTGCTGATCACCAACCCGGCCGCAGCCCGCACCCGGTCGGTGACCGTCAAGGCGATCACCACGATGCTCAAGGCGGGCGGCTGGCAGCTCGACGTGCTCGCAACCGGGGGGCCCGGCGACGCACGCCGGCTGGCTGAGCTCGGCGTTGAGCAAGGTGTCGATGTCGTGGCCGTGTTCGGCGGTGATGGCACCACGATGCAGGCCGCGGCCGCGCTGGTCGGCACCGACGTCGCCCTGGGCCTGATCCCGGGCGGGACCGGCAACCTCCTCGCCGGCAACCTGCGGCTGCCGTCAAACCCGCTTCGGGCGACTGCCGCGATGCTCCGGGGGGAGCCGCGGCCGATCGACCTGGGGCGGATCATCCGTGATGATGGCGTGCACTACTTCGCGGTGGCGTGTGGCGCGGGCATCGACGCCCGGGTGATGGTGGAGACGCCCACCCTGCTCAAGCAGAAATGGGGGATGATGGCGTACGTCGCCACCACCCTGCGCCTGATCCCGGAACTGCGCAGCGTGCCGTTTGACATCACGGTGGATGGCGAGGAGTTCCACGCCGAGGCGGCGATGCTGCTGGTTGCAAACTGCGGCGAGGTGATTCCCAGGGTGATCCGGCTCGGTCCCGGCATCTCGCCCGACGACGGGTTTCTCGATGTCGTTGCGATGCATGCCAACTCGTTCGGCACCGGAGTTCGGGCGGTCTGGGATCTGCTGCGCGACGCGCCCGGGGTGTACGGGCGCGACGCCTTCGTCGGGTATGCCCGGGGGCGGGAGATCACCATCCGCTCTCCTGAGGGTCCGGTTCCTGTCCAGCTCGATGGCGAGCCCGGTGGCCAGACCGACTTCACCGCCACGGTGGTCCCCGGGGCGATCCGGGTGGTGATGCCGAAGCGGGGCTAGGTTGTAACATTCGTTGGCCTCAGCCCGGATCCACGATGACCGACTCCATCCTCCTGATCGATGACGACATTGCGGTCCTGCGTGCCGTGGGCGCCTTCTTCGAAAAGAAGGGATGGGACGTGTTCAGCGAACTCACCGGTGAGTCGGGCATGAACACCTTCGAGCGCACCTTTCCTGACGTGGTACTTGTCGACCTCGACCTGCCGGGCATCCACGGCCTCGACGTGCTTGAGCAACTCCGCTCCCGCGACACCGGCGTGATCGTGCTCACCGGTGATGGCGACATCCCGAGTGCCGTGCACGCCATGCAGCTCGGAGCCGAGAACTACATCGTGAAGCCGGTCGACATGGCACACCTTCTCGCTGCGGCTGAACGCGCAGCCGAAAAGGGCCGGTTGCGACGAGTCAACCGGACACTCATCGGACAGAGTTCGGCGACGTCGGACGGCCTCGAGGGGCTTGGCATGTCGCCGTTCATGCGGGAGGTCGCCCGCCAGGTGAGCCTGGTCGCTCGAAGCGACCGGACGCCGGCACTGATCGAAGGTGAGAGCGGGACAGGGAAGCGCTTCGTGGCACGCCTGATTCACGATCTCTCGCCCCGCTCCCAGGCGCCATTCATCGAGCTGGCGTGTGGAACCGGCGATGCCGAGACGATCGAGGCGGAGCTCTTCGGTCGTGAGCCCGGGCCCGGGAATGGACCTCGGAAACCCGCGCTGGTCGAGCTGGCCGATGGCGGGTCGCTTTTCCTCGATGAGATCGGTGATCTGCCGCAGAACCTCCAACTCAGGCTGCTGAACGTGATCGAATCCCGCGCATTTCGTCGAGCTGGCGGGTCGCGCGAGATACCGGTGGACGTCCGGATGATCGCCGCCGCCACTGGGCGCCTCCAGTCAGCAGTGGACGAGGGGCGCTTCCGCGACGACCTGCATGCACGGCTCGGCGTGATGCCGGTGATCATGCCGCCGCTGCGGGAGCGAACGCGCGATGACATGCTCGCGCTGATCCGGCGCCTGCTGCGGGAGCTCGCGCAGACCCTGCCCGGTGCGCCGAACCGCCTGAGCGACGAGGCGCTGGAGCGCCTGCTCGCCCACTCGTGGCCCGGGAACGTTCGCGAGATGCGAAACGTCCTCGAAAGGGCCCTCCTGCTCTCACGTGGCCAGGAACAAGTGGCGGGTGAACATCTTCCGGGCGAACTGCGCGCCAAGACCGGTCCATTCGACCGGCGGCACAATCCGCTCACGATGGAGGAGGTGGAGCGCATGCACATCGAGCGAACGCTGAAGCACCACCGGGGCAACCGCACCCGCAGCGCCGAGGAACTCGGCATTTCGCGCGCAACGCTGATCGCGAAGATCAAGCGCTACGCGATCCCGCTCTGATGATGCGGACCGCGGACACACCCGACGTGCACGAACGGGATGCCATGCTCTGTCGCGCCTGCGGGCGCGAAGAGCGCGCGTCCGAGGGGTATCCCTGTGAGGAATGCGGCACGTTCGTCTGCCTCGTGTGCACCATCCGGGGGGTGACGCATTGCCGTGAGTGCCGGACCCGGGGGCACACGCCGTGAGCGCTGCCGTCCTGATCACCACCGCTGTGGCCCCCCTCCTCAGCGCGCCGTCCCTTGCCTCCGAGCAGGTGTCGCAGGTCGTGTTCGGCGAGGGCGCCACGGTGATCGGCGACGACGGACCGTACCTGCGCATCCGGACCCGCCTTGATGACTATGAGGGGTGGCTGCACCGCGGCTACGCGCGACTCACCGAGGTCGCGACCGCCGATCACTGGCTGGCCAACGCGGCGTGGTCCGAGGGTGCGCTGGTGGAGGGCACGGCGGGGCTGGCACTTCGTGCACCCCACCGCGCCCGGCTCATCCTTGAGGGTCCGGAGCGCGTGCGCCTTCCCGATGGCAGCGCGGGCACGATCCTGTCCGGGCGAATCCGCCCGTTCCATGACGTGCTCCTGCATACCCGAGGAATGGCAGCGTCGGACTGGGCGTGGCAGCAGTTTGCCGGCGCCTCCTATCTCTGGGGTGGCGTCACCGGCTCGGGGATCGATTGCAGCGCGCTGGTGCAGACCACCTTCCTGCTGCGCGGCATTCCGCTGCCGCGGGACGCACGACAGCAGGTGGCGCACGGCGCCGAGGTCGCACTGCAGGATGCGTGTCCGGACGACCTGCTCTTCTTCCGCGGTCAGGACACCGATGCGATCACCCATGTGGCGATGCTGGCGAGTCGTGACACGATCGTGCATGCCACCATCGAAACCGGCCGCGTCACCCGCGAATCGTGGGAACCCGGGAGCCGCGCTGCGCGATTGCGCGATCGACTCGTGGCCATCCGACGCGTCGGGTGATGCGCCACCTCATCCTGTTCGACATCGACGGCACTCTCCTCAACAGCAGCTCGGCGGGACGAACTGCGCTCCGCGCTGCATTCGCCGATGAATTCACGGATCTCGACTTCTTCGATGCCGTCCGTTTTGACGGCAAGACCGATCCGCAAATCGTCGTCGAGCTTTTCGATGCCGCAGGTGTTCCGGACCGCGCCACACCACCGATGATCAGCGCCGTGATTGATCGCTACCTTGCCCACCTCGATGCGGCGGTCAGCGCGGGTCGCCACAAGGTTCGATCGATGGTGGGCGTACCCGAGCTACTTGCCGCCCTACATGCCAAGGATGACGTGGTCGTGGGACTGCTCACGGGAAATGTCATCCCCGGCGCCAGGATCAAGCTCGAGGCGGCCGGCCTGCCCTTCGCACAGTTCGCGCTCGGCGCGTTCGGTTCGGACAGTCCCCATCGTCCCGACTTGCCGGCGGTGGCGGCGGCGCGGGCCGACCAGCTCATGGGTCGGGTTCCCTCCGGCCGCGACGTGGTGATCATCGGCGACACCCCGGCGGACGTCACCTGCGGCGCGGCAATCTGCGCGCACGCCATTGGCGTCGCGACGGGCGCGTACTCAACCAGCGCACTGCATGCGGCCGGTGCTTCGGCGACGTTCGAGACACTCGCCGACACCGACCGAGTGATGGAGGCGATACTCTGCTTGAACTTGAACTGAAGGCGGTCGTGCCAGACCCGGAGGCGCTCCGACATCGCCTGCATCGTCGGGGGCCCGGGGGCATGCCGGTGTTCGCGGGGCGCCTCTTCGACCGTCGGTATGACATCGATGGAGAGCTTGCCGAGCGCAAGGAGGTACTGCGCGTGCGCCGATACAAGAGCAACGACGGCAGCGTGCATGACGAGCTGGCCTGGAAGGGGCCGACCACGATTTCCCCGCAGGGGTACAAGGCGAGGCCCGAGCTCGAATGTCGGCTCGGCGCCGGTGCGTCGATCTCCGACCTTCTCGCGGCACTGGGCTACTCGCCGGTGCACGCCGTCGATCGCTTCGTCGAGGTATACGCGATCGAGGGCGCAACAGTACGAATCGAGTGGTACCCGGAATGCGACACGCTGGTGGAAGTGGAAGGCGATGCCGATGCGATCGAGCGCGCGATCGCGACGCTCGACATCCCCCGGGCGAACTTCACGGCGGAGGGGCTGGCGTCGTTCACTGCGCGCTTTGCAAGGCGGACCGGACGGCCTGCCCGGGTGGCCCTGCACTTTCCCGATGAGCACCCGGCGCATTGGCCGCGATGACGTCGCTCACAGCCACCCTGGGCAGGCTCGCCGCGCCGCCGACCGCCCAGCCCCATGACGCAATTCGCCTCGACATGCTCGACCAGCTGGTGACGGCCGGGACACATGCCGCCGGCCACCAGGCTTGGGCCGCTGCGTGGGACCGGGCGGCCACGGCGCTCCGCGATGCGGTGATCGCCGACGCCCGCACGGCGTTGCGGGCGGCGGCGCTCCACTCCCGGTACCCGACCAGAAGGCTCGCTGCAATCGAGCCCGATCCCGAGGCAGCCGAAGCATTGCGACATCGCCTGCTGGCGGAGGGGATGCGCCTGGAGGCTTTTGAGGGGCAGCCAGCCGACGCCACGACGGATCGGAGACGGGGGGCCGCCCTCGAGGAGGCCTGGCGTGGCGCAGTGCGGATTGCACTCACCGATGCGCTGCGCTGGCGGAGCGCGGCGGCACGAGTCGCGGCGTGGCGCCGCCCGATGCGGGCCTTCTGGGCGCTCGCGACGATCGCGTTCGCGGCTGCCCTGGTGGCTGCCGGTTGGCTCGGTGGGCAGATCCCGGCGCCGGCATGGTTCCGGCCGCTTCACGATGCCTGGTGGAGCCTGCCATGGCTGTGATCGCGATCGGGCTCGATGTCGTCGAAGTTGCGCGGGCGCGCGGACTCCTGGAGCGACATCACGATCGCATCCTCGATCGGACCCTGACCCCGGAAGAACGGCTCTACGTCGATTCGCTCGGCGACCCGGCACCTGCCTTCGCGGCGCGCCTGGCGGCGAAGGAGGCCGTGTTCAAGGCTCTCCAGGTGTTCGACGGGGCCCGGACGATCGGCTGGCGGGATATCGGCGTCCGCCGGCTCGGCGACGGGCGGCCCGAGGCAGTGCTCCTTGGGCACGCCGCCGCGGTCGTGAGCCGCAGGGACTTGACGCTACACCTCTCCCTCAGTCACTCCCGTGACGTGGCCGCCGCCGTCGCCATTCTCGAGGACGCACCCCGACTCGGCGTTTCCTGAGGCGTTACCCCACGAAGTTGTCATTCGCACCAAGCTGCCATACTTTATTCCGTCCATAACCAAAGCGTTTGGGAATGATTCTCATCGGTGCGCTTGTCTTTATCACATCGTTGTCCGCCCCAACGGCCACCTCCGGCGCGGATTCGGTTGCCGCTGCGCGCCGCGTAGCCGCGTCAGCGCAGCTAGCGGCGCAGGAATACCGCGTTGGTGTGGTCGGTAACCGGGTCGTGATGCCTGCAGAGGTGGAGGAGGCGGAACTCTTCCTGCGTGAAGCAGTCCGCACCGCTCGGACCCTGCCCGTATCGGTCTCGGCCAGCGCGGTTGCGGGCCTCGAACGCGCCCTCTCCGCCGTTCGCCGCACCGCGCACCC
The DNA here is from genome assembly GCA_013694695.1 of Gemmatimonadales bacterium. Taxonomy (GTDB): domain Bacteria; phylum Gemmatimonadota; class Gemmatimonadetes; order Gemmatimonadales; family GWC2-71-9; genus Palsa-1233. Next base: position 9,137 of record JACDBX010000098.1, on the reverse strand, counting down.
CGACTCAGTAGACCTGTATGTGCGAGACGTCACCGGCGAGCTCGCCAGCGTCCTTCGAATCACGCTCGTGGACATCCCCGTCACCACGCCGTCCCTGACTCGAGGCGCGGAGGTGTACAACCGGGAGTGTGCAGCCTGCCACGGTTCGCGCGGACGGGGCGATGGCCCGGCGGGCCGGGCGCTCACGCCGGCACCTGCGAACCTGGCCGACCACGCCTCGCTCGCCGACGTCACACCCCTCGCGTTCTATCAGCGGGTCACGATCGGCGTCGCCGGTACCGCAATGCCGGCCTACGAGTCGCGTCTCAGCGCCGAAGACCGCTGGGCTGTGGCCGCATATGCCTCGACCCTCCGACAGGACACACCGGGTGGTGTCGTGCCGGCGTCGCTGCGTTCCTTCCCTGTGGTCGCGGAACTCAGCGACAGCCAGGTACTGGCCGCGCTCGGGCCGGGTTCAGATCGCGCCGGACTCGGAGCGGTTCGTGGGTTCCAGGACGCGGGTGTGTCGGCCGACGAGGTCGGGGCTGCCTTTGGTGCGGTGCGCGCGCGGCTCCGGCACGCCAGCGACCTTGCGGCGGCTGGACAGCCCGAGGAGGCAACCGCCGCCGCGTTCGACGCTTATCTCGCGTTCGAGCGGGTCGAGCGAACGGTCCGCGCCAAGAAGCCCGAGCTGGCGTCACGACTGGAGGCGGCCTTTGCGGCGCTGAGGGCTCGCACGTCGGGCGGGACCGCCGGTGAGCTGGCAGCCGTCCAGGCAGATCTTGCGGCCGCCCTCGAGCAGGCCGAGCGGGTGGTGGCCGACAAGCTGTCGCCCACCAACCTCTTCGTGCAGTCGCTGGTGATCCTGCTCCGGGAAGGGCTGGAGGCGATCCTGATCATCGGTGCGCTGATGACGTTCCTGGTGAAGACCGGGGCACCAGAGCGGCGTCGTGACATCCACATCGGTGTGGGTGCAGCGGTGGTGCTCTCGCTATTGACAGCCGTGCTGCTCGAGACGGTGTTCCAACTCTCGCCGGCGCACCAGGAGGCGATGGAAGGGTTCACCCTCGTTGCCGCGGTGGGCGTGTTGTTCTACGTCTCCTACTGGCTGCTCTCGAAGATGGAAGTTGCGAAGTGGTCTGCCTTCGTGCGTGAGCGGGTGCAGGTGGCGGTCACCGGCGGCTCGGCTCTGGCGCTGGCATCGGCAGCATTCCTCGCGGTGTATCGCGAGGGCTTCGAGACGGTCCTCTTCTACAAGGCGCTGTTCGTCTCCGGCGGCTCGGCGGGCGGCACGTTCTGGCCGGTGGTGAGCGGGATGGTGGTTGGGGCAGTGATCCTGGCCGGCGTGTATACCGCCATGAACCGGTACGGCGTTCGCCTTCCACTCAAGCCGTTCTTTGCTGTCACAAGTGCCTTCCTCTACTACACCGCCTTCGTGTTTGCGGGCAAGGCGGTGGCCGAATTGCAGGCGGGCGGGGTGATGGGTATCACGGTACTGCAGGGTTGGCCGCGGCTGCCGGTGCTGGGGATCTACCCGACGCTGGAGTCGATGCTTGCCCAGGCCGCGCTGTTGGGACTCGCAGCGGCTGCGCTGGGGTGGGTGCTCGTGGTGCAGCGGAGGCGTGACGAGCGGGCATTTGCCTACGCGGCGGTGGCGGCTTCGGCGATGCCCGCTGCGGTAGCCGATACCCAAGTGGAGCCGGTGCCGCTCGAGGGCACGGTGTTCCGCTCACTTGAGCAGTTGGAGGCCGATCTGGCGGCGCTCAAGGCCGAGGTCGAGCGACTGCGGCGGCAGGTGGCGAGCGCGCCGATGACCGGCTGAGGCCGCGGGTCCACCTCAGGGATCCCGAACGCAACACGGCCCGCCATCACTGGCGGGCCGCGTTGTTTGGGAGGTCCCAGAACGCCCCCTGAGTTAACGAAGACGAACAGGTGTGTTCGCTTCACCCTTCTTCGTCCTGGGACTTTCTCGATAGGCGCACCCCTACGTCGCGCCACCTAGGGATAATCCTACATTTTGTTCGTGAACCTGTCAAGAGTCACCGCGCGGGGCTCGCCGCGCCCCGCTGGAGCCACTCGCCCGGGGCCACTGTTCCGCCCCGTGACCACCGGGCGATGAGGAACGATCCAAGGAGCACCAGGAACACGGAAAAGGCCTGCGCGATCGTCAACGCCCCCAGGAGCCGGTCGTCCTTGGCGCGGAAGAACTCGACGACGAACCGTTCGATCCCGGCCATCACGAGGTAGGCCCCAAGCAACCAGCCGGTGCCGCGCGGCGAGGTGCGCCAGCGCCAGAGCAGGGCGAAGGCGATCAGCATCAAGGTGACCTCGTAGAGCTGCGTCGGGTGCACGGCGATCACCGTCTCGGGAGGCAGTGCCGCCGGAATGTCGAGTCCGGGAAACTCGGCGCGCATCACCCCCGCGGTGGTGCGAGGCAGGCCATCCGGGAATGCGACCGCAAACGCCGCACTGCTCGGCTTGCCGTAGTCGTCGCCAACCAGGTAGCAACCGACCCGTCCAATGGCATACGCCGCAGCGAGCACCGGCGCGATGATGTGGCCGGTCCAGCGCACCGGGACTCCGCGTCGCCAGCCGTTCAGGATCACGGCAAGGGTGCCACCGACGAATCCGCCGTACCACACCAGACCCCCGCGCGTGAAGAGTGCGTCAGTGCCGTGGAGCGCGACATACCAGAGCTTGGCGCCAACGACCCCGCCGATCACGGCAGCCCAGAGCATGTCGCCGGCGTAATCGGACGCGAAGCCCAGTCGTTTCAGTTCGCGGTCAGCGATCCACGCGCCCACCAGGAATGCAACCATCATCATGATGCCGTAGCCGGTGATCTCGAAACCGAGCACCGTCAGGTTCAGCGGGTAGGCGACAATCATGCTGCTGCTCCTGCCGGGACGAGCCCGGGAAGTGGAATCGAATCGCGGGCGTCGAGATCGGGGCCATGCCGCTCGCCCCTGAGGAGCCGCCAGCTGCCGGCAGCGCCGATCATCGCCGCATTGTCGGTGTTCAGGCGTGGCGACGCGACTGCAACCCGAGTACGAGGATCGACTGCATCACGCATCCGCGCTGCCAGTGCGGCGCTGCTTGCCACTCCACCGCCGAGGACCACCAGGCGCCGATCGTGCTGCCGCGCAGCGTGGAGGGTCTTCGTAACAAGAACCTCGATGACGGCGTCCTGAAAGCCGCGCGCCAGATCGGCGCGGTCACGGGTCACGTCGTCACTCTTCTGCACCGCGCGCAGCACCGCGGTCTTGAGTCCGCTGAATGAAAACTCATACGCCTCGCCGGCGCTCGCGGCCCGGAGTAGCGGCCTCGGGAAGGTGAACCGGCGGGGGTCACCTTCCAGGGCGAGACGCTCAATGGCAGCGCCGGCCGGGTAGTCGAGGCCGAGCAAGGATCCGACCTTGTCGAAGGCCTCACCCGCAGCGTCGTCCCGGGTCTGGCCGAGCAGGTGGTACTCGCCCCACGCAGGAACGTCGAGCAGCATGGTGTGCCCGCCGCTCACCAGCAGCGCGGTGAAGGGCGGGACGACCGCGGGGTCCTCGAGCGTGGGTGCGAAAAGGTGCCCCTCGAGGTGATGCACGCCGATCAGCGGGATGCCATCACGCCACGCGACAGTCTTTGCCCACGTCACGCCGACAAGGAGCGCACCGAGCAGGCCCGGTCCACGGGTAACAGCAACGCCATCGAGGTCGCGTGACTCGATGCCCGCATCCGCAAGTGCGGCGTCGACCACGGGTCCGACCGTGGTGAGGTGGGCACGCGAGGCGAGCTCCGGGACAACGCCACCAAATATGCGATGGATGTCCTGCGAAAGAATCGTGAGCGACTCCAGTGTGACCACCGCGCCGTCGCGCCGCACGACGGCCGCGGATGTTTCGTCACAGGACGTTTCGAGAGCGAGGACACGCATCGCTCAGCGGTCCGAGTCGAGGAGGGAATCAATCAGCGCGAGGTTGGTGGGCGAGTCCCACCGTTCGGCACCAAGCGAGATGTGCGCTATGCGGCCATCGCGGCCGACGATGATGCTTTGCGGGACACCGACCACTCCGTAAGCCTGCTGCACCAGCCCGGTGGGATCGTGAAGGAGGTCGAAGGTGAGGCCGAGCTCGCGGCCGAACGCGCGGACCTGCTCCGGATCGCCCTGGTCGATGCTCACAGCTGCGATCCGGAACCCGCGATCGGCGCGAAGTCGGAAGAGCCGCTCCATGGACGGCATCTCGACCCTGCACGGCCCACACCAGGTGGCCCATACGTTGATGAGCGTCACCTGACCGGCGTACTCCGTTCGCAGCGCCACGCTGTCGTTGTCGGTGAGGCGAAACGTGCGGTAGTCGGTGGCGCGATCGCCGAGGTACGCACCTTCCGGGGGAGGCGCGTAGCGGGTGAGGGCCCACGCACCGAGCGCCAGCCCTGCGACGATCGAGCTGACCAGCACCCACTGCCGTGTCATGGTGCGCGGTCTCCCGAGGCAGGTCGAGCGAGCAGCTCGCCGATGATGCGCTGGTTACTGGGGCTGGCCCACGGATGGTCGGCGTACACGATCCGCACGATCCTTCCATCGCGATCCAGCAGGAAGCTCTCGGGAACACCACTTGTCTGGTAGGTCTGCTGGATCACTCCCTCGGGATCATGCAGCACGTCGAACGTCACGCCGAAGTCGTCCATGAACTTCCTGACCGGCACGCTGTCGCCGCGATCGATGCTCACCGCCGCGATACGCAGCCCGCTGGGGCCGAGCGCGCGGTAGAGCGAGTCGAGAGCGGGGATCTCTCGCTTGCAGGGCTCGCACCAGGTGGCCCACACATTCACCAGCGTCACGCTGCCTCGGTAGTCAGCGTGCAGCGATTTCATGGTTCCGGTGTGCAGGTCGGTCGCGGTGAAGTCGGGCGCGATCCGGCCAACCTCGATCGGAACGGGCGCGCGGCGGATGAGGATCACCACGATCAACGCGAGCACGGCGATGACTGCCAGTACCCCCGTCCATTGACGACGCATCAAGCCCGTGCCAGGCAGGCGCGCTTCAGGGCCCGTACTGCCTCGGCGGGATCGCTGTCCCCGAACACGGCGGTTCCCGCCACGAATGTGTCGGCGCCGGCATTGTGGGCCCGTGCGATGGTGTCGACGGTGATTCCGCCATCGACCTCAAGGACGGCTTGGCTCCGAGCGGAATCGAGCACCTCGCGAACCCGCGCGATCTTCGAGGTCGAGGCGGGCAGGTAGCCCTGGCCCCCGTAGCCCGGGTTGACGGACATCACCAGTACGAGGTCCACGTCCTGGACCACCTCCTCGAGCCAGCCGAGCGGTGTTCCCGGGTTGAGCGCGAGTCCGGCACGCATCCCGTGTTCCCGTGCGGTGGCGAGGTGTCGCTGCACGTGCACCGTGGCTTCGGGATGAAAGGTGAACACGTCGGCGCCGGCAGCGGCATACTCGACGATGTACTGCTCCGGTCGCTCCACCATCAGGTGCACGTCGAGGGGAAGGTCGGTGAGGCGGCGGAGTGCGCGGATCATGGGCGCGCCGAAGGTGAGATTCGGGACGAAGTGTCCGTCCATCACGTCGACGTGCACCCATTCCGCACCGCCCGCCGCGGCCTCCGCCACCTGCTCCGCGAGCCGGCCGAGATCCGCGCTCAGCACGCTCGGCGCGATCCGTACCGTCATGGAGTTTCCTCGCTGATGATGAGTTCGACCCTGGCTCCGCGGGTGAGCATGGAGCCTGCGGCCGGCCGCTGGCCCTGCACGACACCGGGACGTCCCTGGTCGGTGCGCCGCACCAGCCCCACGGCCAGGCCTGCGGAGTCGAGCAGCGCTTTGGCAGCGGCGAGGGTCATGCCGTCGAGCTGGGGTACTGCGATGACTGCCTCGCCAGCGCTGACGATGATCGCGACGGCGCTCCCCCGGCGGGCGGTCGCGCCGGCGGCTGGTGACGTGCCGATCACCATGCCGAACGAGGTCGAGTCGACGGCCGTGTCAACCCGGCCCGGAAGCAGGCCCGCATTGATGATCGCTGCAGTGGCGCGCTCGACGGTGAAGTGGGCGACCTCCGGAACTGCTGCAAACACCTGCCCGACGCTGACCGAAAAATTGACCATCGCTCCGCGACGAGCCCTGGTGCTCGCGAGTGGCTCCTGGGTGGTGACCATGCCGGCGGCAACCGCGGTGTCGGGAACCTCGTCGGCGACGCGCCCCCGGAGGTGCCGCTCGGCGAGGAGCTGCAGGGCGTCGTCGGTTGACATGCCGCGGAGTGCCGGCACCTCGACCTTGCGGTGCAGCAACGGCGAGCCCGTGAGGCCTTCAAGCACGACATACCCCACGCCCGTCGCGACAACAAGCACGATAGCAAAGTTCGCGGTGCGAACGATGGTGCGTCGTGATGGTCGGCTCATCGACGTCGGACCAGTCGTGCGGCGTAGGCGCCGTCCATGCCGTCACGCTGCGGAAGGATCAAGAGGTCGCCCTCGGGGCTGAGCAGCTCGGTGGGGAAGCCGGCAGGAGGTTGGCGGGAGAACTGCGGATGCCGGTCGAGAAACGCCCCGATCTGCTCCTCGTCTTCCTCCGGTTCCAGCGAACACGTGGCATAACATAGCACGCCGCCCGGAGCCACCACGGCCGCCGCCGCATCCAGCAGGGCTGCCTGTTCGCGACTGATTCGCTGGAGTGCATCGGGGTGCACCCGCAGCCGGGCGTCCGGATGGCGCGCGAAGGTTCCGGTGCCCAGGCACGGGGCGTCCAACAGGTAGGCAGAAGCCTGAACCACGGGTGGATGCAGCGCGTCGGCCACCACGGGAAAGGCGTTGCCCCGACCGGCACGGGCGATGTTGTCGCACAACCTGAGGATGCGGCGCCGGGATGCGTCAGCCGCGATCACGACGCTGGCGCGTCGAGCAAGCCCGAGGGTCTTCCCGCCTGGTGCGGCGCAGGCATCGTACACAATTGCCCCAGCGGGGAAGCCGGCGAATCGCAGCACCAGCGCCTGCGCGGGATCCTGCACATAGAACGCGCCCTCGGCGAATCCGGGAAGCTGCTCCGGTCGGGTTTCGGTGACGACGATCCCGGCCCCGTGTGGTGCCGGGAATCCCTGCACGCCGGCGGAATCAAAGCGGGCCTGAAGCGAGTCGTTATCGTCGCGTGCCGCCTGGACGACCAGTGCCGGATGAGTGTTGTTCCATTCGAGCAGGCGTTCGGCGCCGTCACGACCGAACCGCCCAAGCCATCGGGCTACGAGCCATTCGGGATGGGACCAGCGGGCGGCGAGCGCGGCGGCGTCGTAGTCACCGTCGTGACCCGGTCGGTCGCGGGGCGCGTCAGCAACGCGACGAAGCACGGCATTGGCAAAGCCGGTAGCGCGCTCGCCGGCCGTCTCGCGCACCAGCGCCACGCTCGTGGCCACCGCGGCGTGCGGTGGCACCCGTTCGAGATGGTGCAGCTGGTATGCGCCGATGCGCAGGACATCGAGCACGGTGGGCTGCACCGACGCCAGCCCGCGCGGCACGAATGGTGTGATGACTGCGTCGAGCGACCCCTGATGGCGCAGCACGCCGGCGGACAGTTCATGGGTGAGTCGACGATCGACCTCGGGAAGGCCTGCCAGCCCGCGGTCGAGCGCCGCGTCGAAGGGCATGCCGCGACGAACGTTGGCGAGGATGCCGAGCGCAGCGCGGCGGGGCGCAATGCCGGTGTCGGTCAGCTCAGCATTCCCTCACTCGGCGTCGACGGGACGGCCACTTCACGCCTTGGCATCCGCCCGGCGAGATAGGCGCCGCGGCCGGCGTCGACGGCAAGCCGCATCGCGGTAGCCATTCCCACGGGATTCTTCGCCTCCGCCAGCGCGGTATTCATGAGGATGCCGTCCACACCTTGTTCCATCACCAGGCATGCGTCAGACGCCGTGCCGACGCCGGCATCCACAATGATCGGAACGGTGAGGCGCGACTTGATGGTGCGGATGAAGTAGGGATTGAGGAGGCCGAGCCCGGAGCCGATGGGCGACGCCAGCGGCATCACCGCCACGGCGCCGGCGTCCTGCAGCCGGAGCGCGGTGACGAGGTCGTCATTGGTGTACGCGAGCACCTTGAAGCCCTCGCGCGCGAGGATGGCGGTGGCCTCCAGCAGGCCCGCAGTGTCGGGAAGCAGGGTTTCCCGGTCGCCGATCACCTCGAGCTTCACGAAGTCGTTGAAGCCTGCCTCCCGGGCGAGCCGGGCATACCGGACCGCCTCGTCGGCGCTGAAGCATCCCGCCGTGTTCGACAGCAGGAAGAACTTCTCGCTCGACAGATGGTGAAGGATTCCCTCCTCGTCGCCGCGATCCAGGTTGACCCGGCGGACCGCGACCGTCACGACCTCGGCGCCCGACGCGTCGATCGCGTGGATCATCTCGTCGTTGGTGCGATACTTCCCGGTGCCCACCATCAGTCGCGACCGGAACGACTGGCTTGCGATCTCCAGCATTCATCCACCTCCCACGAAGTGCACGATCTCCACGGTGTCGCCATCCTGCACGCGTGAGGCGGCGATGTCTGCCCGCCTGATGATGGCACGATTGAGTTCCACCACCACGCCGCGAGGGTCGAGACCGAGCTGCCGCAACATCGCATCGACCGTATCGACTGGATCGAGCGTGCGCGGTTCCCCATTGATGGTCAGCTGCATCATCACTTCTCCTCGGTGTCACGCCACGGGGCGAGCAGGGCAAGCGCTCCCCGATTGACGTCGCTGGCGTCCCATATGGCCGAAATTGCCGCAACGCCCCACGCACCGGCGTCGAAGGCCTCAGCGGCGTGCTCCGGCGTCACTCCCCCGACGGCCCAGACGGGAACGCCACAACGCGCCACCCGGTCGATCAGTTCCGGTCCGCTGGGCGTGCGGCCGGGATGGGTGGCTGTCTCCCAGATGGTGCCGAGCAGCAGGCCGTCGGCCCCGGCCGCCACCGCGGCCTCCGCTTGTGGAAGGGAATGTACCGACTGCACCACGACGAGCCGGCGCGGAACGGTGCTGCGCTCGATCGCGTCCCGCACCGCGCCAGCGTCGAGGTCGCCGGATCGAGCGATCACGCCATCGGCACCGCACGCCAGGGCAACGTCCACCCGCCCGGTGACGAAAACGGACGCCATCGGTGGCCGCGCCAGGGTCACGAACCGGGTGGCC
>JACDBX010000083.1 GCA_013694695.1 Gemmatimonadales bacterium | reverse complement strand
GCAACTCCATCGCCATGCAACCGAGTGCGTACAGGTCGACCCGGTGGTCGATGTTCGGGTCGCCGGCGACCTGCTCGGGTGCCATGTATGCCGGCGTGCCAATCGACGTGCCGACCGATGTCAGCGTGGCACCAACGACCTCGGTGCGCGATGCACTCAGTGCCTTGGCGATCCCGAAATCGGTGACCACCGCTGTCCCGCCCGACAGAAGCACGTTGTCGGGCTTGATGTCGCGATGCACGACGCCGCGCGCATGCGCGTATGCCAGCGCCTTCGCGACGTCGCGCAGGATGGTGAGCACTTCGGCGATGGGCAGCCCACGCGCGGTGATCCGGCTGCGGAGCGATTCGCCCTCGACGAACGGCATGGTGAAGTACGGCAGGCCATCGAGGTCGCCGGCCGCGAGCACCGGGACGATGTTGGCTTGCTGCAGCGAAGCCGCCAGCAGGATTTCGCGCTCGAACCGTTCTGCGTTGAGCCCCTGCGCCAGCTCCGGGGAGAGCACCTTGATCGCGACCTTGCGCGCCAGCCGCACCTCTTCGGCGAGGAAGACGCGCGACATGCCGCCGCCGCCAAGCTCGCGCTCAACGACGAACGACTGTCCGAGGTGCTGCTGGAGCTGGGTGCGAAGATCCATGCGTCAGGCCGACATGGTGGCCATGTCGATCACGAAGCGGTACTTCACGTCGCCCTTGAGCATCCGTTCGTAGGCCTCGTTGATCTCATCCATGCGGATCGTCTCGGTGTGCGCCGTGATGTTGTGCTTCCCGCAGAAGTCGAGCATCTCCTGCGTCTCCTTGATACCGCCGATGAGCGACGCTCCGATCGACTTGCGCCCGAACACCAATCCCATCACCGATGGCGACGGGTGCGGCGATGCGGGAACCCCCACCAGGCACAACGTGCCGTCGCGCCGGAGTGCGGCGATCAGCGGGTCGAGATTGTGCGGCGCCGCGACGGTGTTGATGATGAAGTCGAGTGTGCCGGCTGCAGCAGCCATCGCGTCGGCGTCGGTGCTGATCACGACGTGCGACGCACCCAGCGACTTCGCATCGGCCGCCTTCCCCGCTGACGTGGTGAACACCGTCACCTCAGCGCCCATCGCCGCAGCGATCTGGATCGCCATATGCCCGAGACCGCCCAGCCCGACCACGCCGACTTTGCTGTCCTTGCCAATACTCCAATGCCGCAGCGGAGAATAGGTGGTGATCCCGGCGCAGAGGAGCGGTGCTGCACCGGCAGGATCGAGGTTCTCGGGGATAGAGAGTACGAAGTCCTGATCCACCACCATTGCGGTCGAGTAACCGCCCATCGTCATTCCGCCGCCCTTCGGGTCGGGCGATCCGTAGGTCATCGTCATGCCGGTGGTGCAGTAGTTCTCGAGGTTCTCCTGGCAGCTCGGGCAGGTGCGGCATGAATCAACCAGGCAGCCGACGCCGACCAGCTGGCCCTCCTTGAACCGCTTCACGTCTGACCCCACCGCCCGCACCCGTCCGACGATCTCCTGCCCCGGCACTAGCGGATAGTCGACCGGGAACCACTCACTCTTCGCGAAGTGGAGGTCTGAGTGGCACACCCCGCAGAACAGGATGTCGATCGCCACGTCGGCGGGGCCGGGCTCCCGGCGCTCGACGGTGTGGGCGCGGAGGGGCGACTTGGCATCGAATGCAGCAAATGCGGCGGTGGGCATGACAGAAGTCCGTTGTGAATGCGGGCATTGTTGGGGCGGGGAAAGACTGCGTGAATCTAATGGACGCTCGGCCGACTAGAGCGTCACCCGCGGCTCTGCGGCATTGGGGGGCCGGGTGCCGCCGGTGGTGATCACGACGGCGGCAGCGACAATCATCAACCCGCCGATCACGGTGGTGGTGCTGAGGGTCTCGTGCAGGATGCCGACGCCGAGCATCGTGCCGAAGACGGGCTCGAGGTTGATGAACACCCCGGCGCGACCGGCCTCGACGTGCGAGAGGCCCCAGTTCCAGAGCAGGGTGGTGCAGAACGTCCCGGCGAGGCCCATTCCAGCCAGGGCGGCCCATATGCCGGTCGGGAGTGAAGTGGGCGGTGGGCCGTCGGTCGCGAGGACCCAGGCGGTGAGCATCGCCGTGCCTGATAGCGTCACCAGGGTGCTCACCGCGATCGGCGAGACCGTTTTCATCAGCGTCTTGTTGATCATGATCCAGCCCACGCCGCCGAACATCGACACGAACACCAGCAGGTCGCCGGCGAGGGTGGCGCCGCCGGTGGAGGTTCCGCGCATCGGGCCGACCATGATCAGGGCGACACCAATGGTCGAGGCGATCAGGGCGCCCCAGGCGGCGCGGCCAAGTCGTTCGTGGAAGACGAAGTAGGCGGCGAGGGCTACCAGCACCGGTGCCGTCCCCACCATCAGGGAGGCGTGGGCCACGGTGGTCCGGGCGACGCCGGCGAACTGGAGGAGGAACTGGATGGGCACGCCGATGAGCGCCGCGAGGCCGACGAGCCGCCATTCGCGGCGCCCGATTTTCCAGCGGTACCGCACGAGAAGCGGAATGAACCCGGCTGCCGCGAAGGCGAAGCGGTAGAGCATCATGTGGCCGGTGCCGAGCCAGGGCTCGGACAGCTTGGCGAGGAGGAAGGGGATCGACCAGAGGATTGAGGCGGCGATCAGCGCAGCGTAGGCGAGCATGGGGCGAATTTACCAATGGACCGGCCATCACGCGGCGATCCCCCACAGGTGCCGCACGTGTGCGGCACCCGCGTTCACGCGGATGGGGGTGCCGCATGAAATGCGGCACCTGTGGGGAACCCGGATCGGGACGGGCATCATCCCATCCCCATTCCGGCAAATGCCGGGTGGGGGGATCTTGCGGGCCCGTAAATCTGGGCGTAATATCGCGAAACAGGCTCCTGGCATGCTCAACCCTTGAATGCAATGGAGATCTCATGTTTTCTGGTACTCAATTCCCGATTGGGCGGCTCCTGATTCTGGGAGCCGCCTTCACCATCACAACTGCGTGTGCCCCCGCAGACACCGAACCGCGCGATGTCACTGGCGTATCGTCGGCCACCGACCTCACGCCTTCCGCCGCGCGACTTGGCCCCGAAGTGTCCAAGGGGCTCGCATCGCTGCGCAACGCCACCGCGCGGTTTCACAATGTTGACGCCGCCATCGCCGCCGGGTACGCCGATCCCTCCGGTCTTCCGTGCGTATCCAGCCCGCTCGGGACGATGGGCGTGCATGTCGTGAACAGATCATTGATGGATCAGGCTGTTACACCGGACCAGCCGGAGCTTCTGCTCTACCTGCCGAAGGCGAACGGCGGATTCAAGCTCGTCGCCGTCGAATACCTGGTGCCGGTGCTGGTGCAGAACAACGCGACTGGCAACGTGGATGCCTGGACTGCGCCGGGTCTGTGGGGCGACGGCTACACCCGGATCACCCAGCCGCCGTCTGTGTTCGGCGAGACATTCGTGGGACCGATGCCCGGGCATGACCCAGGGATGCCGTGGCACTACGAGAAGCATGTGTGGGTCTGGGACACGAATCCCAACGGGATGTTCAGCCAGTGGAATCCGTCGATCAGCTGCCCTTCCTGACGGACGGGCGTGACGCGCGTGCCGCACGTGTGCGGCACCCGCGTTTACGCGGAAATCATCGCATCACCGCTCGGCCAAAACGGGCATTGTCACGCGCCATTCCGGCAAATGCCGGGTGCCGCATGAAATGCGGCACCCGCGTTTACGCGGATGGAAATGCGGCGACGTTGTCCATCGTGGGGCGATCCCCCACAGGTGCCGCACGTGTGCGGCACCTGTGTTGACGCGGAACCGGGTGCGCCGGATTGGCCACCCCACGACGATCCGTGGGATGTCCGACGCCCGGTATCATCGCATGACATCATTTCCGCCGTGCGGCGAACCGGCTGCCCTGCTGCACCAACGTCATCGACGTCGCCCGATCGCCCTCGACCGTGAAGGTGATCCTGAGCGTCGGATCGAACGATGCACCAAAGACATTGTCGCCGTACCAGAGCAGGTTGATCGGACCCTGGCCCACAAGCTGGCCCACGATTCCGACACTGTCGGCGGTGACAGTGAAGTCGCGTGCGCCACCGGGTAACTCGAGTGCGTAGACGCCGAGATACTGCGCGCGTTGTGCAGCAGGCAGCGAACGCGCCACCACCGGAGTCTCGAGTGGCACACCGAGGGCGGCGCGCGCCAGCTTCACCATCAATGTGCCCGACGGCGCGGATCCGGAGTTCGTCAGCACGGTCACCGACAGCTCAGCGCTCGGCACCCATGCATTGGCGGTGATGAAGCCGTGAATGCCGCCGCCGTGCAGCACCGCATCGCGCCCAGCGATGCTGTCGCGCATCAATCCGAAGCCGTACCGTGGGGTCGCGTTCGCCGCGCCTTCCGGTGTGATCATCGCAGCATACGACGCCGGCGACAGCACCTTGCCGGTGTGCAGCGCGCGATTCCACCGAATCATATCGCCGACTGTTGAGCACATCGCGCCGGCAGCGTAGGGTTGCGTCATCGCGAGGAATGGCGTGTTACCCCAGGTGCCGTTTTCATTCTTCTCGTAGCCGTGGACGCGACGCGGGATCAGCGCTTCGGTGGGGCAATTACGGGTGTCGGTGAGGCCGAGCGGTTTCGCAAACCGTGATTCGATATCGTCGGCCCAGGTGTGACCGGTGATCTTCTCGATCAGCATGCCGAGTATGGTGTAGCCGCTGTTGTTGTACGCCCACTTGGTGCCGGCGGGAAAGTCCATCGCCTTCGTCGCCACCATCGTGATGATCGTGTCAGGCGTCATCTCCTCACCCCAACGCTTCCGCCACGCGTCGCCGAGGTTGGTGTAACTCGGGATACCGGAGGTGTGATTGAGCAGGAGGCGGACAGCTATACCGCGCCATGCTGCGGGCAGCGTCGTGAGATAGGTCCCGATGCTGTCGTCGAGCTTCACCTTTCCCTGCTCCACCAGCTGCATCACAGCGGAGGAGGTGAATTGCTTCGTCACCGATCCGATCCGGTACACCGACCGGGCCGTCGCGGCGACGTCGTTTTCAAGGTCACTCTTCCCGAATGCCGCCAGCAAGATCGTGTCGTTCCCGCGGACAAGGCCAACTGCCACCGACGGCGCGCCACCCGAGGCCACGAAGTCGCGAGCCAGTGAGTCGGCAATGCGTTGCACGGTGGCCACGGGCGGGGGGGCTTGGGCGGTGAGTACCGCCGGGAATAGCAGGAAGAACGCGGTGCGGCGGATCGTGGCGAGCATCGGCAATTCCGGAGAAGGTGGTTAGGGGTGCGCTAATCTCGCTTCCAGTCGCTGCCCGGCATGATGCGACGCATGAATTCGTCGAACAACGGGACAGTGAACGCTGTGTCGCCATGGGTCGGACTCCAGATCATTCCCTTCGCGATCAGCTGACTTCGCATTGGTCCGAAAGAGGACACGGGGCGCCCGAATACCTCGGCAATGTCGCCCGAGCGATGAGGACCAGGTCCAAGTTCTGCCATGCCCCTCAAGTACCGCTTTTGCGCTGGAGTGAGTCGGTCAAAGCGCACTCGAAAGAAGCTTTCATCCAAGGCTGCAATCGCGGAAATCGAGGCAACCTTCACATCCTCCAATGTGATGGGCGATTGGTCCGCTGCGTCCCATGAGTGCTTCCCCCATTCCTGGACGAAATAGGGGTAGCCCCGCGTCTCCCCCACGATCCGATCCAATGCGTCGGCAGTGATCTGCACGCCGAGCGCTTCGGTGGGGGCGGTAAGGGCGAGTTGCGCCGCGGCCTCGGATAGTGGGCCAATTTCCGGGAACTCGAACAAGCGCTCGGCGTAAGACTTGGCGCGTCCCATTTTTCCGCGCAGTTGGGGCAAGCCGGCTCCAACAACGATCACGGGGCTTTTTCTCTGCGCGGTCCGATGTAGCGCGGTGATCAACGCCTCGAGCTCGGGCTCGCTCACGTATTGCAACTCATCAATGAAGATGGCGAGCGCAGTGCTGGCCTTCTGCGCCGCGGCACCAGCGACCTCGAGCAAGGCCTGGAGGTCGTGCTCCAAGTCCCCGTTGTCAGCCAATCCGGGCTCGGGATCAAAGTCGAAACCCACTTCGATATCTGCGTACTTCACCTTGAGGGCTTTGGCGAAGCCGGCCAGGCCTCGCAGCGCACGTTGCGCAAGGTCCTTTGCCTGTTCATTCCGTGACAGGCGCAGCAAAGCCTGGCGCAGTTGAGGGGCCAAAATTGCGGGAAGCGACCGATTCTCGGGTGCCTCTACGCGGAGTGTATGGATTCCGCTGGATTCAGCGTCTTCCCGCATCCGGTCCAGCAGTACGGTCTTTCCTGCGCCGCGTAAACCCACCATCAGAACACTCTTGGTGGGCAGCCCGCGGCGGATGCGCTCGATCGAAATGCGTACAGACTCGCGAAGGTCGTCCCGACCGGCGAGTTCAGGGGGAGGGGTTCCCGCCCCCGGGGCGAAGGGATTCAGCACTGGGTCCATGCCGAAGTATATCGATATTATCAATATTACACAATTTCAATAATATGCGTAATTTCAGTACAAGTCGGTGCCCCCACAGGTGCCGCACGTGTGCGGCACCCGCGTTTACGCGGATGGAATTGCGGCCACGTCGGCCATCACGCGACAATCCCCCCACAGGTGCCGCACGTGTGCGGCACCCGCGTTTACGCGGACCGGGTGCCGCACGAAATCCGGCACGTGGCGCGGATCATTCGCCTTCGATCAATTCCCGGATGACGTCGAATGTCTTGACGAGATTATGCGCCCGGATCACAAGGCAGTACATCACGCCTGACTCGATTGCGACGGGGAAATACGCCGGGTCACTATCGTCGGCGTAGTAGAGCGCGCTCATCGTGTTGCGCACGTAGGAGAGATCGCGGTGGTACGCATTCGTCACGGCCTGTCTCAGGCCGCCTTCCGCGATGACCCACTCCGGTCCGTCCCAGATGAGGACGCCGGAGCGGCGGAACGCGTCGCGGAGCGCATCGACATCTACGTTCTCATCCACACCCTCCTCGCTGCTGGCCCGATCGAGCACGGCAATCCAATCGAACAGGATTTTCCAGTCAAGCTCAGGAGTCGGCGGCGGAGCGGTGATGGGGTCGTCGGACAGGAGTGATGCAATGCGGTTGGTCATGGGGATACCCTTTCGATGATAGTGCCCGTCCCATTCGCACATGGATCCCGGCCGGTGGAGGTCGGGCCGGCATTGCCACCGTGCGTCCCAAGGCGGGACAGGGCTACGGTCTGGCGTGCGGGTCAGGGAGCCGGTGCTCTCGCCGCAACT
>JACDBX010000066.1 GCA_013694695.1 Gemmatimonadales bacterium | reverse complement strand
AGCGGCTCAAGAAGTTGAGCGCCGAGGCGCAGGAGGCACGTGACCAGGCGGCGGCGCTGCTCGAGGATCACCGGGCGATGCTGGCATCGGCGACTGGCGAGGCGTCGGCGATCATCGCCGAGGCCCGCCAGGCGGCGGAGCGCGAGCGGGCAATGGGGATCGAGAAGACTCGCGCTGAGCAGGACGAGATGCTGGCGCGCGCCCGCCGGGAAATCGAGGCCGAGAAGATTCGTGCGGTGGCTGACGTGCGTCGCGAGGCTGTTGACATCGCGATTGCCGCTGCGAGCAAGGTGGTTGGCCAGCGGCTCGATGCCGCCAGCGACCGGCAGCTTGTCGAGGATTACATCGCGTCGATCGGGAAGGCCTCGTGAGGGACGTGACCATCGCCCGCAACTACGCCGAGGCATTGCTGGAGCTCGCGGAGAGCCATGGCAATGCCGAGGCATGGGGCGAATTGCTGGAGGCAACTGCTGGTGCGCTGGGCACGCCGTCGATTGAGGCGGTGCTGATGTCGCCGCGCGTGCCGAAGGATCAGAAGATCGCGATCGTGACCGACGCCCTCCAGGGTGCGCCGGCGACGTATGTGCTCTTTCTTGCTGCGGTGGTTCGTCGCAATCGGCAGATGATGCTCGGCAAGATTGCCGACGAGTATCGCAAGCTCGTCGACGTGCAGCTCAACCGGGTGCGCGCCGGCGTCACGATGGCGCACGAGGTCGATGCGCTGTCGAGGTCGGTGATCGTCGAACGTCTCGCCAAGGCGATCGGCAAGGATGTCATCGCCGGCTTCTCGGTCGACCCGGCGCTATTGGGCGGCATCGTTGTGAAGGTCGGCGACCGAGTGTACGACGGCTCAGTGAAGAAGCGTCTCGCCGTGTTGCGCCAGCAGCTCGTGGCGCGACAGTAGTTTAGCAAGCGGCGGGTTTACCGCCGCTTCGCCAACAGGGCCAGGTCTACTTCGACCGGGCGCGATAAAGCACCAGGTCCTGTAGCCCGCTCTGAGCTCCGGCTCGGAAGCTCGGGCCGAAAACGCAGCCGTGACGCTATCCCGCACCCGATCGGCAATAGGACTGAGACCCAGCATGTGGCGCGATCGAGTGACGGTATCGCCTCGATTGGAAACGACGAGAAGATCAAAGCCAGTTGCTCCGGACTTTCCGGCTACGGGCGTGGCAAGAGCGTGATATTTCAAGTTCGGAGAGGTGGCCCGCATCGTGGCATGACAGAACGGAATACCAACCGCAGCGCTCCCGCCGTTGCGTTCGACCGACAAGCTGCAGGGCATTTCGTCCACTGACACCACCCTTGCGAGCTCTTTTCCGGAGAGTGACGACACGTAGAGCGTGAGCGGGCGCGCCGTTGTCGCGCCGTCATTGGCCGACTTGGGCGACATCGGGTACTGTATCCACGCGACCTGACGCATGTCGCTGGCTATGATAAATGCGCCGGGTGCCACGTTACCCGGCCTGATGATCCGCTCCGTCGCGCGGGGTTTACCGTCGGTGCGAAAACTTGTGACGCGCTGCAAGATAAAATCATGGACAACGAGTCCACGACCATCATCTTGCAGGTTGCCTACCGACCGAAACTCACCGGGTCCCGCACCCTTTCGTCCTATCGTGCCCAGCCGTTTCCCATCGGCCGAAAAAGAGACGATGTTCCCGTCCTGGTCTTGAGATATCCAGATAGTCCCGCCGGACCCCCGGGTGATCCGGCCAATCGCAGACAGATCATGCTCGGCCGCGGAAATGCGCGTGACCGGCACAAGCCGGAGTGTTGTCCTCGGCCGATCTTGTGCCATGGCGTCGCCAGCGCATGCGACGATTGTGGCCCAAGCAAACATTGCGCCGATCAGATTGGGCGACGTGATCCTCAACGTTCTCGGTACCAGACTTGACGAACTCATTTGCGCTGCTCCTTCATATGGCTGAGAAATACGGCATGCAGGCCCGCGGAGTCTGGCACGCCTTCGAGGAGATTGCCATTGACAAGCACAGTCGGAGTTCCTCTGCCTCCCAGCGCAACCGCAGCTCGGGCGTCGGCCAATGCTGCAGACGAATCCGATTCCTCGATGCAGGACACAAATTGTAAGGTGTCTGGTACTCCCGCCTCGCTCGCGAACTCGACAAAGGGTTTAAGCCCGATAGAGTCTTGCAGAATGAACATTCGATCGTGCATTCGTTCGAATCGCCCTTGAGCGGCGGCGCACTCGGAAGCCCGAGCAGCAGCATGGGCAAACGGGTGATAAGGGAGTGGCCAATGTCGATACACTACCGCAACGTCGTCCGGATAATGCTTGCGAAGCGATGCGACTGTTTTCAAGGTGAACTGCCTGCAGGCAGGGCACTGAAAATCCGCAAACTCGACGATAACAAAACGGGCGTTCGGTGGCCCCATTCGGTGCCCACCCGCCGCCAGTTCATCCCAGTTCGGCACCGCCGTGGGCCTGTAGTCGCCTAGGCCTCGTGGGCGAAGGACGGCAGTCGGGCCGCTGATCTCGCGGCGAACCACAAAACCGGTCACGACGAGAGCGCACGCTAAGCTCACACCAGCAACCAGTGCGCTCCAGTTCACCTTAAACTTCCGCACTGTCACGGA
>JACDBX010000056.1 GCA_013694695.1 Gemmatimonadales bacterium | reverse complement strand
TCTTGGCGCCACGCTTCGCCGTCTTCTTGGCGCCGCGCTTCGCCGTCTTCTTGGCGCCGCGCTTCGCCGTCTTCTTGGCGCCACGCTTCGCCGTCTTCTTGGCGCCGCGCTTCGCCGTCTTCTTGGCGCCGCGCTTCGCCGTCTTCTTGGCGCCGCGCTTCGCCGTCTTCTTCGCTGCCTTCTTCCTTGCCATGGAGCCTCCCTGAGGAGTTGATGGTGGCGAGTGGCGACCATACACGGCGACACCCGCAGCGACGCTCGTGCTCGAGTCACGGAGTAGCGTCGGCATATACAAGATCGAAAATTTCGTACCACGCGCAATACCCGGAGGGGTCGGAAGCTCCGTCAGGGCATGACGTTCCCGAACTCTTCCACATCCCCGGAGGCTGCCTCCGGGCCGTGCAAACAGGAGTGGGTCGCAAGCGACTCGTGTTCCGCCTGATGTGCTGCGACTCCACGAATGAAATGGGCCGATTTTGGGAATCGCTTGCAACCCCAGTGTTTACAGGGCTTTCCGGGTGGCTGCGTGATTCGGGAGGGCGTCAGGTCAATCAATGCGCCTCACATGTTGCGCAGGACGACGCCGCGTTCGCACACGCAATCGCACGCCCCATCAGCCACGCCGCGCGGGTCCAAAGGGACCGTTCCCGGGAGGAAACTCGGCATGCCGCGGGACGCGATTTTGACAACCGAAAGCAGTTTTTCCCCGGGCCACCGGGTGTCGCCGGTCCTTGGGTTGTCCTTCGGAGTCGCGCATATTGCCGCAGTTCACCCCAACCGGTTCCCACATGCGCGCACTCGTAAAGACAGCTCCCGGCGTCGGGATGGACCTGGTCGATCGACCGGTTCCGTCGATTGGCGACCACGACGTGCTGATCAAGGTTCACCATGCCGGCGTCTGCGGCACCGACCTGCATATCTGGGAATGGGATGCATGGGCGGCAGGTCGACTGCGTCCTCCCGTCGTGATCGGACACGAGTTCGCGGGCGAGGTGGTAGACCTTGGCGCCGACGCGCGAAGGGACGGACTGCTCGCCATCGGCGACGTGGTCACCGCCGAGGGACACATCATCTGTGGGCACTGCCTGCCGTGCCGGACCGGCCATGGCCATCTCTGCGTCCGCACGCAGATCATCGGCGTCGACCGCGACGGGGCGTTCGCCGACTACATCTCGATGCCTGCTTCGAACGTGATGGGCCTCGACGGCATTCCCACCGACATCGGTGCGATCATGGATCCGGTCGGGAACGCCGTGCACACCGTCCTCGAGGGCGGCGAGGTACCGGGGAGCACGGTGCTGATAATCGGGTGCGGACCAATCGGCTGCTTCGCGGTCGGGGTGGCGAAGGCTGCGGGCGCGGCCCTGGTGATCGCGTCCGATTTCAATCCGGTGCGGAGGGAGCTCGCGACGATGATGGGTGCCGACCACACCTTTGATCCCGCCTCCGACGATGTCGTGGCAAGGGTCCGGGAGGTGACCGGCGGCATCGGGGTCGACCTGGTGTGCGAGATGAGCGGTCATCCCGCAGGGCATGCGCAAGCCTTCGCAGCAGCGCGTCCGGGGGCACGGGTCAACTTGCTGGGCACGCCGAGCAGGACGACCGAGGTCGACTTCGCGCGGGACATCATCTTCAAGGGGCTGACGCTCTATGGGGTGACGGGGCGCAAGATGTACTCGACCTGGATCCAGATGCGCCGACTGCTCGCATCGGGAAGATTCGACCCTGCACCGGTCGTCACCCACCGCTTCCCGCTCGACCGAATCGCCGATGCGATCGGCGTCATCAAGGACGGATCAGCCGGCAAGGTGATCCTGGAGATCGCCACATGACGACGCCCCGCAGCTCCACCCTCGAGGCGCGCGTGAATGCCGGCCTCGATGCCTTCCGGTCCGACGGCGTCTACAAGACGCTCAATCACATCTCGTCACCGCAGGATGCCCGGGTGATCATGGAGGGGCGGGGCGAGGTCATCATCCTCTCGTCCAACAACTATCTCGGCCTGAGCAACCATCCCGAGGTCGTGGCCGCGGGGAAACGCGGCCTCGATGAATTCGGTGCCGGCACTGCATCAGTGCGATTCATCTGCGGGACCTTCACCGTACATCGCGAACTCGAGCTGGCGTGCGCGCGGCTGGTGGGCACCGAGGCGGCGCTTACGTTCGTGAGCTGCTGGAATGCAAACGAGGCGCTCCCCGCCACGGTGCTCACCGATCGCGACATCATACTCTCCGACCAGCTCAACCACGCCTCGATCATCGACGGACTGCGGCTCGCCAAGTCGATCACCAAATGCCAGACCGGGGTGTTCAGGCACGGCGACTACGCCGATCTCGACGCCAAGCTCGACGCGGCGGGAGATCGCGAGGTCAAGCTGGTGGTGAGCGATGGCGTCTTCTCGATGGAAGGGAGCATCGTCGACCTCCCCGCCCTGCTTGAAGTGTGTCGTCGCCACGACGCCATCCTGTGGCTCGATGACTCCCATGCCACCGGTGTGCTCGGGTCCGGAGGGCGGGGAACCGCTGAGCATTTCGGTCTCATCGGCGAGGTCGACCTGATCACGTCCACCCTCGGCAAGGCCCTCGGCGGTGCCGCGGGGGGCTTCGTCGCCGGGTCGGCGGCAGTCTGCGACTTCCTGACGCAACGCGCACGCCCGCAACTCTTTACCAATGCCCTGCCCGCGACTGTTGCCGCCAGCGCCATGGCCGCGATTGAGGTCCTCGAACGGGAGCCGGAACGGGTGGCGACGCTTCGGGACAACGCCCGTTGGTTTCGGGGGCGCCTTCAGGACCTCGGGTTCCGGCCACTCCCGGGCGATACTCCCATAGTGCCCGTGATCCTTGGTGAAACGGCAGCAGCAATCCGGATGAGCGAGCTCCTCCTTGAGGAGGGTGTGTTCGTCACCGGCTTCGGCTTCCCGGTCGTGCCGCAAGGCGAGGCTCGGGTCCGCTGTCAGCTCTCGGCGGCTCACAGCAGACAGGACCTGGAAGAGGCGCTGGCCGCCTTCGAGCGGGTCGGACAGGCGCTACACCTCACCTGATCCGGGCGCATTACTTGCTGATGCAAAACCAGAATCTCCACTCGGAGGCGTTTTTGATGATGTCCATCCGACGGGTCGCCCAGGTCGGCACCCTCGCCGCTACACTCCTGCTGCCGCAGGCGGCTCACGCGCAGCGCACCGACTCCCACACCTGGAAGATCGGCGCCTCTGCGGGTTCGATGATCTTCCAGACCCGCACGCAGGACACCGAGGTGCTGCCCTCATTTGGCGCCCATTTCCTGATCATGGCATCGAGAGTGGGTCTCCAGGTCGGTGTCGATGAGGGGTTCGGGTCTGATGAGCGGTCGGGTCTCGCCCTCTTCAACGACCTCCGCCGTTATCAGGCGGTCCTTATGGCGTTCCCGTTCTCGTCGCCGCTGGAACCTTATTTCGGCATCGGTGGCGGCGTCCTGCAGGCGGTCGGCGTCCGGGTCGACGCGGTGGTGCAGGATCCGAGCGACCGGCAGGATCTGCAGGATCAGTTTGACGAGACGTCATCCAGCGGATTCATGACATTGATGGGTGGCATCCAGGGACGGTGGGGGCGGTTCACCGCTTTCGGCCAGTACCAGTTGGGCACCGCACCATCCAATGACAAGCTCCTTCGCGGCGCGTTGCATTCTCTGCACGGTGGGCTTCGGATCGGCCTTGGCAGCGCGCGTGAAGGGATTCGCGCCGGCGGCTACTGAGCGGCTCAGAACTGGAAGTAGAGGAACGGACTGGTACGATCACCCGAGATGATGGCCAGCGCGACACCGAACGCCACCGCCGTCACGGCATATTTCCATCGTTTCGGGTGATAGTCCATGTCATAGATGTTCGGCCCCGCCATCGCCCATGCCGCAGCGACCGTCACAGCCGCAACGGCCCAGCTCGCCATCGGCCAGCCCGAGCCCGGAGTGACGCTGAACATCCGCCCCAGGACTCCGACGGCCATGCCCAGATCGAGCGCGCGGAAGAACACCCATCCGATCATCGCCAGGAACAGCATGCCTGCCTGACGGACGGGGCGGGGCATCATGTCCCAGCCGCGGCCCCACGCGCGGTGCGCGGACAGCAGAACTCCATGGTACGCGCCCCACACGATGAATGTCCAATTGGCCCCGTGCCAAAGGCCACCGATCAGCATGGTCAACATGAGATTGCGGTACGTCTCCGCAGTGCTTCCGCGGTTCCCTCCGAACGATATGTAGAGATAATCGCGCATGCACGTCGACAGGGAGATGTGCCACCGACGCCAGAAGTCAGAGGGATCGAGTGCCTTGTAGGGCGAATTGAAGTTCATCGGGATGCGCAGCCCGAACAAATAGCCGAGGCCGACAGCCATGCTGCTGTATCCGGAGAAGTCGAAATAGAGTTGGAACGTGTACCCGAACATCGCCAACCAGAGTGTTGCCGTTGATGCGGTCGCCCACGAGGCCATGATCGGGTCAACGAACGCCGCCAGCGTATCGGCGATGACCACCTTTTCGACCAGGCCGACCACGAACACCATGATCCCCATGCGTACCCATCGGGTCCGATCCGCCGATCCGAGCCGGTCCAGATCCTCTTCGATCTGGCGGAATCTCACGATGGGTCCGGCCACCAGCTGCGAGAACAGTGAGACGTACGAGGCGAATTCCCAGATGTTCGTCGTCGGCGTGATCTGCCTTCGGTATGCATCCACGATGTAGCTGATGGTATGGAATGTGTAGAAGGAAATTCCGATTGGGAGGATCACCTCGAGGTGCGGCACGCTGACGGCAACACCTGCGAGTTCCATGGCATCACGGAACGCGTCCATCCCGAAATTCGCATACTTGAAGAAGCCGAGGAGCGCGAGATCGATCGTGATTGGCACCACGAGGTAGAGTTTGCGGCGGGCCGGGTTCGTATCATGCCGCAGCATCCCGAGCCCCGCGATGTAGCTGACCAGCGTCGAGAAGGCCATGAGAAAGCAGAACCGCCAGTCCCAGTACCCGTAGAATACGTATCCAGTAATAGCCAGCCAGACGTACCTCGCCCTGGCCGACGGCAACGACCAGAACACCAGATATGTCACCGGCAGGAATGCGAACAGGAAGATGAAACTATTGAACAGCATCAAGGCTCCGGAGCCCGTAATGGTTGGTACCGCGTCAGGCGACCGCAATGGACCATAGCGAAAAACGCGCCATTTTGGGCGGTCGCATCCTTTGGGGCGTGTGTCTCGCGGGCCTAGCCGCATTGGCCATTGAGGTCACTGTACGGATCGAAGATTGGCTGCGCTGGCGGACGCCGCTGCTCTCCTCGGCGTCGTCGGTCGCCGACCTTGCCGTGACCGACGAAACCGGCAGGCATCCCATGCCACATTCGGCTTACGGCAAGTGGAAGATCAACTCGCTCGGCACCCGCGGGCCCGAGCCGGAACCCGAGCGGTCCGAGGCGCGCGTTCTGGTCCTGGGCGCGTCCGAGACGTTCGGACTGTACGAGGCCCCGGACCATGAGTATCCACGCCAGCTCGCGGACTCCTTGCATGCTTCCGGCTGCGAAGTCGACGTCCTCAATGCCGGGTTCGTGGGCATGTCGCTGCCCACCGTGGAGCAGGACCTCAGGCTGCGGCTTGCCCGCTTGAACCCCGACGTCGTCGTGTACTATCCCACGCCCCCGCAATACCTCGACGAGGCGCTCCCACGACGCTTCCCCATTGATGCCTCGCCCCCGATGACGAAGGCACGCGCATGGTGGTACCCGCGCTTCGCGGCCCGGGCGCGCACCCAGCTCAAGCAGATGCTACCCGCAGCCATCGCTGACTGGATCAGGGCCCGCGATATCAGGCAGGCCCGCGCCAGCCACGACGACCAGTGGGTGTTCGACGCGGTTCCATCGGATCGCCTGCAGGCGTTCGAGATGGACCTGCGGGTGCTTGTCGGGACGATCCACGCGGTCGGCAGCAAGGCGGTACTGGTCACTCACGTGCACCGGTTCCTTGGTCAGGACCGTGACGAGCGAGTACTGCGATCATGGGAGCGCTTCTATCCTCGCGCCACCGGAGCGACGATCCTGGCGTTCGAAGAGGAAGCGGCGGAAGCAGTGCGACGGGTGGCCGCGGACTCCGGGCTGGCGCTCGCGGACCCCTGGGCGGCGTTTGCACGGGCCGAGAGCTCCGAAGTGTTCGCGGACTTTTCGCACTTCACCGACCTGGGCGCTTCTCTCATGGCGTCGGAACTCCGACACGCAGCAGCAACCGCTGCGGGATGCTCACCCAAGCAGGAACCGTAGCGGCCAATCAGCTGCGCGTGTGATGCCGATGCGCGGGGTGACGATCACGTCGCCCCGCGCGTTGCGTGGTGACTTGCCATGCACGCGCAGCGTCGCCGAACGCGTTGCCCTCATGCCATCATGTTCGCCGGTGATGGCGAACGCCTGGGTCAGCTTGCCCGGCCCGTCGGTGAGTCGGCGGTCCGGCACCCCGCCCCGCCGCACGCGCATCACGTCGATGCCTTGTGTTGGCCGGACGGCGCGGATGAGCACCGCCGCTCCCAGGCCGGTTGACCCAGTGGTGAGATTGACGCACCAGTGGATCCCGTACGACCGGTACACGTACCACGTCCGCGGCGCGGCGTAGATGCCGGCATTGAGGCGATGGCGGCGACCACGCCACGCGTGTGAGGCCGGGTCGTTCACGCCCAGGTACGCTTCCGTCTCGGTGATCACCCCACAAACACGCTCGCCCCCGATGTCGGAGGCGAGCGTCTGTCCCAGCAGGTCTCGCGCGAGGGCGAGGGCGTCGGGACTCAGCCTGCAGGCGTCTTCGTAGCTGCAGCTTTCGATGACCTTGGTCCTCCCTTCGCACTCGCAGCAGCCTTTGCGGATTTCGCAATCTTGGCCCCCTTCTTCACCGCCTTCGCTGTCTTCGCGGTGCTGGCCGGAGACTTCGCGGTCTTCTTCGAGGACTTCGCTGATGCGGCTTGTTTCGGTGCAGCGGTTTTTGAGGCCGTCTTTTTCGCCGCGACGGGGGCGGCGGGCGCCGCGACCGCCTCGGGCTGAGTTGCGGCGCTGCTGTCGACACCAGGCGCAGCAGCCGGCTCCGGCGGATCGAGATTAATCACGCCCACCATGGACACTTCCGAACGCTTTGCCCCGGTTCGCGCACCCGACCGGTACCGCAACGCAGCCGGCCGCGGGGTGCTTGAGGTCGTGGTTCCGCCCGACTCGCCTGCGCCTTCTGCAGCAACCGCGGGAGTGCGCATCTGCATCGCGAGGTCGGTCTTGTGCGGCGAGAGCTCGAACTGGTCGTCGGAGATCACCCGCACGTCTGCGATCTCGGCGTCATTCGCCTGTCGCAGGAATCGCCCGAAGCGCGACGAATCCAGGAGCGGGTCTTCCTTGCCGTGGAGTGCAGCCATCCGGGCACGAACGGTTTCGTGCGCGGCCGGTGCGGGCAGCTCACCGAGCGCCCGTGAAAGCAAGTGGAACGCCTCGGCGAGTGTCAGGCCGGTGACCGGCTCCGCGGCCGCGGTAGGCTCTGCCGGTGCCGGGGTTGCTTCGTCGGTTCGACCACCCCGCCCCCGACCGCGACGACGACGACGTCCTGCGCGCTCCTCGCGCTCCGCCGGCGTGTCGCCCGTGGGTTCCACCTTCTTTGCCGGAGCGGCCGCGGTAGTGCTGGCCGCGGACGTCGCCGCCGTGGCTGCTGCTGGCGTTGCAGAAGCCGAAGGCGCCGACGCGCCACGCCCGCCGCGCCCCCTGCCCCGTCCGCGTCCCGGCTCGCGTGCAGCGGGAGCCGGTGTGTCCCGCGAAACCGCCGGAGCCGCGCCGCCTGATGCGACGTCGAACTGGCCGTTCTCCTGGCGGATCACCTTGATCAGTCCCCGATTACCCGCCTCTGTGACGAACTTCGAGAAGCGGTTGAACCCGGCGTTGCTCTCGTCGAAGTTGGGGTCGATCTGCTGCATGACCTGCTTGAGCCGATCGGAGCGCATCACGTCGCCGTTGCGCTGCATCTGTGCGGTGGCCTCGACCACCAGTTCCCATGGATCGCGCGCCGTGGTCGGCAGGTCGGATTCGCGCGTCAGCCCCGCCAGGTCACTGTACGAGTAGTACTCGTCGCAGTTCTGGATCAGGATGTCGCTCGCCGACTCCCGGATCCCGACACCGATGACGTACTTCCCGTATTCCTTCAGCTTCAGGACGAGCGACGAGAAGTCGCTGTCGCCCGACAGCAGGATGAACGTGCCGATCTCCGGGCGGGTGAACACCAGCTCGATTGCATCGACGGCCAGCCGGATGTCGGTGGCGTTCTTCTTGTTGGTGCCGAATGCGGGCGCGAAGATCAGGTCAATCGACGACTCGGACAGCGGAACGATGTACTGCGGATAGCGCCGCCAGTCGGCGTAGGCGCGCTGCACCGCGACCTTGCCCTTGATGATCTCGCTGTTGAGAAGGTGGCGGAGTTCCTTGGTGAGGTCGGAGCGGACGCCGAGGGTGACGTTGTCGAAGTCGATGAGCAGGGCGGCATTGGGCGCATGCGAGATTGGCGCGGCAACATGCCGGCCGGCCCGGAGGGCGGGAAACGGTTTCACGACGATCCTGTTGTCAGGCCGTCCCCGGTCTCGGTATCTCCGCGGCCGCCACCGGGGCGGTCTGTCGCGAAGAGCGCCGATGATCGAGACGGCGGGTAGTTCGGCCGGTGCAACGCACTCGAGCCGCTTCTCCGGCGGGGACCCCAGTGGTCCTCCACGGCCGGATGATCGGGAAATTTAGACGCGGCGCATGCCTGCGCGCCAGTTCAGGCACCTGGCAACGCGTCAGCCTGCTCCGCGGGGAGGATGCAGCGTGCGTCGGTCCGCGGCGCCTGCTCCAGTGCATCGACGATCCGATCGGCAGCGATTCCGTCCCAGCCGGCAGGCCGTCCAGCGCGACTCCCGGGCCCGCGCCCAGCCGCGAGCGCGGCGGTCACCGTCTCGACGATACCCGCGGCTGTCGGCGGCCACGGCGCCATGCGGTTGGTGCCGTCGGTCACGGTGACGGGACGTTCAGTCGACTCCCGCAGGGTCACACACGGCACACCGAGCGCAGTGGACTCCTCCTGCAGCCCGCCGGAGTCCGTGATCACCACAGCCGCGCCGTCGAGCATCCCCGCCATCTCGCAATACCCGAGCGGGTCGATCAGACGCAGCAGTGGTGGCACCTCGATTCCGGTCGCATCGAGGCGCGCGCGGGCCCGGGGATGTACCGGCCAGATGAGCGGAAGCTGCTGCGAGACGGTGCCCAATCCCTCCACCAACGCCGCCAGGCGTTCCGGATCGTCGACGTTCGACGGGCGGTGCAGCGTGACGAGGCCATAGGCGTTTGGCTGCAATCCGTGATCGCGCCAAGGTGCGTCGGCGCGGGCGCGTTCGACGGTGGCGAACAGCGAATCGATCATCACGTTGCCCACGAACTCGACCCGAACGGGGTCGATTCCCTCGGCCGCGAGATGTCCGTCGGCCTCGGGTGAGTGCGTCAGCAACAGGTCCGACAACTGATCGGTCACCACCCGATTGACCTCCTCGGGCATGCGCCAGTCTCCACTCCGGAGGCCGGCCTCGACATGGGCGAGCCGGCACCCCAACTCGGGGCGTCGCTTCGCGGTCACCAGCGCGGTGGCCACCGTCGAGTTCACGTCACCGACCACGACGACCCAGTCCGGTCGCTCCTCGATGAGGACCGTATCGAACCGTTCCATGACGCGTGCAGTCTGCTGCGCGTGTGACCCCGCACCGACTTCGAGATGATGGTCGGGCGGGGCCATGCCGAGGTCGCGAAAGAACGCATCCGACATCGACGCATCGTAGTGCTGGCCGGTGTGGACCAGGACAGCGGCGTGCCCGCGCCGGCGAAGCACGGCAAGGATTGGCGCGACCTTCATGAAATTTGGTCGGGCGCCAGCGACAACCAGAACCTTCACGGGGTGTGCTCCAGGGTGGAAATCAGAAATGGCCGTTGAGTTGCTGCAACATCGTGTCGAGTCGGCCGGGCCAGCTTTCGGTTTGCATGCTGTCAGAGAGGCGACGCCGCATGGCAACGTCAGGTCGCGCCGCGATCCGCGAGGCAACCGCCGCCAGGAACTCGGCGTTGTCATCGACCACGTCGACTCCCTCCCGGCCGCGGAATGGCTCGAGCTCCGGCAGCGCCGTCGTGACAACGGGGACACCTGCAGAGAGGTACTCGCGGAGCTTGATGGGGTTCACGGCGAGGGTGAGCTCATTGACCATGAATGGGATCAGCGCGACATCGAACGCCGCCAGATAACCGGGGAGTTCTGCAAACGGTTTGCGCCCGAGCAGGTGCAGGTTGGGAACGCCCTCGAGCCGATCGATCGGCACGCGCGCATGACCGACAATGACCACATGCGCGCCCGGGTTCTGCACCGCAAGTTGCGTAAGCAGATCGAGGTCCACCCATGCATCGATCATCCCGATGAAGCCGATCACCGGCTTGCCGTCATCAGGAATCCCGGCGGGCCGCGGCAGCGCCGCGTCCACGGCTCGCCGGAAATGCGCCCATTCCACTCCGTGCGGCACGTAGCTCACCTTGTCGGTGAGGCCCACGCAATCTCGCTTGAGTTCAAGCGATGACACGAACACGTGATCAGCCCGGCGGCAGAGAATCTCATGGCAGGCCCGCATCTCGGCTGCGTCGTACTCCTCGAATGCCCACCAGCGATCGACGCAGTGATACACAAGACCGCGTGCAGGAATGCGATCGAGATACCGGGCAGTTGTCGGGGTGTATACCCAGAGCAGCGGGTCGTCGCGGTGACCCATCCCGCTGAGCGCGTCACGAATCGCGCGCCGGTAGAGAACCGCGTTGAGCCGCTGCGCGGAAGGGTGCGTGGGAAAGGGCACCGATGGCGGTGAGAGCACCGTCATGCCGGGGGCGCCGGGGCGCGTCCCACCACCCATCTTGCGCAGCTTGGCGACGATGCGCCTGAGGTCTGCGGCGCTCGTGGCGGTGGGCCGACGCATCCCGCTCGCCTCCACCCACAACACATCGCGCCGCTCGGCCAGCAGGCGCATCAGGTGATGCTTGCTGGTCGGGTCGGTGCCCCAGTCATTGGCGAACGCCACCACGGCACCACCCGATCTCCCGTCAGCCAAGAAGTTGCTCCGAATCCGCACGTGGAAGCGCGAGGCGGAACGCAAAGCACGTTCCCTCGCCCTGGACAGTTTGCACGTTGAGTTCCGATCCCATCGCCTCGACCAGCTTGCGGCAGATCGAGAGTCCCAGGCCCGACCCCGAGAACGCGTAGTCGCCCGGTTGCTGGCGGCGGCGGAATGGCTCGAAAAGCGTGGTCATCGCCGCGTCGGGTATCCCCCGCCCAGTGTCCTGCACCGAACATTCAACGGCGTGCTCGCTCACGTCCGCGATCCGGACCGCCACCCCGCCCTCAGCGGTGAACTTGAGGGCGTTGGTGGTGAGGTTGAGCAGCACGCGATTGAGCGCACTCGGGTGTCCCAAGCGCC
This sequence comes from Gemmatimonadales bacterium, assembly GCA_013694695.1. Taxonomy (GTDB): domain Bacteria; phylum Gemmatimonadota; class Gemmatimonadetes; order Gemmatimonadales; family GWC2-71-9; genus Palsa-1233. Next base: position 5,024 of record JACDBX010000056.1, on the reverse strand, counting down.
GGTCGCGGGCGGGACCCTCGCACGTCAGCGTCAGGCCCTTCTCCTCTGCGATCGGCAGCACGATGTCACGCACCGCCTCGAGCACGTCGGCCACCGAAAACGGCTGCCGCTCGTCGCGCACCAGCCGGTCACCGCCACGGACCAGTTCAATGACGTCGCTCGCCACAGCGTTGAGCCCGAAAGCGGCCGCGTATACCAGTCCGAGCTGCCGCTCCTGCAGGGGTGTGAGGGGTCCACTACGCCCCCGGAACATCGTCTCGGCGAGGAAGAGGATCGACGTCAGGGGCGAACGCAGGTCATGCGCCACCTCCACGATCAGGTCGAGCCCACTCGGCCCTGCCATGCGATCCTGGAAACGATCCGACCATTGTGGCTCGCCGTGTTCCGCCACACGCTCGATCGCCCGCAGCAGGGGGACCAGCTCTTCGGCCGGGAGTGCCGGATCCGAGTTGATGACATGACGGCGAAGAATCTCGAGGATGCGACGCGCCAGGGGAGCCGGCGGGGCGTCGTCGAGTGCATCCACGGCCGGGCCCGCGCCATTCGCATCAATCACCCTCGAAACCACGTCGGCAACCGACGCCGCCACCTCGGCTTGCGAGATCGCGTCGACGCTGAACACCCGCCATTCGTCGACCAGCCGATCCGCTATCTCGTCAAGCTGCCTCCCGGCGTGTTCCGGAAAGGGCATCACTCGCCGATCTCGTCCCGCTGCAGTCCGTGTTTTTCCATCAGGCGGTAGAGGGTGGTGCGATCGATGCTCGCCTGGCGCGCCGCCTTCGACATGTTTCCGCCCGCCCGCGCCACCAGCCGCGACAGGTAGTCCCGCTCGAATTGGGAGATTACCCGGTCCTTGACCTCATGAAACGGCCCGTCGAGCTGGGCGGCCGGCACCGACGGGCTCGCCGCCTCGGCATCATCGTACAGGGGGATGTCCCCCGGCTCGATGAGCTTGTCGGGATCGGTGAGGACAGCCACGTGCTCAATCGCGTTCTGCAACTCGCGCACGTTCCCGCGCCACTGCCGGGTGCGAAGGAACTCGATCGCGTCGTCACTAAGATGTGGCTGCCTTCCGGGCATCTGGCGGTGCCGGTGCCAGAAAACGCCGAGAAAGTGGTTGGCGAGCAACGGGATGTCATCGACCCGCTGCCTGAGTGGCGGCAGGACGATAGGAACCACGCGAAGCCGGTAGAAGAGGTCGCCCCTCAGGATTCCCCGTTCCACGGCGTCCTGTGGGTCGCGGTTGGTTGCCGATATGAACCGCACGTCGACAGGGTCGCCGGCCGTTTCGGCGCCCACGCGCCGGACCACCCCGTCCTGCACCACACGAAGCAGCTTGGCCTGAAGGGGGAGCGACATCTCGGTGAGTTCGTCGAGGAACAGGGTCCCGCCGTTTGCCGTTTCAAGCAGGCCGGGCTTGTCGCGATCGGCCCCCGTGAACGCGCCCTTCCGGTGCCCGAACATCTCCGACTCGAGCAGCGGCTCGGGCAGCGCGGCACAGTTGATCGGCACCAGGGTGCGCTTGGCCCGGCGGGAATGCTGATGGATGAACTGGGCGATCACTTCCTTGCCGGTGCCGCTCTCGCCACTGATGAATACCGACGCGTCGGTGGGCGCGACCTTGCGCGCCAGTTCGACAGCCTTGCGAAACGACGTCGAGATGCCGATGAGGGCGGTGGTGTCGGAATGGGAATGCTGGCGCATCACCTGCTGCCGAAGGTCGGCCGCCTCTCGGGCCTTCATTGTCGCGTGGGAGGCCCGGCCAATGAGGACCTGAAGATGCGTCGCCGAGAACGGCTTGGGGAGATAATCCCACGCCCCCATGCGGAGCGCTTCGATGCTGGAGGTCACCGACGGATTACCCGTCATCACGACCACGAGGCAGTCACGGTTGAACTCAAGGGCAGCGTTCAGGAGCTCGAGCCCCGGAACCTGGGACATGAAGAGGTCGATCAGGACAAGGTCAAACTGGCGGCGACGCATCAGGTCGAGTGCCTCTTCGCCCCGTCCGGCGAGGGTCACCGTGTACCCCTCGCCCCGCAACACCGAGGCGCAGCTCTCCCTCAGGGTTCGCTCGTCATCGACGATCAGCACCCGGATGGAGGCCTTGACGTCAGCCGGGAGAGCGAGCACATCCCGGCCCGCGGCCTCCGAGGGCGCATATCCCTGTCCCGACACGGATACAGTACTCATGTCACTCCCTGAAATCGTCGGCCGTCGCCATCGCGGCGTCGGCGCCACAATCTGCTTTGCAGAAAGCGTGCCCGAACTGTGGGGCCGTTACTCCATAATAGATGGCCTCCAGTGCGTTACTGTAGGGGCAGCACAACGGAATGTTGGATCGGTACGCCAGAAATGGTTGAGATTGAGGTGGACCGCCGACAGGTTATCGGCCCAGGGCTCGGCGAAACAACGGTCCCATTGTTGCGTAGCTGCATCCAAACAGGCGAAACTGTTCTTTCAGGAAGAGGCCGTAAACCCATGACGAGTCCCATCTTCGAGCGGGGCGGCAACCTGCCGGCACCGTCCAACCATTCCGCTGTCGGGCCGGTTTTCTCGCCGGGCGCGGCGCCGGGCGCGGCCCGCATGAGCCCCGTGACCCGCTTCATCGCGGCACTCAAGCGGTTCAAATGGCTCGTCCTGGCGATGATCGCCGTAGGGCTGGTGGGAGGGATCCTCGCCACCCGGATGCTCCCGCCCAAGTACGCGGTGTCTTCGCCGCTCGCCTTGGAAAACCGGGCGAACAACGACGCCGGCCCGATCGAAGGCAACGAGATCTTCACCTCGGGCCAGTGGGTGGAGCTTCTCAGCATGCCGACCGTGATGAACCCAGTGGTTCGCGATCGCCAGCTCTACCTGACCGGACCCAACCCCAGCCGACTGGATGAGGCTGCCCTCGAGGGCCCTTCGGGCCCGGATGCCTACCTGTTGCGTAACTTCAACTGGACCGAGCGCACCGCTCCGGGCACCTACGTCATCGAGTTCAGCAGCGACGGCAAGCGCTACACCCTTACCAAGCCATCCAGCGCCGACAACAGTACACGGGAAATGGGGGCGGTCGGGGACAGTGTGGGACGCCGGTTCGGCTTCGAGTGGGTACCCAATCCCAATCGCCGGGCGTTCGGGCAGTCGTACCGTTTCTCGGTGTTGACCCTTGACGAAGTCGGCAACGAGCTCAAGACCCGGGTCAAGTCGGACATGCGCGGAATCCGAGCCGCATTTCTCTGGTTGTCCCTGGACGGACGCGACCCGGAGAAGACCGCCGGGACGCTCAACGCCGTCGCCAACCAGTTCGTGAAGGAAGCCGCAATCCTCAAGAAAAAGCAGATCAGTGAGCAGTCTGCAGTGCTCGACACCCAACTGATTGCTGCACGCAAGCGACTGCATGCGGCCGACATCGCCCTGAGCACCTTCCGGGTCAACAACATCACGAAGCCGAAGGACGACGTGCCGGTCACCGCCGGGCTCCAGCAGACGCAGCCCACGGTGATCACCAACTACTTCCTGCAGCGCACCGTGGCCGATTCCCTCAAGCGCGACCGCGCGGAGCTGCAGAGGGTCGTGGGTCGCGCCACCCGGGGCGAATTGGCGGTTGACCAACTGGTCGGCATCGGCGCCGTGCAACGTTCCCCAAATCTTTCAAGCGTGATAAGCCAGCTCCAGACGCTGGAGCAGACGAGGCGGAGCCTGCTCATTCCCGCTCCCGGCCAGCTTGCCCGGACAGACAGCCACCCCGAGGTGATCGAGCTCAATCGGCAGATCAACGAGCTGCGCACGACCACGTTGCCGGCCTACGCCGGAGCCGTCCTCCGCCGTCTCGACGAGGACCTCGCCGACATCGAGGGACGGATCCGCACTGCCACCAGCGAATTGCGCGACATTCCCACGCGCTCGATGCAGGAGGACAACCTTCGTCGGGAGTTCAAGATTGCCGAATCCCAGTACAACGACCTCACGATGCGCTACGAGAACTCACGCCTGCAGGAAGCCAGCTCGCTGGCGGATGTGCGCATCATCAATCGGGCGGTACCGCCAGTTCGTCCGACCAAGAACCGCAAGCCGATCATCATCGCCCTCGGCGTACTGATCGGACTCGGGCTCGGCATCGCGCTCGCGTTCGTCCTCGACCTGACCGACAAGCGGTTCCGCTACATGGACCAGGTCAGCAGCGGACTTGGCCTCACCATTCTTGGCGTGATCCCGGAGATCCGGCGCGCCAAGGGGCAGGCAGCCAGCTCGGAGGAGGCCGCACAAGTCATCGAGTCGTTCCGCACGGTCCGCCTGAACTTGCTGCACATGGTGCCCGACGCCACGTCGATCGCGCTCACGGTGACGAGCCCGATGCCCGGCGACGGCAAGTCCCTGATCTCGTCGAACCTCGCGTTCTCCTTCGCCGAGGCGGGCTATCGCACGCTGCTCGTCGACGGCGACACCCGGCGCGGCGAGCTGCACCGCACCCTCGGCGTCGAGCGGATTCCGGGGCTGCTCGACCATCTCGCCGACGGCGCCGTCGTCGACACGATCCTGCGCCCGACCTCGCACCCCCACCTCACGCTGATGCCCGGTGGAAGCCGGCACCGCAACGCGCCCGAACTCATGGGCTCGGAGCGGATGAGGAAGTTGATCGCCGCGATGCGATCGCGCTTCGACGTGATCATCGTCGACTCGCCGCCGCTCGGCGCGGGTATCGATCCCTTTGTCCTCGGGACGGTGACTGGCCAGTTGATGCTGGTGGTCCGCGCCGGCGAAACCGACCGGATGTTCGCCGAGGCCAAGTTGCAGGTGGTCGACCAGCTCCCGATCCGCCTGGTCGGTGCGGTGCTCAACGACGTGCAGACATCGCTCGATGAGTACAAGTACTACTCGTACAGCGAGGGTTACGGTGCGGTGGATGAGATCGAGCTGACCGGGGGCAAGAAGATGATCCCGACACGGGCTGGCGAAGAGACCGCCACCGAGGAAGTCGAGCGCTGAGCACTGCCCCCCGCGGGTCACCTGGCGAATCGGGCCGGCATCTCCAATGA
>JACDBX010000052.1 GCA_013694695.1 Gemmatimonadales bacterium | reverse complement strand
TGCTGGTCGGTGTCGAGACAGTGCGTCGCGGGATCCGCGAGAGCTTCGCCGGGACGATCCGCGGTACCGACCTGATCGTCGGGGCACGCGGCGGCTCGCAGCAACTCCTGCTCTCGTCGATCTTCGGCCTAGGTGCGCCAGCGGGTACGATCTCGTGGGACACCTATCAACGCTGGGCCGCACACCCCGCCGTGAAGTGGACGATCCCGATCTCGCTCGGCGATTCGTACTACGGCCACCGCGTGGTAGGCACCACGGCGGCATTCTTCGAGCACTACCGCTTCCGCAACGACGGTCAGGTGCGCGCGGCAACCGGCCGCACGATGTCGAGCGACCACGACGTGGTGGTTGGTTCCGATGTTGCGTCCCGGCTCCACATCGCCCTCGGCGATTCGATCGCGCTCACCCACGGACTCCGCGGCACGGGGATCATGGATCACACCGAGCATCCGTTCGTGGTGAGCGGAATCCTCGCACCGACCTACACGCCGATCGATCGGTCGCTCTTCACGACGCTCGAGGGTATCGAGGCGATGCATGAGGGCTGGAACAACGGCATCCCGCCGATGAGCCAGCTCGCCATGCCGGGCGCCGAGCCACCGCCGATGCCTGGTTCCGAAGCACCGCCGGCAGCACAGCCCGACGACGGCGCGATGGCGCGTGATGACGTGATGCCCGGCGACCAGGGCACCGACACCGCCGCGGCAGCTACCGATACCACGGCAGTGGCCGCTGATGTGCACGACGGTCATGACCACGCGCTCACCGCGTTCCTGCTGGGCACCCAGAACCGGTTCGAGTCGTTGCGGTTGCAGCGTGAGATGAACACCGACACCGGCGAGGCGCTCACGGCGATCCTGCCGGCGGTGGCGCTCACTGAGTTGTGGCACACCATCGGATACGCCGAGGATGGGGCGAGGATCATCACCGGCGCGGTGCTGCTGGTGGGACTGCTCGGAATGATGGTGGCGCTCTACAGCACGCTGCAGGAACGCCGCCGCGAGATGGCGATCCTGCGCTCGCTGGGCGCGGGCCCAGGGCGGATCGCGGCACTGCTGGTGCTGGAGTCGGGGTTGCTGAGCGTGGTCGGCGCCGTGACCGGCTTCGCCCTGGTGTACGGAATGCTGGCGGTGGGGCAGGGCCTCGCCGAGCGCCATTTCGGCATCTACATCCCGGTGATACCACCGGGGCGGGTGGAATGGCTCTACCTCGCGGGAGTGATCGTCGCCGGACTGCTGGTGGGTCTGGTGCCGGCGTGGCGGGCCTACCGGAACACGCTGCAGGATGGGTTGACGATACGACTTTGAGAGAGACTAGAGACTAGAGACTAGAGACTAGAGACTAGAGCAACCAATCGACGGACTCGGACAGACGCCTCGCCGCCGACGGCGACACAGCCAACGACCAACGCGACCCGCGTCTTACGGCTTACGCTGAGACCGGGGGCAGCGCTGGGGCCGGGCACGAACCGCTCCGGGCCGCGATTTTATTGACCCAACCCCGCTGTCCGACTAAGCTTGGCCCCCTGACTGGGGCCTGTAGCTCAGTTGGTTAGAGCGCACGCCTGATAAGCGTGAGGTCAGAGGTTCAAATCCTCTCAGGCCCATTTCTCCATATTCTCGCCCCGTCAGCGCTGACAACCGCTGGCGGGGCGCTTGCGGCCGGCATCGTTGTCCGGCCCCATGGACTCCATCCGGGACACGTCGTGCATCCCGTACATCGCCGGGCGACTCGAATGGACCGGCGCGGGGCTGATCGCTTGCTCGTGCCGGAGAGCGGCTTGCCGTTTCCAACCGCGGAATGGATCACGACCTACATCCCGAAGCGGCCCCACGACAACTTCGGCGGGGTGCCGCCACTCGACTGCACGCCGAGGTCCACAAGCAGCCCGTGTCTAGTGCCTGACTGTTTACGAAACGGGGAGGGCTAAGCCCGCAATTGGTGGATGTCCGTAAAACGGACGTGGCGCGCTGTGTCATACACGGGGGCGGCCTCTTGTCATCACTCCTTCCTGCACTCTCCGCCCTTCCACTGCTTCCCACCGCAGCTCCAGTCCTCCCTGTCTGCCGACCCTCGCTGCCATTTCCACCCCTCGTAATACGCGTAGATCTCGAGATCCAGCACATCACTGAACGGCCTCGCATTGCACGACCTGATGTTGCGCGCACGAACCTCCGGATCGACACTGAACGCATCCACACATCCCGCAAGCTTTGCCTCGACACTGGCCGGGACCTTGTCGCCATCCGCGTCCGCTGCCAGCGCAGCCGGCAGGTTGGATACGAGATCCCACGCGCTACCCGTCGACACATCCGGATAACCACCCGGCCACCACGCCCTGTAGTCCACCCGGTGCTGCCACTCGTGCCGTAGGTTCTCGGCGAAACAATCGATGCCGGTGTTGCCGGGCCCCGTGGTGCGGGTGCCAGCCGCCGCCGGACCGCGACACCCATCGGTCAACGTGGGCTGCGCGATATAAATGCGATCCTCTGCCGGAACGAACCGCGCCGCAACCCTCGACCCGCCGCGTGTATCGTTCACGCTCGGCAAATCGTTCCTGTATCGGTAGAAGGGAGTATTGATTCCCTTCGACGCGGCAGTCTTCATCCAGTAGTAGAAAAAGTTCGCGGCGTCCTCCTGCTCCGACCCCTCGGCCGAGGGATGATTGGTGGCGAGCGCTCGAAAAAACACGCGCGGCTTTCGCTCGCGCGTGCAGTTGCACTGGCCGCTCTTCGCACGAACGGTGACCTCTTTCGGTCCGAAAGCTCCATTGTCACGGGGCAGGTTGGTGTAGCCCAGGGAGACCGCAGCACCCGTCCCGGTACCTGGCGTCAGCTCGGTGCCGCTGTTCATCGCCTCCAGCGTCCACTCCAGCTCTCGAGAGATCTCGGCGCCATTGAGCCAGGCCCTGGAAGCAACACGGATATTTACCTTGCCGGGATCGCTCTCGTCGAACGCGATGTCGTCGAACCCATCCGCCATCGTCACCGAATCCATCACACAGAATGACAACTCGCGTTCAGCCGTGTAACGCTTGCCGTCCTTGGTGTAGACAATCGCCAGTTTCGTTGCGCCGGTTTCGCGCGAGCCTGCGAGATCGAGCCGCGGTGCCGCCCCACCGGTGTTCGCAATCACCCTCGGCAATTTGCCCGGCGAGGCAACAGTGAACGATTCGAACACGCCGCCCTTCGCTGATGACGTCGCTGTGAAGCGGACGGGTTTGCCTTCGGCTTCCTCCCCCTTGATGCAACTGCAATTCGGACCATCGATAGCGATCTGGACATCGGCTACGGGGCCGGTATCAATGGAAAGGGTCCACGAACTCAGCACATACTCACCAGGAGGCGCTGAGTAACGTCCGGGCCGCGGAATTCCGCCACGTGCCATCGCGCGCAGCATCTCGCCCTCGTCGTCACCCCCTGGCGCGATGACCTGAAACGACTGCCAGGTGCCGGCAATCACTCTCGAGCGAACGGTGGCAACCCATTGTGTCTCGCAATCACCTGAAACCGCCGCAGCTACCGGAGCGGTCGGCTTCCACCGGATGTCAACACCGAGCGGCTCGTCTTCGACTACCCCCGACACGTTGAGCGTGACATCCGCATCGTAACTGCTCAAGACTGTAATGTTGCAGAACTCGTTTGTGCCATTCACCAGCTTTAAACCGCAGTCATCCGCGTCAATCGAAACTCTGCCCTTCCCAGTGTAGAAGACGTTACCTGGGGGCGTGCCGAGAGCCCACTGCAGATTGCCTTCAACCAGCAGCTTTCCATTTCTTCGGGACGAAGTGCAGTCAGCCGGGTCTCCACTAGGCGAGCCGTAATAGCCGGTGGACTCGAATCGAAGCTGAATGGCTGGAGGAGGCCTGTCACCGGCGGAGGCAACCTGCGCCGCAGCTTCTCCGCGAGGACTCAGGAGAAGCGCGACTGCGATACACGGCAGAATTTTCAGCAGATGCGCATCACGATGCATAGGTCTGGTTTCGACTGTCGTTGAAGTGCCCCGAAGGCCGACGGGATTCCGGGATTCGGGGAAAGCGAGAAACCTGCTCCTTGCTGCATTGTTTCCCGGTCGAGGATAGGAATGTCAAACGCCATTTCGGCGCCTCGGAAGGATAGGCTCCGGATATCCGGGGGGGCAAGGCTGCGACCTGACGCGAGTTGCATTCGCCGGTCGACAGTCCCTCGATGTGGTTGATTCCCGCGCAGGTCGCCAGAACCCGCAAGGGTGACCTGCCAATCGTGCGGGGGACAGTGAACTGTCGGTCGCGTGGGCCGCGACAGGCGGCACTGGACCGCCGCTTGACGCCTGACAGCGATGTTGGCGCAACACTCAACAGGAGGTGCGAATGTTCGGATCCCTTCGCGTAGTAGCGGTCCTCGTCGGGTTCACCATGCTGCTCACGACGTCTGGTGCCGCGGCCCAGGCTCCCACATCGGGTGTCGCGGTGCGCTGGCACGAAGGGGCGACAGTGGTGAGGGCACAAGTGCACGAACCGGTCGCCGACGGAAAACTCATCGTGCAGCGTCGCGACGGCTCCACAGTGACCATCGACCCACGCACGACGCCGATGGAGTATCGCACCAATGGCCGGACCAAATGGGGGAGTGCCGGCATCGGGTTCGGCGTTGGCGCCGGCATCGACGCAATCGCGATCCCCGCCGGAAAATGGGTACAGGTGAGCCCTGGGAGCGTGACAGTGGCCTTGGCATTCTGAGATTTGCGTGTAGGTCGCCGGGATGGGAATGTCGATCGGGTTCGTGTTCGGCGCACAGTACCGGGCCGTCGCCACCCCGCGCTTGGCCGGCTCAACTTGGCAGGTTTCGATCCTGCCTCATCGGATGACCTGGAACTCGGCAGCGTGAATTTCAGCAGTGCCGTGTTCCTGATCGGACTCGGTGTCCGGCTTGAGGTCGCAGCACGGCCACGAGCTGCCCCATCGCCGCCCGTCTGGACATTTGGTCGGTGTCGCTGCGTTCCGGGACTTGTGACGACTTCCACCCCCTGTGCCTGAAGTCCCGCAGAAAGTCCGACTTGCCATGTGTCGTACGAGGGAAAGCTTCCGTCTTCTATTAATGGTAACGAGTGATGAATGATGACATAGAGAGGTGCTGCAGGCCTCGAAGCGAGACGAGAAGGGAGCCATATGCACCAGTTCTTCGACGGCAATCAGATGTTCGGCATGCACCCGCTCGGGTTGGGCTTCCTGGTGCTCCTCGTCCTCGTGGCGCTGGGCGCATATGCCATGGCCCGGAAGAAGAAATGAATCCGCCTCACTCAACGAGAGAGACCTCACATGCAGCAGCAAATGCAAGAGCACACGTTGGCGATTTCAGGAATGAGTTGTGGCGGCTGCGTCAACGCCGTGCGCAAGGCACTGAGTGCGCTCCCCGGCACCCAGGTCGATGCGGTGGCGGTGGGATCGGCCACGGTCAGCTATGACACGGGCCTCACAGCCGTGGCCGCGCTTGAACAGGCGGTTCGTGATGCCGGATTCGACCTCGACACCGCCGGCGTCGCGGGCAAGACAGGCGATGCCGGCAGTGGCCACGGCTGCTGCGGCTGATCGCTCAGGTGATCCGCGACATACGAAGGAACGATTCACCCTCGACAAGGGACGACGACAAATGCGCATGATGTATCCAGTTCTGATGGTGGCCATGGTGACGCTGGCAGCGTGCGACAGCAAGCCTGATTCCGCGGACGCGCCGGCGGCTGACACGTCACACATGATGGCCGCAGCACCGATGACAATGGCGGGAATGGGCATGCTTCCAGGTATGCGGGCTCACCTGGACTCGGTGGCCGCGATGCCGCCAACGCAGATGGCCGCCATGATGCCTGCCCACGAGGGTCTGGTTACCCGCATGATGGACGCCATGGGCACGGACATGCGAGGGAAGGGCATGCAACCCAGCCCAGCCTGGACTGCGCTGAGTGACTCCGTGCGCCAGGACCTCGCCGAGATGCCGAAGCTTTCCGGGAAGGGGCTTACCACCTCCCTGCAGGCACATGCAGCTCGGATGCAACGTATGATGGTCATGCATGAGGGAATGATGCGTATGTGAGCCGGCCGCCTCGGCCGCGAGGTGTTCACCGCGGCGCGGGTCGTCTGCGAAGAACGTGCGCAGATGGACGTCGCGCATGCGGGCGTAATGAGTCTCGAGCGCCTTCCAAGCCGGCCGCCCGTGACCTGAAGTGCGACCGCGCGATGCCAATCACGGGTACTCTGGGCAGGGCGCGACGTCTTCGGGTTGCCGCGTCACCCAGCGGCGGTGGCGGGCGGCGTCGAGCACACGACGAGATCACTTCCAACCTCCCTACAACATGTATGGTATGTCGGAGCCCACCGTCGGATATGCGAAGATGGTCCTCTTGAGGTCCGCGGCAGTCATCCCTGCGCGCATCGCCAGGGCGAACAGATTGATGAGCTCGTCGGCGTGCGGGCCGAGCAGATGCGCCCCGAGGATTCGGTCGGTGCTCTCCTCCACCAGCACCTTGAAGCCGGAAAACTCCTCGCCCACCCGCCGCGACGAGTACCAGCTCGAGGTGCGCTGGTGATTCACTCGGAACTGGAGTCCCTGGGCCCGTGCTTCGTCCTCGCGCAACCCGACGGAGGCGAGCGGCGGCAGCGTGAAGACGACGCTGGGGATCGGCGGGTACTCGATGGTGAGATGGTTGCCATCGAGCAGGTTCGACGCAGCCACATTCGACTCGAAGCCGGCGACCGGCGTGAGCGGGAGTCCTCCCGTAGCCGCGTCACCGGCGGCGTACACAGCCGGGTTCGACACGCTCTGCATGTACCCGTTGACCGCGATGCCGTGCTTGTCGTGCTCGACGCCCGCAGTGTCGAGATCCAGCTCGTCGATCGCGGGGACCCGCCCGGCGCCGTGGACCACCATGTCGGCCGTGAAGCTCAGGGACTCGCCCTCCGAACAGACCGTGACCCGGAAACCGCCGTCGGTCTTCTCGATGGTCTCCACTGGCGTTCCGAGACGCAGTTCGATGCCCACAAGCCGCGTTCGCTCGACCAGCATAGCCACGAGGTCCGGGTCGAACTGCTCGAGCGGTCGCTGGCCTCGATGCACGACGGTCACCCGCGCCCCGGCCCGGGCCGCAACGTGCGCGAACTCGAACGACACGAAGCCGCCGCCGACGAAGAGGATTCGCGCGGGGAGCGCGTCCAGCTCCAGGAATTGATCGCTCGTCGTCAGGTACTCGCTGCCCGGAAGCTTGAGATCAGCCGGCTTGGACCCGGTCGCGATATGCACGTACCGGGCTTCGAGCACGTCGTCGTCGACGGCGACGGTGGTGGCGCCGACGAAGCGGGCGCGACCATGGAAGGTCGCGATCCCCGCCTCGGCGAGCGCCCTCTCGCGGTTCTCTGGAACCGGTCCGGTGAACGTGCGCTTGAAGCGCATGAGCTCCGACCATCGGATGGCGGTGTCACCGCTGACGCCGTGTCCCGTGAACCGGCGCGCTGCGTCCACCACCTCGGCGGCACCGACGAGCACCTTCTTCGGATCGCAGCCCCGCAGCGCACACGTGCCACCGTAGGGGAGCGCGTCCACGATCGCGACACTCCACCCAGCACCGCGACATTTCGTGGCCACCGTGGAGGCGCCCGCACCCGTTCCCAGCACGACGAGATCGAATCGTTTTACCATGGCTTCCTCACTGCGCGACAGTGATCGCGCGACGGATGTCCAGTACACGCCGCCTCATGACGCCGGCATCGAATGGAACGACCTCAGGATGACCCCGATCATCATGCCCTCGGTGTCCTCCGCTGCCGGTAGTGCCGGATCAGCGTGTTGGTCGAGCTGTCGTGGTCGAGTGTTGGCTCGTCGGCGCTCTCCACCTCCGGAACGATCCGCTGGGCAAGGACCTTGCCGAGCTCCACCCCCCACTGATCGAACGAGTCGATGCTCCAGATGGCTCCCTGGGTGAACACGCTGTGCTCGTATAGCGCGACCAGAGCGCCGAGCGTCTCCGGCGTCAGCCGCTCGGCGAGGATCGTCGTCGTGGGTCGATTGCCCTCGAAGACTCGGTGCGGCACCAGCCAATCGGGGATTCCTTCGGCCCTCACCTCTTCTTCGGTCTTGCCAAAGGCCAGCGCCTCCGTCTGCGCGAACACGTTGGCCATCAGCAGGTCGTGGTGTCGACCGAGGGGATTCAACGACTGACAGAAGGCGATGAAATCGCAGGGGATGAGCTTCGTGCCCTGGTGGATGAGCTGGTAGAAGGAGTGCTGCCCGTTGGTGCCCGGCTCCCCCCAGAACACGGGCCCGGTCTGGTAGGCCACGCGAGTCCCGTCCAGCGCGACGTGCTTGCCGTTCGACTCCATCGTGAGCTGCTGGAGATACGCCGGGAAGCGCCTCAGGTACTGGTCGTACGGGAAGACCGCGACCGTCTGTGCCCCGAAGAAGTTGTTGTACCACAGGGCAAGCAGACCCATGAGGACGGGCAGGTTGCGTTCGAAGGGCGCTGTCCGGAAGTGCTCGTCCATCGTATGGAAGCCCGCGAGCATGGCGCGGAAGTGCTCGGGCCCGACGGCGATCATGGTCGAGAGACCGATCGCCGAGGTCATCGAGTATCGGCCGCCGACCCAGTCCCAGAATTCGAACATGTTCGCCGGGTCGATGCCGAACTTCGCCACCTCGCCCGCATTGGTCGATACCGCGACGAAGTGCCTGGCCACCGCGTGCTCGTCCCGCAATGCGGCGAGGCTCCACGTGCGGGCCGTCTGCGCGTTGGTCATGGTCTCAAGCGTGGTGAACGTCTTCGATGCGACGATGAAAAGCGTCTCTGCGGGGTCGAGTTCCCGGGTGGCCTCGGCGAAGTCCGTGCCGTCGACGTTCGACACGAAACGGACGATGAGGCCGCGGTCGCTGTAGTGGCGGAGCGCCTCATAGGCCATGACGGGGCCCAGGTCGGAGCCGCCGATCCCGATGTTGACGACGTTGCGGATGCGCTTCCCGGTATGCCCCTTCCACTGGCCGCCGCGCAGCTTCTCCGTAAATTCGGCCATCCGGTCGAGAACGGCGTGGACCTTCGGAACCACGTCCTCCCCGTCAACCACGATCGCCTGGTCCTTCGGCGTGCGGAGCGCCATGTGCAGGACGGCGCGCCCCTCGGTGACGTTGATCGCTGCACCGCGGAACATGGCCTCGATGCGCCGCCGAAGACCAACCTCATTCGCCAGGGCGACGAGCAGCCGCATCGTCTCGTCCGTCACCCGGTGCTTGGAGTAGTCCAGGTAGAAGCCGGCCGCCTCGGCCGTGAGGTGCTCGCCGCGGTGTGGATCGTCGGCGAAGAGCTGCCGCAGGTGGACATCGCGCATGCGGGCGTAATGGGTCTCGAGCGCCTTCCAAGCCGGCCGCGCCGTGAGCTGAAGTGCGGGTTCGGTCATGTCCCCGCCTCCACCACCGGAATCATTCGACCGACTCCAGCATGGCGCTCTTCTTGGCTATGCACGCGAGCAGCGCGTCCCAGGATTTGACGAACGCGTCGGCGCCCTCGGTTTGCAACCGTGCCGCCAGCGCGTCCACGTCGATGCCAGCGCGGGTGAACTCGCCCAGCACCTCCTCGGCGTCGCCGCCATCACGCGGCAGCATGGGGCCGATCTCGCCGTGGTCGGCGAATGCCAGCAGCGTCTTTTCGGGTATCGTATTCACGGAGTGCGGTGCCGCCAGCGACTCTACGTAGAGCACGTCCGACGCTTGGGGATCCTTGGTACCGGTGCTGGCCCACAGTAGCCGCTGAGAGCGCCCTCTTCGGTTGAGGAGGCGCAGCCAGCGGTCGGAGGCGAGCAGGTCGCGATACGCCTTGTACGTGCGCCTGGCCATCGCGATGCCGAGCGTGTTCTGCAGGCCCGTGGGAACTTTGTCGGCCACCGCCACGTCCAAGCGGCTGACGAACAACGAGGCGACCGACGGGACATGCGGGTTCAACCCGGCCGCCACACGCCGCTCAATACCGCGCAAGTATGCCTCGGCGGCGGCGACGTATTGCTCGCGGGAAAACAGGAGCGTGACGTTGATCGGTATGCCTGCGAAGATCGCCTCCTCGATTGCCGCGACGCCTTCGGGTGTGCCCGGGATCTTGATGAAAAGGTTCGACCGCGCCGCTTGGGCAGAGAGCTCCGTCGCGGCCGCCACCGTGCTCTCGGTGTCGTAGGCCAGCTTGGGCGAGACCTCGAGCGACACCCAGCCGTCGACGCGGTTGGTCGCCTCGTGGATCGGGTGAAAGAGATCGGCGGCCTGCGTCAGGTCGTCGATCGCGAGCTCGAGGAAGAGCCCTTCGCCCGACTTTCCGGCCTGGGTGCCCTCCCGGATGGCGTCGTCGTAATCGCCGCTGTTCCTGATCGCATGCTCGAAGATCGTGGGGTTGGACGTGAGCCCGGTAAGCGACAATTCGTCGACGTAGCGCTGAAGTGTTCCGCTGTCGAGGAGATCGCGGGTGATATTGTCGAGCCAGAGGCTCTGGCCGGCGTCGTGAAGCTGCTCGGTGGCGTTCATGACTTGCCCTCTTTGCGCGCCGCATGGAGCAGCGCCTGCAGGTTGTGGTCGTGCAGATCACCGATACGTTCGATCGTCAGATCCGGCGCCGGATAGGTCGCCACGTCCGGGGCGTGCGCGTAATGTCCCTGCCGGGGGAAGACGGTCGTCAGGCGCGCGCCCCAGATGTCCTTGGCGGCCGTGAGGATGCGGATTTTGTCATCGACGAGGACATAGTGTTCCGCGGGAAAGCGCTTCTCGACATAATCCAGCTCTCGCTCCTTGTGGAGGTAGATCAGAACGCGTCCGGCTACCGCATCGAACAGCCCGGATCGTTCGACCTTGCGCGGCTGGAAGACGACGTCGCCGTCGGTGAGGATGACCGTCGGTCCCCATTGGGCCAGATGCTGGACCACATCGAGTGCTCCCGGATAGAGCCGGTCCGCAAACGGGTAATTGACGAGGAAGGACGAGAGGCAGAGGATCTCGGGATCGTGCAGATTCTCGAGGCGGTAGCGCTGGAGCGCACCGAGGTAGTCGGCGTACCCCAACTCGGCGCGCAACGCGTCAAAGATCGCCCAGTACCGATCCCGACAATCCGCGCCGAGCTCGCGCGTCAGGAAGCTGCTGAGCTCGTCCGTGACCTGATCGTTGTCGAGCAGGGTGTTGTCGACGTCGAGGAGGAACACGACCTGATTTCGGGTCTTCGTGGTGGGCGTCATCCAGGCTCCGCGCACTCGGGGCAGTGCCAGCCGCCCGAACTCTCCGCGAGCTGCGCCGCCTCGGGCGGGCCCCAGGTCCCGGGATCATATTCGTGGAGCGTCGTCGACGTCCCCAGGATCGGCTGCACGATCGCCCATGCCGCTTCCACGGCGTCCTGTCGCGCGAAGAGGGTCGCATCGCCTTCCATGGCATCGCCGAGCAGGCGCTCATACGCCCCCATCTCGTCGCCTCCCGGATGGTTGACCACCTTGAGCTCGGTCGCCTCGCTCAGCATCTGGTCCCCTGGCTGCTTGACGCGTGCACCGATTCCGATCGTCACGTCCGGGCTGAGGCGAAAGCGTACGTAGTTCATCTCGTTCGGACACAGCTTGCTGAGTGGCGGCCGCCGAAGCTTGACCAGCACCTCGGTGCTGGTCGTGGGGAGATGCTTGCCGGCTCGGATGAGGAAGGGCACTCCCTCCCAGCGCCAGGAGTCGATGGAGAGCCGGACAGCGGCAAAGGTCTCGACCCGCGAGTCCAGCGCCACGTCTTCCTCGTTCCGGTACCCGCGGAACTGGCCGCGGACCAACTCGTCGGGACTGAGTGGGCGGATCATCCGGAACACCTTGACCTGTTCGTCCCGAAGGGCCTCGCCATGCGTGTCCGCAGGCGGCTCCATGGCGAGGAAACTCACCACCTGAAGCATGTGGTTCTGAATCACGTCGCGGATGGCGCCCGCCTCCTCGTAAAAGCCCCCGCGCCCCTGAACGCCAAAGCTCTCGGCCATGGTGATCTGCACGCTCTCGACGTAGTGGCGATTCCAGATCGGCTCGAGAAAGGTATTGGCGAAGCGGAAGACGAGGAGGTTCTGCACCGCCTCCTTGCCGAGATAATGGTCGATACGAAAGATCGACGACTCGTCGAAGGTCGCGTGCAGCGTCTCGTTCAGGGCCTGCGCCGACGGCAGGTCCCGGCCGAACGGCTTCTCGACAATGACACGGGCGTCGCGATCGCAACCCGACTGCGCGAGTCCCTCCACCACGGTGGCGAACATGCCGGGGGGGATGGCGAGATAGTAGACCGGGTGCTGCGCGTCGCCAAGTTCCTTGCGGAGCGCGACGAAAGTGTCCGCCTCCTTGTAGTCGCCACCAACGAGCCGCAGGCGCGCCGAGAGCTTCGCGAAGGCCGCCTGGTCGACACCGCCACCGTGCTCCTCGATGCTGTCGCGAGCACGAGCCTGGAACTGTTCCAGCGTCCACCCCGACCGCGCGACGCCGATGACGGGGATGTCCAGGTGTCCACGCCGGGCCATCGCGTGAAGGGCGGGAAAGATCTTCTTGTAGGCGAGGTCGCCAGTGGCGCCGAAGAAGACCAGCGCGTCCGAGCGGATGGCTGTCATGTCGTCCCGGACTCCTTCTCGACGTGCCCGCCGAATTCGAATCGCATCGCCGACAACAGGTGGTCGGCGAATTCCGCCTCGCCTCGCGAACTGAATCGCGAGTAGAGCGCCGCGCTGAGCACCGGCACGGGCACGGCCTCGTCGATGGCCGCCTTGATCGTCCACCGCCCCTCGCCGGAATCGGATACCCGGCCGTCAAACTTCGAGAGCGCCGGATCCTTGTACAGGGCGGATGCGGTCAGGTCCAGCAGCCACGAGGCGATCACGCTGCCGCGGCGCCACACTTCCGCAATGTCGGGCAGCTTGAGGTCGAACTGGAACGCCTCGGGGTCGCGCAGCGGCGTGGTCTCCGCGTCCGCCGCGTGATCCCGCGTGCCCACGTCGGCGTGGCGCAGGACGTTGAACCCCTCGGCGTATGCGGCCATCAGTCCGTACTCGATGCCGTTGTGTACCATCTTGACGAAATGGCCGGCGCCGCTCGGCCCGCAGTGCAGATAGCCATGTTCGGCGGTGGCCGGGGCCCCCTCACGCCCCGCAGTGCGCGGGATGTCGCCCACCCCGGGCGCCAGCGCCTTGAACACCGGCTCCAGGCGCTGCACCGCTTCATCCGGGCCGCCGATCATCAGGCAGTAGCCTCGCTCCAGGCCCATCACGCCACCGCTGGTCCCACAATCGACGTAGTGGATCTTCTGGGCCGCGAGCTCCCTGGCACGGCGAATGTCGTCCACGTAGTAGGAGTTGCCGCCGTCGATGAGGGTGTCGCCGGGCTCGAGATGGGGCAGGAGATCGGCGACGAGATCCTCCACGACCGCTCCCGGGACCATCATCCAGATCGCTCGCGGCGTCTCCAGTTGCTGCACAAGGTCCTCTATGGAGGAAGCTCCAACGACCTTCTCCTTCGTCAGCGCCTTCACTGCCTCGGGCGACCTGTCGAAGACCACGCACTGCTGGTCGTTCTGGAGAAGTCGCCGCACCATGTTGGCGCCCATGCGTCCGAGTCCGATCATTCCGATTTGCATTCGTTCCTCCTAGGCGTGCAGAGTATGTCGCTCACGGCGCTGGACGCCGGAGAGTTCCTGGATTGCGGCCGTGATGTGCTTCGCCGAGATCTTTGCGGCATCGAGCAGCTCTGCCGGTTTTCCCGACCCGGGCATCTCCCGCACCGCGAGATGCACGAAATGCACGATCTCGCCGGACGCACCAGCCTCCGCGAGCGCCGCCAGCACCGCGTCACCGAGACCGCCCTCGGCCCAATGATCCTCGACCACGCAGAGCCGCCCACCGGTCGTCCGCAACGCGTCGACGAGAGTGCTGGTGTCGATCGGCTTGACGGAATAGGCGTCGATGACCCGGACCTTGATCGTGCCCATCAGCGCGTCGGCCGCCTTGATCGCCTCGTGGACGGTGATCCCCGCGGCGATCACGGCCACCGCGTCGTCCGGCTGCCCGCCCCGGACGATGCGGCTCCCACCCACCCGGAATTCGTCGAGTCGGTCGGTGTAGAGGATCGGCGTCTCTGCGCGCGTGGTCCGGAGGTAGCTGATGCCTTGGCGCTCTGCCATCAGGCCGACGAGCCGGGCGGTCTGGTTCGCATCGCACGGATAAAGGACGGCGCTGCCATGGACCGCGCGCATCATGGCAAGGTCCTCGAGCGCCATCTGCGACGGGCCATCCTCGCCGATCGACACACCGGCGTGCGAGCCGCA
>JACDBX010000046.1 GCA_013694695.1 Gemmatimonadales bacterium | reverse complement strand
GACCTTGAGCTTATCGGCGCAGCCCGCCCCCTCCTGCAGAACGCGTGGGCTGGAGCGCGCGCCAGGGGCCAGGCCGTGCGGCTCATCGGGATCGCGGCCAGTCGACTCGGGCGGGCGGAAGCCCCCGACCTGTTCGAGACTGCGGCCAGCGGCAAACAACGTGGGGTCTCGGACGCCGTCGATGCCGTCCGCGCCCGCTACGGTTTCGACTCACTCGGGAGCGGTGGGCTGGTGCGCAAGCGTCACCTCGGCCACCGGGACCCGCGCGCTGGGCCGGATCCCGATCGGTGACGGCGCCTGTCAGGCCGCGCGACCACCACGTATTTTGCAGACGTCATCGAACCGGATCATCAAATGGCCACAGCAGAGGGACGCACCATTCCGTTCATCGGGGTCGAGGCAATCGACACCGCGGTGCTGGAGACATTTCCGTACGACGGGCCCGAGCAGGAGATCTCGACAGTCACCAACGAGTTCTCCGCCGTCTGTCCCTTCAGCGGACTGCCCGATCAGGCGATACTGACGCTCAGGTACGTACCGAGCGATTGTTGCGTCGAACTCAAGAGTCTCAAGTACTACGTCATGAGCTACCGCAACGTCGGCATCTTCCAGGAGCACGCCACGGCGCGGCTCGCCGAGGACCTGCAGCGGGTGTTGCGCGCGCGAACACTCACGGTGACCACGCTGTACAACGTGCGTGGCGGTTTTGAGACGACGTGCAGCGTGACGTTGACGACGAACGCTGATGGATGATGGATGATGGATGATGGATGATCGATGATGGATGATGGGTGATGGATGACCGGTTGGTGGTGATCGAGTACTGAAGATCCGAATATCGAGCAGCATTGCCCAGCTTGGCTGTCCCCCGCCGCGGAGCCGGCATGTCCCTCTGGTCTGATCCGTCGGTCGTTGCCTTCCAGGAATCGCTGATCGGTCGCTACTCCCTCGAGCGGGAGCTGGGGCAAGGCGGAATGGCCACGGTGTATCTCGCCCGTGACGTGAAGCTCGACCGGCCGGTGGCGATCAAGCTGCTCCACCAGCGCCTTTCAACAGACATTGGCGCCCGCGAGCGCTTCGTCCGCGAGGCAAAGATCGCGGCGCGCCTGTCCCACCCCCACATCGTCCCGATTTTCGCTGTTGAGTCGACTGCGGACCACGTCTTCATCGTGATGGCGGTGATCGACGGTGAAACCCTGGGCGCTCGCGTTCGGCGCCGCGGGGCGATGCCGCCGGATGAGGCCGAGCGAGTGCTCCGCGAGACAGCGTGGGCGCTCGGCTACGCGCATGCGCACGGCGTGATTCACCGCGATCTCACACCCGAGAACATCTTGCTCGAGCGCGGGACGGGCCGGGCGCTGCTCGCCGATTTCGGGATTGCCAGTGAGCTTGACGTGGCAGAATCGGGGCCAGTGTTCGGCACGCCCGGATTTCTCGCACCCGAGGTCATTCGTGGCGACGTCGTCGATCATCGCTCGGACATCTACGCGCTTGGCGTGATCGCCTGGACCGCGGTCGTGGGGCGTGCGCCGTTCGTGGGCGAGACCAGCGCGCAACTGCTCGCCAAGCACCTCGTGCAGCCCGTCCCGTCACTCGCTGAGCACGCTCGGGGCGTGTCGCGCAGGCTTGTCGCGGCAATCGAGGCGTGCATGGCAAAGGATGCCGACGCCCGGCCGGCGGACACGGGGACCCTGCTCGCGTTGCTCGAGCGCTTACCCGAACCGATCGCGATTGCACCAGCACTTCGTCAATGGTTCACACGGTGGGACCGGATCAAGGCGATTTACGCGCTGGCAACACCGCTTCTCGCCATGCAGACCTGGCTGATGATCAATGGGTACTTCGATTCGGGCGCACGTGTCCTGCTCACTGTCGCGCTCATCACCACGGTCCTGACCCTGACCGCCATCCCGGTGGGAGCACATCTCCTCTTCGAGTCGCTCGAACTGCGGCGACTCAGGCACCATGGGTTCGGGATCCAGGACATTCGCGCGGCGTTTCCGCATTGGCGCAGCGAGAAGCTGATCGAGCGGAAGCACGAGGGTCTGGCCCCACTCCCGGGCCGCGTGATCTTCGACCTCACCTTGGTCGGGGGGCTCACGATTGCTGCAACGTTCGGGATCCTGTGGCCGAACATCGAGCGCGTCTTCGGCGCGGCCGATGCCGACGCCTCACGCTGGGTCCTGATTTCGTGGATGTCGTATGTCTACTTCGCCACACTGAGCGGGATCGGTATCGGATTCCTCGTCCCGGGTCACCGGCCGTCGCCCAACGGCCTGATCTCCCGCCTCAAGGAACGGCTTTGGGGGTCCCGCTTTGCCGACCTCGTGATGCGGCTCTCCGCCATCGGCCAGCGCGGCGCCCTCGCGGCGACGTCCACACTGCATCGACCCACCGAGATGGTGCTGGGCCTCGCCGTCGACGACTTGTGGAAGGCGCTGTCTCCCGATATGCGGAACGACCTCGGCGACGTCCCGGCGCTCGTGCACACGCTGCGGAGCAGCGCGTCCGAGATGCGCGACCTGATCGAACGGCTTCGTGAAAGCGAGGCGGCGCTCGCCGGGGATGGCGTTGACGCCAGCACCCTGATATCCGCTCGTGAGAGGCTGGAAGAACGGCATCGAGAGGCAGTCGCCGGGCTCGAGCGTACCCGTCTGTCGCTTCTCAAACTGGTGGCCACGCGACAGTCGACGGCCGCGCTCACCGATGAGATCGCGGCGGCGCGTGTCCTCGAAGCGGCGTTGCTCAATGACGTGGCAGCGCATGGAGAAGTTCGCAAGCTCCTGCGGATGCCACGACGCCCCACCGCCGCACTCACCCCCATCCCGACCCCCGCATGAGCGACGCTCCGGATCACGACGAGATCGATTTCTCTGCGCTGCAAGGGGCGCTGGCCGGCACCTGGTCGATCGAACGCGAGATCGGACGGGGCGGCATGGGTGTGGTATACCTGGCGCGCGACGTATCGCTCGACCGGCCCGTCGCGATCAAGGTGCTGCACCCCCACCTCGCCCGGCGCGCTGAGGCACGCGACCGCTTTCTCGCGGAAGCCCGGACCGGCGGCCGGCTGTCGCATCCCCACATCGTTCCCATTTACGCCGTGGGCAGAACCGGCGAACTCGTCTATTTCGTGATGGGGCTGATCGACGGTGAATCGCTGGGGGCGGGCATCCGGAGGGAGGGACCGCTCCCGCCAGCGCACGCAATCAAGGTGATCCGCGAGATCGGATGGGCCCTTGCCCATGCGCACGCAATGGGCGTGCTGCACCGAGATGTGACGCTGGACAATGTCCTGGTCGAACGTCACACCGGGCGGGCAGTCCTGGTCGATTTCGGCATCGCTGCGGAGGTCGAGCGAGCCGGCGCCATGTCGCTCGTTGGCACTCCCGCGTACATCGCCCCCGAGTTGATCCACGGTGAACCACCCAGCGTACAGAGCGACCTCTACGCCCTCGCCATCATGGCCTGGGCGACGCTCGCGGGACGCCTGCCGTTCGACGCTCCTGACACCGCGGCGACGCTGATGCTCCACGTCACCGCGGACATCCCTTCCCTCGCAAGCGCCGCTCCTGCGACGCCGTCGCGGGTCGTGCGAGCCATCGAGCGATCACTGGCGAAGGACCCGGCGACCCGTCCAATCGACGCCGAAGAGTTCCTGGTGGTACTGGACGAGTCGTCCGTTGCGACAACGATTCCCCCGGCGCTGGACCGGTGGGTCACGAGAGGCGAGCGAATCCGGCCGGCGTGGGCGTTCGCGGCCCCACTCGCCGGCATGCTTTCACTCATCGACATGCAAACGCAGGGTCCCCATGGAGCCGGCATCATTGGGAGCGCGCTCCCGATCGTCGTCGTGCTCGGCGCCACGGGCTTGCTGCACATCGGGTTTGCCCTGTCGGAACTACGCCGAGTGCTGCGCGCCGGATACGGAAGTGACGACCTTGTGCTCGCCCTGAAGCAACAGCGGATCTCGACCGTGCCGAAGCCGGCGCCGCTCCTCGGGCGCGTCGTCCATGATCTCGGCTCACTCGCCGTGATCGGACTCGTGCTGGGCCTACTCACACCAGCCGTGCAGTACGCGATGCGCTTGGCGTACGGATGGGGAGTGTTTTTACTCGTTCTCGAGCTGATGGGCTGGTGCTGGATGATTCTCTGGACAGCAATCGGCGCGGAGTTCGTGCTCCAGTGCCATCCAATTGTGCGGCTTCCGACGCCGGGACGTGGCGAGCGGTTCTGGGCGTCGCGGCTGGGACGCGCCGCGGCGCGCGTGGCGGGCGTGGGACTTCGGAGGTCTGCCGAGGCCGGTCACACCCTGCATCGTCCAACCGAATTGATGCTCAACCTCGCCATCGAGGATCTGTGGCAGGCGCTGCCCGACACACCACGAAAAGCGATGCAGGATGCACCCGGAATCGCGTCAGGGTTGCGACGTCGCGTGGCCGACTTGAAGGAGGCGCTCCGCGTGATCGATAGCACCGCAGGACGGCCTGCTGCCGAAATCGGCGCGATGCGACAGCGCCTCGCCGACCGCCATGAGGCGGGGGTCACCGCGCTGGAGCGGATCCGACTCCTGCTCGCGCGGCTTGGCAGCGAATCGTCGCCAGCGGGAGAATTCACCCAGCAGCTGCAGGACGCACGCGCGGTTGAGCGGTCGCTGCTTGAGGAACTCGGCGCGCATCGTGGGCTGTGGAAGCAGCTGAAGCCGGGAATGCGGAGTGCGTCGCCGACGCCGACCCCAGCGGGATGAGAGGCAGGCGCAGACAGCTCATGGCCGTGAGCCGTAGGCCGTACGCGATAAACAACTCGTTGTCGGGCCTCCTCTGCCGAACCCGCGACCCTATGCCGCCACGCCGATACGGCCTTTGGCTTACGGCGACACAGCTAACGACCAACGACCAACAGCTTACGCCCTACCGCTCCCACCCAGCAGCATCTCAATCTCGTCGCAGGCGCTCCCCACCCCGTCCTCGTTCCTGACGATCGCGCCGACCGCTTCGGCACGTCGCCGGAAACCTTCATCGCCGAGCAATTTCGCAAGGTGCCGCGATACGCTCGCGGATCGGTACCGCGAAGGGTAGGTCACACGAGCCACGCCAAGCTGCTGCGCCCGATGAGCGTTGTCCGGTTGGTCGTTGCCGTGCGGCACCACCAGCATCGGCACCCCCGCCGACAGCGCCTGGTGCATTGTGCCGATCCCGCCCGGATGCACCACCGCCGCGGCGCGGGGCAACAACTCGGCGAACGGAGCAACCGCCATCACGTGCACCGAGGGCGGCAGTGCGGGCGGAACGTTGCGCGCGTGACCGCCCGTGACCAGTACCGCTCGTACCCCCAGGCGTTCTGCAGCGGCCGCGCTCTCGGCGTAAAACTCCTCCCCCACCAGGACAGCGGTCGACCCGAGCGTGAAAACAACCGGGGCGGGCCCAGCATCAAGAAACGCCCGGGTGGCATCATCGAGTTCGGACCCTCCATTCGCGCTGTGGAAGATTGGGCCGGCCACCATTGCGCTGGCGGGCCAGTCCGGCTGTGGCCGGGCGAGCACCCGGGAGAAGAGCGCGAGCGCCCCGCTCGGAGAATGTTGCCCCTCGAACAGCGGATTCCTTCCCGGCGGCAATCCACGATCCCGCCGCAGCCGCGCTACCGGCTCGGTCCAATTCCGGCTCGTTGCGCGGGCGCCGGCGGCGAGGGAGCGCGAGAATCCTGGCACACGGTAAAGCCGCTTGAGCCACGGTGCGGGCGGCACCACCGGCAGGTCGTGCGCGGAGAAGAACGAGATCGGGGAGAGAACGGTCGAGATCCACGGCATGCCCAGCTCCTCCGCCACGACCGGGCCAGCGAATGTGATCGGATGCGTGACGAGCAGGTCGAACTCCGGCGCAGCAGCGCGCAGGTCGTCGAACGAGCCCCTCAGCGTATCCATCACCAGCGTCCGAATCAGGTAGCGTGTACCGAGCACGGGACTGGTGATCCGGCGGACGGTCTCGAGGTCCGAGGGGTCGACATCGGGCCGCATCGCGATGTACCTGATCCCCGCCCCCTCGATGTACTCGCGGTAGAACGCACTGGTCGCGATCGCCGGATCGTGACCCCGCGCCTTGAGGCCGAGCGCGAGTCCCACGAAGGGATTGATGTCGCCGAAGGAGCCGAGGGTCGTCAGGAGAATGCGGGAGGGCATGAGCGGAGAAGATAGAGACTAGAGAACGGAGAACGGAGAGCGGATGACCGATGATGGCTTACGGCGACACAGCTAACGACTAACGACCAACTTACGGCTTAAGGCTTCCCACCACTGGACACCATCCCCGGCCTCCAGCAACTTGCCCACCATGACCGACAAATCCGGCGCGCCCCGAACTGCCCCCACCGTTGACGAGGCGCGCGCTGTCGCCGAGGCCGCGCGAGAGACTGAGTGGGTGGCACCGAGCTTCGTGCGTGAGCTCTTCGACGGCCGCCTTCGCCTTGACCTCGTTCATCCGTTCCCCGAGCCCGACCCCGCCGACCTCGAGCGGGCGCGCCCGTTTCTCGAGCGGCTCGAGGCGTTCATGGCGAACGAGGTCGACAGCGATGCGATCGACCGCGACGGCAAGGTCCCGGAGTCGGTGATTGCCGGGCTTCGTGACATCGGCGCATTCGGGATCAAGATTGCCCAGGCGTACGGTGGCCTCGGACTTTCGCAGTACTCTTACACCCACGCGATCGCGATGGTGACGTCGCAGGACGGATCGCTCACGGCGCTGCTGTCGGCGAGCCAGTCGATCGGCGTCGCCGTGCCGCTGGCGCTCTTTGGCACCGAGGAACAGAAGCGTCGGTATCTCCCCCGCCTCGCTGCCGGCGCGATCTCCGCGTTTGCGCTCACCGAGATGGACGTGGGATCGGACCCTGCCGGACTCAGCACCCATGCCGAACTTTCGGCAGATGGCACCCACTGGGTGCTCAATGGCGAGAAGCTCTGGTGCACCAACGGTCCGGTCGCCGAAGTGATGGTGGTGATGGCCCGGACGGGCAAGCGCATCACCGCCTTCGTGGTGGAGGCCGAGTGGGAAGGCGTGGAGGTGGTGCACCGCCTCGCGTTCATGGGGCTGCGCGGGATCGAGAACGGCGTGATGCGATTCACCGACGTGCGGGTACCGGTGGAGAACGTCATCTGGGGCGAGGGGAAGGGCCTGAAGCTGGCCCTGATGACGCTCAACACGGGGCGACTCACGTTGCCGGCATCAGGTGCTGCCGGCGCCAAGCGCGCGCTGGAGATCACCCGTCGCTGGGCCGCCGAGCGAGTGCAGTGGGGGAAGCCGATCGGCCAGCATGATGCTGTCGCACAGATGCTGGGGACGATGGCGGCCGACACCTTCGCGATGCAGGCCGTCAGCGACCTCGCATCGTTGCTTGCCGACCGCGGGGATGCCGACATTCGGCTCGAGGCGGCGATCGCCAAGCTGTGGAACTCCGAGGTGGGGAGCAGGATCATCGACGAATGCCTGCAGGTTCGCGGCGGGCGGGGTTACGAAACGACCGACTCGTTGCGTCTTCGCGGCGAGCGTCCCGACCCGGTGGAGCGGATGTATCGCGACTTCCGGATCAACCGGATCTTCGAGGGTTCGAGCGAGATCATGCGCCTGTTCATCGCCCGCGAGGCGGTGGACACCCACCTTCAGGTTGCCGGCGACCTCATCGACCCGCGAAAGCCCGTGGCCGTTCGGCTGCGTTCGCTCCTGCGCGCGGCGGCATACTACGCCACATGGTATCCGAGACACTGGGTCGGCCTGGCGTTCCTGCGACACGGAGAGTTCGGTGCACTCGCCCCGCATGTCCGGTTTGTCGATCGTACTTCGCGGCGGCTGGCCCGCACGCTCTTTCACGCGATGGTGCGCTTCGGGCCGAAGCTTGAACAGCGGCAGTCGGTGCTCTTCCGCCTGGTCGATGTCGGGGCCGAGCTCTTTGCGATGAGTGCCGCGACCAGCCGGGCGCACCAGCTCGCGAAGGCGGGGAATACCGATGCCATCGAGCTCGCCGACATCTTCTGCCGCCATGCGCGGCGGCGGGTGAACGGGCTCCTCGACGGTGTGTTCGGTCCCGACGATGTGGCGACCTACCGAACCGCGCAGCGGGTGTTGGCCGGGGACCACGTCTGGGTCGAGTCCGGCATGGTGCGCGACGTTCCGCCGGACGGCGGTCGGTCAGGGTAGCGTCGGGCTCGCGAGCTCGCCGGTGGGGTCAAGCGTCCGTTGGTACCGCGCATGGGTGTCGAACTCGGACGGCCCCCGATACGTGACCTCGTAGGCGGCGAGAAGATCGGGAAGGTGCTCGACCAGGATGATGTGTCGGGGCCCACTACCTGAACCGGCTTCGATCCGCAGGGTCAGCGTGCCGAGTTGCAGCCTCCTGGCGTACACGACCGTGCGAGTGCTGTCGGGCTCCTCGACATACACCTGCCACTGGTGGCCATCGTCCCACGCTGGACGACCGCGCACCATCTCCACCCGCACGGCAATCACCACGCGTTCCACCTCGCCGTCACCGTCGATGTCGACCGATGCGGAACGACGGTAATTCCATCCGCTCGTGTCTGCGACCGCGGGCGCCTGCCCGGGGTCGATCAGTGTCACCGTGTCGAGTGTGACCGTATCAAGCGCGGGACCGACGGCCTCGACCGGGGTCGTGTCGCCGACGTTGACATTGGCGTCGGCGTCGGCGTCGGCGTCGG
>JACDBX010000044.1 GCA_013694695.1 Gemmatimonadales bacterium | reverse complement strand
CGCGGCTCGGGTGAGCTGCGCTTCGTACGCGACCGGACTGACATAGCCGAGGTGCGAGTGTTGCCGTTCCGGATTGTACCACCCTTCGATGTAGCTCACCAGCGCGCGCGTCAGGCTACCCAAGCTGTTAGTCAGTGGGATCATTGTGGGCATGAATCGCCAACGGTTGAGAATTTCACCGGCCAGGGCTGCCGAAGCGCGTGCGCGACGCCGCGCTGGGGTAGGGCCCTTGCCATCCTGTGAAGTCCACGCCAGTCCAAAAGCACACGTGATTGCCAAAATTCCACGACGTCAGCTCCGTCAGATCGTCCTTCCACCAAGTTTGTCCCGCTTCCTCACCCGATCGCCTCCAGATACCCCTCATAGGCCGCTCGCGGGTCAGCGTCGAACGTGATCGGCCTGCCCAGAACCAAGTGGGTGGCACCCGCCGCCACCGCGGCCTCCGGCCCAGCCACACGGGCCTGATCACCGGCGTCTTCCCCGCTCCGCCGGATCCCCGGGAGCACGATCCGGCCCGAACCCACCACGGGACGCACCGTCGCGATTTCCGCAGGCGAACAGACCACCCCGGCCGCGCCCGCCTTTATGGTCATCGCGGCGAGCCGAGCCACCTCGAGCTCGACATCGCCGATTTCGCGGCCGACCACCGCGCCGAAGCCCGCCGGATCGTGCGACGTGAGCACCGTAACCGCCACCACCGCGACCTTTCCCCCCGCCGCTTCCACTGCCGCCGTGATCATTGCCTCGCCCCCCAGCGCGTGCACCGTCACCATCTCGACGCCGAGGTCGACCGCTGCCGCCACCGCTCCCTTGACGGTGTTCGGGATGTCGTGCCACTTCAGGTCGAGAAAGACCGGGTGACCATTCGCCACCACCGACCGCACGAACCCCACCCCGGCCCGCGTCATCATCACCGACCCAACCTTCACGGCGCACCGGTCGGGCAAAACGTCGAACAGCGCCACCGCACTCGGCGCACTGTCGTGATCGAGGGCGCTGGCGCGCACCTCGAGGGCCAGCCAATCGAGGATCACTGTGACGAATTGAATGTTGTATTGACAATACCGTGAGCGAGGACACGGGGCAGCGCTCGAGCTGTTATTCGATGATAACCAGCGGGACTTGTTCGACGGTCTCCCACACACCGTTGGGCCGACGCACGACGAAGTCGTATACACTGACGATACGCCCATAGGGGCCTAGAATCATGTACACCACTCTGACGCTGACGTGGCGCAATGCGGCCCCCGATGTTCGGTCGTCGGAGTTGGTGTGCGGGCGAGTACCCGTGTTGTTGCCAGGGAAATACGTTCCACCGACTCGCGGCATTCCTATCAATACGATCGTGATTGGATCCGCGGGACAGCCGGTGGGCAACGGCCGTCCAGGCACGGCAAACTGGCACGTCTTGAACTTGAAGCTGGAGATGGTGTCCAGCCCAGCCGCCAGCGCGAGGTCGCTACGCACCCGAAGGGAATCCGGATTTGCACCCGAAAAGTCGTCCGGCTCAGGGCTGTAGACATCAGGTCGCGCTGGGAGCGGGCGAGGGTCGACAGCAACCCTGCCCACATGCTCCTCCTTGAACGAGGCCACCTCTCGAATGAGATGAGCAGCAAGCGAGGTGTCCGCTGACGCCACCGACATCGCTGGGGAGCGCTGGCGAGCGGCGGCACATCCCAGTGCAACCGACACGAGGCAGCCGCTGATCACCGCTTGCCGAACGAAACGCCACCTGCGTCCACACACTCGGTCAATCCGGCCCATATTCACTGCAAAGCAAAGAATTGGTTGTATATATTCCTACCGCCGGATCGAGATGTCCCCCCTCACCCATCAAGTGGTCAACCTCGTGAGAGAGGATGAACTGCAGTGTCACGTTCCGGCCCTTAAAGAAAACTGCGTGGGCCTTGTCGTAATGTAGATCAAAGTACACTTCGTGAACGAACATGTTCCCATTGCCCCGGTCACCGCGAGTTGCCCAGGCTGATACGCTGTCGTCAGACGTACTACGAAGTCTCCCTCCCGCGATCAATGAATCGATGATGCCAGCCTTGACAGCGCATAGGCCCCCCTTCTCGCGCATGCGCTGGTTTGCAGCAAGTAGGCGCGTGAAGAAGGACGGTTGTAAACTGTCTGCACGGTTCGCCGAACAATACGCTCTCTCTCCGCGGTTGCGAGGCGGATTGCACTGGACGGTGTCTTCAGCGACTTCCATTCTAAGATTTAGGATCGTATCGGTAGGTGCGGGGTCACCTTCTGGTACTGGCAGCGCCGGAGTCCACGACCCTCCGCCATCTGGCGTCGGAAGCGTGCCATCCGGGTTGAAGGGCACGGACCCACCTGGCGCCATCCACTGAAACTTTTCGACCCAACCACAATGTGCAATGAGCTTAAATTGAATCACCCCACCTTCAACCCACACTTCACGGCTTGTCCCGAAGCACGTCCAGTACATCCCGGCGGTTTCATACCAACCGTCATAAACGCCGGGATATGCCTGCTGAGTTTGAAGCGCAATGATTGGCGCTTCCCCGGGAAACGTGGGCGCAGGCGACTCAACGCCACACCCGGATGTCAGTAAGACCACAAAAATTGACGCGAATGTCCGGCGGCGAAACCCAGCGGGGGGGGGGGG
>JACDBX010000014.1 GCA_013694695.1 Gemmatimonadales bacterium | reverse complement strand
TCTCTAGTCTCTCATCTCTATTTCGTTTCCAGCGCCCTCGCGACCTCCGACCGCACGTCGGCCAGGTGCACACGCGTCATGGCGTCCGTTGCCCTGGAAGCGGCTCGGCCAGCCATCTGGTCGATGGCACGGAGCTCGGCCCGGTACATCGCCCGGACGTCGCTCCCCCATCCCGTCGGTCGGGCAGCGGTGGGCGAAGGCGGTGGCGGATTGAGCTCGGTGTTGATCCGATCGATGTACGCCCGCTGGAGGTTCCGGCGGTAGACATCGATGGTCACCCGGCCCTGATTGAGGTCACCCCAGACCCCCTGCCGGAGGTCCCCCATATACTCGGCCAGGGTGTAGGTACGGTTGCCCAGCCTGGCCTCGTAGTCGACCAGGGTGTTGAGCTTCGACGGCGAAAGCAGCGTGGCGAAGAGCGACGTCTGGGCGTCACGGATCCGGTCGACCGCGCCCCGGGACTCGATCCGCCAGAGGATCTCGTCGTCGAGGAACATCTCCGGGAGCTGGAATGCGTTGCGGCTGAGGAACGCCACCGCCTCACGCTGCCGAGCCTCGCCCACCGGTTCGAACCGCCGGCCGGTACCGTACTTCTCCTGCGTGATCGCCCCGCCGATCACGGCGGCAACGTGCCGCATGTAACGGCCCCACTGCGAGACCGCAGCGCCGTACATCTCGGTGAGCAACGCATAGTCTCGTCCGGACGTCTCGGTGGCTGCCCGCATGTTGCTCATCACCCGCTGCAGGTTGCGCAGGCCCAGCGTGGTCGCCCTGACCGCGTCAGCGTCACCGACGGCCTCGGTGAGGTTCTCGGGGTCGTTCGGCGCGCCGCTCGTGCTGAAGCGGAACCATGGAACGCTATCCTGTTCCCTCGCCCAGCGATCAAGCGTCGGCACCTCGGCCTCGGGCGTCCGGGCACTCGGGATCGGCCGGTACCCCCAGCGCACCGCGAACTTGTCGTACGGGCCAACCTGGGGGATCAGCATGTGGGGCGGGATGCTGTCTTCCGGCTGTGCGACGTAGTTGAAGCGTGAATAGTCCATCAGGGTGGCGACGTGCCCGCCCATCCGGTCGAGGAAGGCGCGGCTCCGGATCGAATCCACCGGGTACATCGCCGAGGCCTTCATGTTGTGCGGAAAACCGATCGAGTGACCGATTTCGTGGGTCACCACGTATTCCACCAGCCGCCCCATCAGCGAATCGGGCATGGGGAGGCGCTGGGCCCGCACGTCGAGGGGCGACACCTGCACGAAGTACCACTCACGCTGAAGCTGCATGATGTTGTGGTACATGTTCACTTCGCCCTTGATGATCTGCCCGGTGCGTGGGTCGACGACCTGACCGCCGGTGGCGTTGGCCACCGTAGAGGGGCGCCAGTAGATGATCGAGTGGCGAAGGTCATAGATCGACCAGTCGGGGTCATCCGCCGGGGCATACTCGCCGCGGATCGCGTTCTTGAACCCCGCCTGCTCGAACGCCACGTTCCACTTGTCCACCCCAACCTTTACCCACGGCTTCATCCACTCCGGAGTCGCCGGGTCGATCCAGTAGACGATCGGCTCGACCGGCTCCACCAGTTCGCCGCGCAGGAACGCCGCGGTGTCCTTCGGAACCAGCTTGAAGCGATGGATGATCCGCTTCTGCTCCGACTCGTGCTCGCGCGACGAAAAGTCGAAGTACGAGGTGGAGATGAACCCGACCCGGTTGTCGGCGTACCGCGGCATCATCGGGGTGTCGGGGAGCTTGAGGAAACTCCAGTGGAGTCGCATCGTCTGGCTGGTGGGCTGCACCGTGGGCGGCGCCTCGGGCGGGCGGGCCGACCCGGTCTGGGTGGCCTCCACCTCGATGTTCCGATCGAAGGTGGCCACGTGCTCGAACCAGCTCCGATCCTTGGTCGCGCCCTGCACCGCACCCATCTCCTGCTTGTAGGTGAGGAAGAGATCGGTCACGTCGATCACGGCGTTGCTGTCGGTGGGGCTCCATGCCGCGACGTCGAACCGCGCAATCACCGGTTGGTTCTGGAAGCCGCGGACCTGGCGGAAAAGGTTCTCGGTCGAGTCCATCTGCAGCCGGTAGCTCCGGCCCCGGAGAACCACGCTGTTGCCCTCGCGTTCCCAGCGAACCAGGCGCTGCGCGCCGCCGCCGAAGAAGCCGCCCGGGTCCTGCAGCGTCGACTCCACCGCGCGCGCGATCATCATCATCTCGCTGCCGAACTCGCCCCGAGGGATCTCGAAGAAGAGCTTGTCATCGAGGCGATGGGTGGTGAACACCCCTGCCCTGGTGGCCGCTTTGGACGTGATCACGTCCTTGTACGGTTTCGGGCCGGTGCTGGTGCGGCTGGCCGCACCGCCGGGGGCAGCTTGTGGCGTCGGAGTGGGTCGCGGCGCGGCCTTGGGGGCGCATGCCGAGGCCAGGAGGGCGATGGCGAGCGCAGCGGGAAGTTGCGATACCGACCTGAAACGGGACGTCATTGATGCTCCGGGTGGACGAGAACTCAGGATTGACCTGCCTTCCATGGTTTTCAGTCGAGCCACACTCCGCGGGCGACGAGCCGGCCTTCGCCGCAGAGCCATATGTCAGTCGCGCGGCCGTCGGTGATGGTCGCGCTCACGGCCAGGATTCGGCCGCTGCCCGATCGGAAGCGAAGCGGCAGTGAATCGGCACCAGACGCCGCGACGGCGAGCGCCGCTGCCACCGTGCCGGTGCCGCATGCGAGGGTCTCTCCCTCGACGCCGCGTTCGTAGGTGCGAATGGCCCAGTCGGCGTCTTCGAGCGACGTTTCACCATCTCCAGTGGCGCTGGAGATGCTCCGGTCGGACGTTTCACCACCTCCAGTTCCAGTGGAACGTGAGGTGCGAGAGACGAAGTTGGCGTTGGCACCATTGCGGCCGGCCCCCAAATGATAGCGCAATTCGCGTCCGCGATTGTCGATGTCTACCTCCGTAACATCATCGACTACCGCCACCAGGTGCGGCACGCCGACGGCGCCCAGCGTGAGTGCCCGCTCCCCTGCCACCAACGGAATCCCAGCTTCCACCGGAATGTCGACATCGGGGAGGTTGATCTCTGCCTGATGCCCGTCGCCCACGCACCGGCTCCGGAATGTCCCGGCGTCGGTGCTGAGCGTCATTCCTGAGGGGTCGGCCATTTCCAGGCGGGCGGCGAGGCGTGTGGTGCAGAGCGCCGCGTTGCCGCACATGTCGGCCCGCGACCCGTCGCTGTTGAAGTAGGTCATCCGGACGTGGTCCGGGCCGATCGGGGTCACGATCACGAGGCCATCGCCCCCCACCCCGTCGCGCCGGTCGCAGATCTGCGCGATCCGCTCCGGTGTCCAATGCCCTCGATCAGTCGTCCGGCCATCCAGCACCACGAAGTCGTTTCCCGAGCCGGTCATCTTGTGGAACACCACGGTCATTTGAGCTTCCCCAGCATCGCCTGGAGGCGGAGCCACCAGACTATCCAGATCGCCTCGCGGACGATCCGCTTGTCCATCTTGCTCGTCCCCTCGATCCGGTCGACGAAGACGATCGGGACCTCACCCAGCGTGAACCCCTTCTTCCACGCCCGGTAACTCATCTCGATCTGGAAGGCGTAGCCGTTCGACCGGACCTGGTCGAGCGGGATCGCCTGCAGCACCTCGCGCCGGAAGCACTTGAAGCCGCCGGTGGCGTCGGTGAGCGGAAGGCCGGTGACCCACCGCACGTACTTGTTGGCAAACCACGAGAGAAGGAGCCGGCTCATCGGCCAGTTGATCACGTTGACGTTGCCGCGGGCGTAGCGCGAGCCGAGCACCAGGTCGGCGGTCTCGCTCCCGTACAGCAGGTCGCTCAGGAACTTCGGGTCGTGCGAGAAGTCGGCGTCCATCTCGAAGATCCAGCGGTAGTCGCGGGTGAGCGCCCATTCGAAGCCGGCGCGATAGGCGCGCCCCAACCCCTCCTTGCGGGCACGATGCATCACATTCACCCGCGAGTCCGACGCCGCCATCGCATCGGCGAGCTGGCCGGTTCCGTCCGGCGACCCGTCATCGACGATGAGGACGTCGTAGCGCGAGTCGATCGCGAGAATCGCGGGGATGATTTGCGGCAGGTTCTCGCACTCGTTGTAGGTCGGCACCACCACCAGCCCGCGGTCAGCCATCGACACCCCGTCGCCGCACGCGGCCGGTGACGACCAGCCCCAGCGCGCCAACGAGCGACGCGAGGGTGATGAGCTTCCCGGTGCCATAGCCGGGAGTGTGATACTCGAGCTCGACCGTCTTCGCCCCTGACGGCAGTGCCACGCTGAGCATGGCGTGGTTTGCGCGGTGAGTCGGCGCTACCCGCCCGTCGATCGTGGCAGTCCACCCCGGATACCAGTTCTCCGCGACCAGCAGATATGTCGTGCGCGGGTCGCTGCCGCTGAGTGCCACGGTCATCCGTCCCGGCCCCCAATCTTTCAGCCGCGCCGTAACTGTGGGGGGCGCTGGCAACTCCGAGAGCGCCGGGGCGTCGAGCGCCATCGTGTCGGGATACAGTACCACGCTGTTGAGCGGGAAGCGGGCGTCGACCACCGTCGGGATGATCTGCGCCTCCGGCACCTTGACCGCCGCCGGCACCACCCGCACCCAGGGCGGAACGGTGTCGCGCTCGAAGAGGTATCCCGCCTGTGCCCGCCTGCCGGTGAGATTGGGGAACGCGACCGGACCCATCTTCAGCGTGTAACCAGCCAGTGCCGTGGAGACATCCTGGTTGGCGACGATGTAGCGCGCGCCGTACAGATCGAGCAGCGTCGGGGAGAACTGGTTTTCCCAGACGTTCTTGACGCCGAACAGTTCATCGAAGAAGCGGCTCTCATTGCCGTGATAGCCGAAGAGCGTGGGCACCTGATTGGCCATCAGCCACGCCCCGGCGTACACCGCCCCGGCCCCACCCACTTCGCCCGATGGTTCGTACGTGCGGAACGGCATCGGCGCCTGCTTCATCGCGGCGGTGAGCTGATCGTCGGCGTACGTCACGCTTGCTGGCGGCAGGAATCCGGCGAAGTGCTTGAGCACCGACCACTGGTCCGCGAGAACCACCGCCACGAGTGCTGCCGCGGCTCCAGCCCCGCGAAGCTTCCCGGCGCGCACCGCCAGCAGAACGGCTCCGCCGATCAGTGCCACCACCAACAGGCGAATCGCACCCAGCCGAAGCTCCCCGGCGTTGTCCATCACCCGCTGCATCATCTGCGGCTCGGCGAGCGCCGTCGCGAACCCCTGCAGCAACCCGACCGCACCGAGCAGCGCAATCAGGGCGAGCACGCCCACCGTCACCTGGATCTGTCGCGCGCTCACGTCGCGCCGCAGAACACGGTCGACACCGAACCCCGCCCAGACACACACCGGCAGCGCCACCAGGAAGAACGCCATCCCCACCGCGCGCACCTTCTGCATCATCGGCATCACCTCATACCACAGGCGGTAGAACGGCGTGTGGCCGCCCAAGGAGATCAGCAGGAAGAGCGCGGCGATCATGCCGAAGCCGGTGAGGAGCCCGCGCTTCTTTGCTGCACCCAACCCCAGTACCGCGAGAATCACGACGATGGCGCCCAGGTACTCGGTGTGCGACTTGAAATGATTGACGCCCCAGTAGTGCTCGGTGATGCCGTTGAACTGCGGCAGCACCGTGGTCATGATCTCCTCGACCGGCATCGAGAACTGGGTGGCGTATTCCCATCCCGAGCTGGCGCCACCGTCGACGCGTGGCGAGTACGGGATGTACTTGAGGAACGGCAGACCCTGGATCATCCCGATGCCCACGCCGAGCGCCACGCCGGCTGCCGCCAGCACGAGGTCGCGCACCGGCGCCTTCGGCACGGCGCGTTCGGGGTCGAGGAACACCAGCCACAGCGTCCACAGCCCGCTCGCCACGAGCAGGTAGTACGTCATCTGGTAGTGCGGCGAAAGCATGCAGAGCCCGATGATCAGGGCATACACGCCGAAGCTCCCCAATTTGCCGTGTCGGATCCCGCGCAGCAGTGCCAGAAGTGCGAACGGTGCCAGCGCCGCCACGAACAGCTTGCCGTCGTGCCCGTTGGCGAGCATCGACGCCAGGATGCCGGAAAGTTCGTACCCCACACCCGCAGCCACCGAGGCGGTCCAGCTCGCGCCGAGTGCGCGCAGCAGGGCGTACATCGCGAGGCCGGCGATCACGAGGTGGATGAAGAAGCCGAATGTCATCGCGATGTCGGTCGGGACGAACCACCGCAGCCACGCCGTCGGATAGAAGATGTCGCCATGCATGGCGGCGATGAACGGCATCCCACCGAAGAGATAGGGGTTCCACTCCGGGATGCTGCCGTTCGCGCGGAAATACTCTGCGCCGAAGAGCCGAAAGCCGTAGCCGGCGATGACCTGGTCATCGCCCGCCACGTACTGGCCGGTGAGCATCGGGTAGCAGAGGGTGAGCGCAGCGATGACGAACACCACGGCCGCAATCAGGACCGGCATGCGCGGGGTGAAACTGCCCGGCTGGTCAGGCAAGGTCACGCGTCGATCTCCCGAACACCAGGAGCGGCAGCGCCGCACCCAGCTCATTGATGGTCAGCGTCAGTCGTGAGGCAAAGGCGATCGCGATCGCGTTCCCCTGCCCCACGACGGGCCCGAGAATGAGGATCAGGGTGCCCTCGCGGACACCGAGCCCGCCGGGTGCAAAGACGGCGAGATAGCCCGCAATGTACGATGCTGCAAAGGCTCCTGTCGCGGTGCCCCAACCGAGCTGCACACCGGGCAGCGTGCCCCGCACCAGCAGAAAGAGCGCTGTTCCGTACCCCAGCCAGGCGATGAGCGAGGGAAGGGTGGCGTGCAGCATGGCCCGGGAACCGACATGGCGGACCGCACCGGGGCGCCCGATTGCCTTTCCGAGCCATTCCATCACATACGGTGAACCCACCAGCGCTGTGCCAGCGAGCGCCGCCGCGGCGAGACCAACGATCCCGGCCAGCCCGAGAGTAGTGCTGTCTGAGAGCACCTCGCGCCCGAGGAGTGCCATCGCAACCGCTATCCCGGTGGTGATCGACACCAGCTGCATCACCACCGACGACGCCGTGGCAGCCGCCCCACTCACCCCCGCCCGCTCCGCCATGACCGCCATCGCCGCCAGCGCCCAGAGTTTCCCGGGTATGTACTTGCCGAGGCTCGACACGAACCAGATACGTACGGCGCGCCACCACGGCAGCACCTCGCCCCAGGTGAGCAGCACCGCGCGCCACGCGTGGATCAGCAACAGGTACATCAGCCACGTCACCACCAGCGACGCCACGATGCACCACCAGTCGAATCCCCACCCGATCGATTCGCTGCGCACCCGATCCCAGTCGCGCACCACCGTCCGGGTGGCGAGAGCGATGATCGCCAGCGCGGCGACACCCTGCAGGACGCGGATCAGCGACTTAGGCATCGAGCGCCCGCTGGTACCACACCAGGGCACGATCGGCGACGGCACCCGGGTCGAGGTGTGTTGCCCACTGTGCGCCCGTCCGCGCCGCGGCATCGGCAGCAAACGGGTCTGCGGCGAGCGAACGCACTGCGTCGGCAATCGCCCCAGCTTCGGGAGCCACCACGCGACCGCCTCCCGCCTGTCCGACGATGTCGAGCACGCCACCGCCATCGGTGCACGCTACCACCGGCACTCCCTGGAGCATCGCCTCTGCGGCAGAGAGGCCGAGCCCCTCGTCGTGCGCGGTCATCAGGCAGCAGTCGGCGGTGGCGAACAACTCGGGCACGTCCGCGGGTGCCACGGCGCCCACCATCCGCACCTGGGCATTGATCTCAAGCGTTCGCGCCAGCGTTTCCAGTGCCTCGCGTTCTGCGCCGTCACCCACGATGGTGAGTGTGGTGGCGTGGCCGCGGCGCTTCAGTTCAGCGCAGGCCCGGATCG
This sequence comes from Gemmatimonadales bacterium, assembly GCA_013694695.1. GTDB lineage: Bacteria > Gemmatimonadota > Gemmatimonadetes > Gemmatimonadales > GWC2-71-9 > Palsa-1233. The sequence goes on along the minus strand of JACDBX010000014.1, from coordinate 4,534 downwards.
CGAGGTCCACCCGTTTCTGCGTCACCAGCCGCCCGACCACGATCAGCCCGCCGCCTCCAGTGCTCCGCGGCCGCGCCACCGCCGCCACCGGCATCGGCTGCACCGCGTCGTCGGGCACCAGCACTCCGGTGCGTTCCCGGATGATCGCCGCGAACGGCCGCGACACAGTGGTCACGACCTGCGCCCGCCTGAGTGTGCGCCGCCCCAGCCACTGGAAGACGCCGCCGCGTGCGAGCAGGCGAACATCGCTACCATGACAGGTCACCACTGCGGGCACGCCGCGAGGCAATGCCATCCCCGCCGGCACCCACCAGTGCGCGTGCACCACCGCGGGTCCGGCGCTGCTCGACACAGTGGCTACCGCTTCGCGGCGCAGCGCGCGAACCAGCGAGAGCATCCTGAGCATCCCACCCGGCGTCCGCAGTGCGCTCGCCATCGTGCCGGTGTACGCCAGAGTCTCGGCGGCGGCCGACGCGTACCGCACCCGACGCACCTCGACACCGTCCTGCGTGTCGGTGCCTCCCCGCCCGCGGTCGCTCGGCGCGACAACGGTCACCGGCGTGCCGCGATCCTGCAGCGCCACGGCGAGCGGGTGCAGGAAGGCGCCGGCCATGTCACCTGCGCTGCGGGGATAGTTGTGGGTCACGAAGACCACGCGCATCGCGTCAGTCGCGCCGCTGCACGGCCAGGCGTCGGGCCAGTTCCTGCTGCTCCTCGCGCATCCCGGCCACCAGTTCGCCCACGAAGCCGAAGCCGAAGAGCACAACGCCGGTGATCAGCATCGTCTGCACCAGGCTCACCAGCAGCGCGACATCCGCACGAATGGTGAAGCGCAGTATCAGCGCAACCACGCCGGCGATGAAGCCGATCAGGAAGAGCCCAGCCCCGGCGATCCCGAAGAAGAGCATCGGCTTGCGACCGAAACGAAGCTGGAACCAGACCGAGAGCAGGTCGAGCACGCCCACGGGAATCCGGGTCCAAGTGAACTTCGACACCCCCGCGTGTCGCGGATAGACCGGCACAGGCGTCGACGTGAGCCGAAAGCCATCGGCAGCGGCAATCACGACCATGAAGCGGTGCCAGTCGGGTCGCATCGGTACGCTCATCATCACGTCGCGGCGGTACGCCTTGACCGAGTTGAGGTCGGTGACGCGAACGCCGAAGAGCCAGCGGCAGAGTGTGTTGTACACCGTCGACACGAATGCCTTCTCGTACTTTCCCTGCTTGGTGCCAGTGACGATGTCGGCGTCGCCCGCGAGAATGGGGGTCACCAGCGCGCCCACGTCCTCGGGGCGGTACTGCAGGTCGGCGGGATAGAAGACGAACACGTCGCCCTCAGCGGCCTCACCGGCGCTGCGCAGGGCATCGGCAATGCCGCGCTGCTGCCGGTGCGTCACCACCCGAAGGAAGGGATGCTGTTCCTGGAGCCTGGCAAGCACCTCGGCGCTGCGGTCGCGGGAGCCGTCGTTGACGACGATCACCTCGAACGGCACACCCACCGCGGGAAGCGCCACGGCGCATTGCCGGATGAACTCGGGAAGGTTGTCCGCCTCATCGCGGGCGGGCACGAGCATCGAGACGCGAACGGGCGTCATACGCGCTTGCGCATCCGGGCCGGGAGGATGCCGAGCTGGTCGCGGTACTTCGCCACGGTTCGGCGGGCGATCTGGATCCCCTGCTCCTCGAAGAGGTGCACGATCTGCTGGTCGGTGAGCGGCTTCGCGGAGTTCTCCTCTCCGACCATCTTCTCCAGCTTGGCGCGGATCGAGCGCGCCGATGCATCCTCGCCCGACGCGGTGGAGAGCGCGCTGGAAAAGAAGTACTTGAGCGGCAGCACGCCGCGTGGTGTCTGCACGTACTTCTCGTTGGTGACGCGGCTCACCGTCGATTCATGCATCGAGATCACCTCGGCGACCTCACGCAATGTGAGCGGCTTGAGATACTCGACGCCCTTGTCGAAGAACTCGCGCTGCCGATCGACGATGAAGTTCATCACCTTGAGCATCGTCTGGCGACGCTGCTCGATCGCCTGCACCATCCAGGTCGCGCTGTTCATCCGCGACGCGATGAAGTCACGATTCTCGGGCGTCATCTTCCCGCGCTCTCGGGCAATGTCCTGGTAGGCGCGCGAGAGCCGGAGCCGTGGGACGCCGGTGTCGTTCAGGAATACCTGGTAGCGACCGTCGATCCGGTCCACGATCAGGTCGGGTGTCACGTAGTTCTCGGCGCGATCGCCATGCTTGAGCCCCGGCTTCGGATCGAGCCGCGCCAAGGTGTCGGCGGCCTCCTGCGCCACCCGAGGCTCCACGCCGAAGCGACGCGCCAGGTCATTCCAGCGATGCGCAATCAGGTCGGGGAACGCCTGGTCGACCAGGCGGTGGATCAGCGAACCCTCGGCGGCAGCGTCCCGCAACTGCAGCAACAAGCACTCGCGAAGATCGCGCGAGCCGATTCCCGGCGGGTCGAGGGCCTGGATCGTGGTGAGGGCGGCTTCCAGCTCAGCCATGGTGAAAAGCACCACCCCCTCGGGGAGCACCACCGCGCCGTTGCCCTCGTGCGAGGGGTCGTCCTCGTCTTCATCGAGGTCGAACGGATCATCGGGATCGGGTTCGGGACTGTTGCCAGGGAGGGACGAAATCACCCACTGGTTGGTGGAGTCGAGGATCTCCTGGAGCGTGCACGCGAGGTAGCCATCGTCGTTGATGTTGCCGATGATCTCCTCACACAGCAGTTGCCGGCGCGGCTGGAGGTCGAGCATCTGGATCTGGTCGCGGAGGTAATCGGCGAGGTCGCGCGACTCCACCGTGACGGGCTCGATGTACTCCGATGACTCGAACTGTTCGCGCGACCCGCCGACATCGAATCCGTTGAGGAGGATCTCCTCCCAGTCGATCTCGTCGTCCTTCTTGACCTCTTCCTGCTCCTGCTCGGTGGTCTTCTCGGGCTTCTCCTCATCCTCCGGTTCCTCAAGCTCGAGGAATGGATTGTTGAGCAGCTCCTGCTGCAGGTGTTGCTGGAGGTCGAGCATCGGCATGTACAGCATGTCCATCGCCTGGTACAGGCGAGGATTGATGCGCAGCTCCTGGCGCAATCCGGTGTGCTGCTGCATGCCCGTCTTCATGCGGGCGGCTCCATGCGACTGCGCAACCGGGCCGTGAGCGTCGGACCGAGATAGAGCTCCGAGACACGATCGCTCCACACCAGCTCGCGCACCGAGCCGGCTGCCTGCACCTCGCCCTCGTGCATGATGTAGGCGCGGTCGACGATCTCCAGGGTCTGTTCCACATTGTGGTCGGTGATGAGCACTCCGATGCCGCGGTCGCGCAGGGAGGCGACGATGGTCTGGATGTCGTGCACGGCAATCGGGTCGACACCGGCGAACGGCTCATCCAGCAGCATGAACTTGGGGTTCGTGGCAAGCGCCCGGGTGATCTCCAGCCTGCGGCGCTCGCCACCACTCAACATATACGCGCGGGACTTCCTGAGCTTGGTCAGTCCGAGTTCAGCGAGCATCACGTCGAGCCGTTCGAGACGCTCCGATTTCGAGAGCGGCAGGGTCTCGAGGATCGCGAGGACGTTCTGTTCCACGGTCATCTTGCGGAAGATCGACGGTTCCTGCGCCAGATACCCGATTCCAGCGCGGGCCCGCTTGTACATCGGCTCTCGGGTGATGTCGACGTCGTCGAGGCAGATCCTGCCGGCATCCGGGCGGATCAACCCGGTGATCAGGTAGAACGTGGTGGTCTTCCCCGCCCCGTTCGGACCGAGGAGACCCACAATCTCACCCTGTGTCAATTCGACCGCGACGTTGTTGACGACCTTGCGGCGGCTGTAGGTCTTTCGGAGCCCGTCGGCGCGCAGGGTGCTCATGGCCCGTCCTCGCGCCGGGCACCGCCGGTGGGCACCGGCGGCGCGGGGCGTCGCAGCGACGCCCGTTCGAGCTGCACGCCGTCCACAGGCTGCGCGCCCCGGCGCGCGCGGACCTCCAGCACTCCGGTGGTATCGTCGGTGCGCATCACGATGACGATGGTGTCAGCCCTGGTATAGGTGATCGACGGCGATGTCGTACCGCTCCGCTCGACCTGTCGACTGAAGAGCGACGCGGCTGTTCCGATGGCCGTGATCTGCTGGAGACGCGAGATCGTGGTGCCCGCCGAGTCGACGTCGTGAAACGCGGCAATGATCCGCTCGCCCCAGAGGGTGTCGCGTTCGTGATCGTCGGCGGTACTGGAGGTGGTGGAATCGGCTGTCGTTGAATCGGTCAGGATGCTGTCGACCACGGGCTGCACGGCGGCGGTGTCAATGGTGGTGCTGTCGAACGGGCTCCGGATGATCCCGTCGCCGAACACCCTGATCTCGCGCAGTCGCTCGCCCGGCGAGCTGATCCATACCGAATCGCCCCCGATATCGTACCCGCCGTTCCGCACCACTGCCCCCGCGGCGCGATCCCAGGCGGAGGTGGTGGACACCTTGCCGGAATCGAGCATGATCGAGATCGAATCGGCGCGGACATGCGACCCGCCGCTCCGCACCT
>JACDBX010000001.1 GCA_013694695.1 Gemmatimonadales bacterium | reverse complement strand
GCCCACCAGCCGTGGGGTGGCGGTGATCACCGCACCGATCGCCGGAATCATCGCTCGAGCCGGCGGCACGGGAGTTCCTGTCGTGGGGGAACAGGTGCGCGCCGGAACCACCGTCGCACTGCTCACGCCACTTTTGGGCGACGGGGGCAGTGCGCTCGCCACGGCGCGCGCCGCGCTCGCAACAGCGGAGGCCGAGTACGCGCGTGCCGATCGGCTGGTGCAGGCCGAGGCCGCGCCCGCGCGCCGACTTGAGGAGGCACGAATCGAGCGCAATGCAGCGCGAGAGGCATTGCGGGCGTTCGGTGGCTCAACCACCAACGACGGGCGGATCGCGATTCGCTCGCCGATCGACGGTGTCGTGAGTATCACGCAGTTCATCCCCGGTGCGCGTGTGGAGGCAGGCGACCGCCTGCTCAGCGTGGTCAACGCGAACCAGCTCTGGCTCGAGGCAAGGATTCCTGGTGACGCCGTTCCCGACATCCAACCCGACGGAAGGATTCGCTTTCGGGTTGGCGATTCGTGGCACACCACCAGTTCGATCGTCGCGTTGGCGCCCACGATCGACCCTGCCACCCGGACGGTGACGGGACGGTGGGTGGTCGACAATCGGAGTGCGGCGCTGCGGCCCGGCATGCTTGCGACCGCGCTTGTGCCGACCGCTGCGATTGACAGGGGCATCGTGATCCCCGCGTCCGCGGTTCTCGATGAGGATGGCCAGGCAGTGGCATTCGTACAGCTTTCGGGCGAGTCATTCGAACGGCGGCTCCTCACCCTGGGTGCACGCGGAGCCGGTCATGTGGTGGTCCGTGCCGGAATCAGCGTGGGCGAGCGGGTGGTCACGGGCGCCGCGAATCAGGTGCGCCTTGCGTCCCTTTCCACGGCCGTGCCCGCGCACGGTCACGAACACTAGGGGACCGGCGATGCTCAACGCATTGATCGCTGCCGCGCTCCGCCATCGAGCCGTCGTGCTTGTCGGCGCCGCACTGCTTCTCCTGGCGGGCGGGTGGTCTGCATCGCGCATGCCTGTGGATGTCTTCCCCGATCTCACCGCCCCGACCGTGACCGTCCTCGCCGAGGCGCACGGGATGGCGCCGGAGGAGATCGAGACACTCGTCACCCTGCCGATCGAGACGGCGATGAACGGCGCGACCGGCGTGCGCCGCGTCCGTTCGTCGACGGCGCGGGGTATCTCTGTCATCTGGATCGAGTTTGACTGGGGAACCGACATACTCCGGAATCGGCAAATTGTTGCGGAGCGACTGCAGACCGTCACGAGCGTCCTGCCTGATGGCGTCGCAATGCCGCAATTGGCGCCAGTCTCGTCGGTCATGGGTGAGGTCCTGATGATCGGGCTGACCGGCGGGGCGAACGAGATGGAACTCCGCGACGCTGCAGACTGGGTGGTGCGGCGACGACTGATGGCCGTGCCGGGTGTCGCACAGGTGATTCCGATCGGTGGCGAGGTGCGGGAGTACCAGGTGCTGATCGACGCCGACCGGATGCGCGCGACCAGCACCAGTCTCCACGATGTCCTGGAGGCCGCAGCGGCTGCGAGTCGCAGTGCATCTGGCGGGATCTACGTCGACCGTGGCCAGGAAGTCGCGATCCGCGGCCTCGGACGCGCCCGCAGCACCGAAGATCTCGGCGCGGCCGTGGTCCGTGTCCAGGACGGGGTGCCGATCCTGCTGCGTGATGTTGCGACCGTGCAGGTCGGGCCCGCACCGCGACTCGGCACCGGCTCCATCGATGCCACGCCGGGCGTCGTGCTCTCGGTCCAGAAACAGCCGGGTGCAAGCACGCTGGAGCTCACCGACGCCATCACGGCCGAACTGGCCTCGATTCGTACGGCCCTGCCGGCCGGCATCACGATTCACCAGGAGCTGTTCCGGCAGGCGGATTTCATCGATGTGGCGATCGGCAACATGCTCGGGGCGCTGCGCGACGGCGCCATCCTCGTGGTCCTGGTGCTATTCCTCTTCCTCTGGAACTTCCGGACGACGCTGATTTCGCTTTCCGCCATCCCGCTCTCGCTGGTGGTGGCGCTCCTGACGATGCAGGCGCTCGGGATATCGATCAATACCATGACGCTCGGCGGCCTCGCAATCGCGATCGGCGCGCTGGTCGACGATGCGATCATCGATGTCGAGAATGTCTATCGCCGCTTGCGGGAGAATCGTCAGCTTCCCGAGGCCGAGCAGCGAACGGCGCTCGAAGTCGTGTTCACCGCCTCGGTCGAGATCCGTGCCTCGATCGTCAACGCCACGTTGGTGATCGCGGTGGTGTTCCTGCCGCTCTTCTTCCTGTCGGGTGTCGAGGGACGGCTGCTTCGCCCGCTCGGCATCGCCTACGTCGTGGCGCTCGCTGCCTCTCTTGCGGTGGCGGTCACGGTCACGCCGGTGTTGTGCGCCTTGCTGCTGCCGAAGTCAGCCGGGGTTCTCGAGAATCGGGAAGGCCGACTGCTCACCATCCTGCGGCGATGGTACGGTGGGGTGCTCGCCCGGACCCTGGCGCGTCCACGCCCGGTGCTGGCGGCGGCGCTGGCCCTGTTCATCGCGGCAGCCGCGGCCGTACCGTTCCTCGGCACGGCATTCCTGCCGGAGTTCAACGAGGGTGCGCTGACAGTGAACTTTGTCACGGTGCCGGGCACGTCGCTGCCGGAAGCCGATGCAATGGGACGGCGGGTCGAGCAGATCCTGCTCGAGCAACCCGAAGTGCGGCACACCGACAGACGGCAGGGCCGGGCCGAACTCGATGAGCATGCCCAGGGAAGCAACGCGGCGGAGATCGATGTCGTACTCACCCCCGGAGCTGACCGGGACGCACTCAACGAGCGATTGCGGGATGCATTCACCTCGTTGCCCGGAACGAATATCACCATCGGGCAACCGATCGGTCACCGGATCGACCACCTGCTCTCTGGTACGCGGGCGAACTTGGCCGTCAAGCTTTTCGGCCCCGATCTGTACGAGCTTCGACGCGTCGGGGGCCAGATTCGGGATGCAATGGCAACGGTCAGCGGTGTCGTTGATCTCCAGTTGGAGCAGCAGGCTGACGTCCCGCAGCTGCGGATCACTCCGAACCGGATGCACATGGCGCAGGCTGGTGTCACGCCGGGGTACCTGGCGGAGGTGATCGATGCAGCATTCGGTGGCGAACCAGTCGGACAGGTCATCGACGAGGGTCGGCGGTGGGAGATCGTGGTGCGGGTGCCCGAGGCACAGCGAACCGGGCTTGACGCGATCAGCGCACTTCCCGTGGCCACACCAACCGGGATGAGGGTGCCGCTCGACCAGCTTGCGCGAGTGGAGCTTCTGCGTGGCCCGAACACGATTTCGCGCGAGCAGGTGCAGCGGAAGATCGTTATCCAGGCCAACGTAGCGGGGCGTGACCTGGGCTCCACCGTCGAGGAAGTCCAGCAACAAGTGGCGGCCCGGGTCACGCTCCCGCCGGGGTATCGGGTGGAGTACGGTGGCCAGTTCGAGAGCCGCGCCGCCGCGGCACAGACGATCGGATGGCTGTCACTCGCCGCCGTGGCGGTCATCCTGCTGATCCTGTTCACCGAGTTTGGCTCCTTTCGCACAGCGCTGATCGCGATGATCAACCTTCCACTCTCGCTGATCGGCGGTGTTGCGGCGGTGCTGCTCACCGATGGCATCGTGAGCATCGCGTCCCTGGTCGGATTCGTGACCCTGTTCGGCATCGCGACCCGGAACGGCATCCTGCTGCTGTCCCACTACCAGACCCTGCTTGCTGAGGGCATGTCGTTCGATGTGGCGATTCGGCGTGGGTCGGAAGAGCGCCTCGCGCCCATCCTGATGACTGCGCTGACGGCGGGGCTGGCGCTGGTGCCGCTGGCGATGGCTGCGGGGGAACCCGGGAGTGAACTGCAGGCTCCCCTTGCGGTCGTCATCCTCGGCGGGTTGCTCACGGCCACCGCGCTCAACATGATCGTGCTCCCGGCCGCGTATGCGTGGTTGGGAGAGCGGAGGAGTGGACTCAGGATGAAGGCGTAACGGGCGGTACGCCGCGTGGGCGTCGCGAACGGACCGTCCGGGCCATCGGTCAGGGAGTTCCCAAGTCCCGCGCCGCGTCATCGGCGGCAAGCATTTCCCGCAGGATGATGGCGTCCTGGCGGTCCTGCGGCCGATCCGCCGCTTCCTTCGACCGCAGGATGTCACGCAGGGACGCCGCGTATAGCGTGATATCATGGACCACGAACTCCACCGCACCAGCACGCAGCTCCTCGTAGCTCGCGATGCCCGCGGGGCGGAAGATGATGTCGACGCGTCCCGCCCCAGTCACCAGGTTCCACAGCGCCGCACGACCCAGTGCGCTCGCGGTGCAGCCGAAGGCGAGGCCCTCGGGAACAGACTCGGTGAACACTCGGGCATCGAGTTCCCGGAGCGCACTGGCGAGCCGTTCCAGATTCTTGCGGGTATCGCGCGGGGTGAGAGCTGCGTCGGCGGTGAGCCGCGGGAACCCCTGCAGTCGTGCGGCCAGGGCGCCGACCAGCACGAACTCCACGTCGTGGCGTGCGAGCACAGCCAGCAGCCGCTCGGGGTCAAACGCGGCAACGCTAGACACGTCGTGCCGCCGTGATGAAGCGGCTCGCATTGGCCACCTCTGCGAGACGGGCTTCTGGTGAAAGCGCACGGATCCGAGCGACATCGGCGAGCATGTGGGATCCTGACACGGGGCGGTGGGCGATCCGCGATTCGAGGTCGAAGCCGGCGGCGGCAACCAGTCGCGAAAGGGTCTCCCAAGTCGGGGAAGTTTCCCCCAGCTCGATGCGCGCGACGACCGACTGACTGGTGGCCGCCCGCTTGGCGAGGGCCCGCTGGCTCAGGCCGGCGCCATTGCGCGCGGACCGGAGGATCTCGCCTGGGGAAAGGTCCATGGGTAACGATAGCTAAAAAGCTATCAGGCGTCAACTGCCCGGCGGCATCGCCGACAGGGGCTCACCACTTGAATGGCGGTAACCTCGATGACGCGTTGCGGGCGATGGGCTCAGGGCCGATGTTTTCACATCCCCACGTTCCGGAGCTCCACGTGAACGGTGCCTCACTCGCATGGCGCGCTGCCTTCGTACTCGGCGGTCTCTTGTACTTTCAGGGCGCCTCCCAGCACCCCCGGGCGGACTCGATGGCCGGGATGATGCGCGATCCCATCTGGGTGCAGAGCCATTCTACAATACTCGTCGGAATCATCATCCTCACAATCGGGCTGGTGCTGTTCCGCCGCTCGCAGTCACCCTCGCCTGCGCTCGACCGCCGGCTTCGCTGGCGACAATCGCCGCGGTCCTCGAAGCAATCGAGATGGCCGTGCACACCGTGGCATACGTTGATGCCGAAGCCCTCGCGGCCGGAATGTCGACGCCGATCGCCACCACCCACTTCCGGCTCGCGACGCTGATTTATCCACTCTTCGGGATCGCGCTCTTCGGACTCGTACTCGCCGGGATGCAAACGCGCGAGCTGGGTTCTGTATGGATCAGCTGGCTCGGTTTCATCGGTGCCGTGGCGCATGGCGTCGTGATGTTGCTGGTTTTCCCGCTCGGCATCGGTGACGCAGCCATACTCTTTCCGGTGGCGGCAGTCACGATCGCCGCTTGGTTCATCCTCGCCGGGGTGTGGAAGAGACGGGAGACGAGAGAACGGAGAACGGTGAACGGATGATGGATGATGGATGACGGATGACGGTTGATGGCCGATGGTCGATGGCTTTCGGCTTTCGGCTTACGGCTTACGGCTTACGGTCACGCTCCCGGCATTGGCACACCCCCGGACTCTCCGCTATCATTTCAACGTCTCCACCTCTCCCCCGGGGCCTTCTATGCACCGACTCCCTGCCAGCGCGGCGGCGCTCCTCGTGCTCGCCGCGTGCGCCAAGACGATCAACCCCGAACCCGTTCCGGTCCCTGGGGTGGCACTCCAGACCTGGTCGGTGGAGGTCCGCGAGCCTCGCGCGCGCGACATCTACCTGCGCAACGACACCGATCGCGACGTGGTGATCACCAGCCTGCAACTGTACAACTGCCGCAACATCAAGCAGGATTGCAAGGCGTACACGCCGAACGTGACGATCCCCGCCGGCAGGACCGCCAAGGCGATCCGGGTCGAGCCGTTCAACAACAAGGTGACCTGGACCTACAACTTCAACTACCAGTTCCGGATGGTCGGGTCGGCGACGGCCAGTACCCCTGATCGCGTTGCTGGTGCGACGCAGATCGCCGACGTGGCTGCGTTCGTGCCCGCGGTTGCTGCGACAACCGACGGCGGGCGATGCAACGGCGGTGGCCCGACGCGCGAGTCCGATGGCGGGTCGACCCTGATCATGATCTTCGGGAACTCGATCCGTCCGTCGCGCATCGTCCGCGTCCACCTTGATCCCGCGCGGCGCCCGTTCGAGTATGGCGACACCCGTGGTGACGTGACGCGCCGTCCCGACCTGTCCGATTCGACGGCCAGCGACCGCACCGATATCCGCCTGCAGATCGATCGGCAGATGACCTACCTCATCAACGAGCCCAAGGGCGCCCCACGCGAGTCCTACTACGTCGGTGGACCGGTGCCGCTGTCGGCCGAGAACCTCGGCGACCCCGCCGCGATGATCGAGCGTATCGTCAAGGAGTGCGGGGGGAAGTGATACGGAGAACGGAGAACGGAGAACGGAGAACGGAGAACGGAGAACGGAGGACCGATGACCGATGACCGATGATCGATGATCGATGACCGATGACCGATGACCGATGACGGCTTACGGCTCACGCCCAACGACCAATAACTAACCACCAACACCCAGCATCTCCGCCACGATCGCGGCCTGGCCCAGTGAGATGCCACCATCGTTCGGTGGCACCACACGGTTGCACCAGACATCGAGCCCTGCTGCCGCGAGTGTCGCACGCATCGCACCGAGCAGGAGGCGGTTCTGGAACACCCCGCCGGAGAGAACGACCGTGCCGATGCCGTGCTTGCCCGCGAGCATGACCGCTGCGGTTGAGGCACCCCGGGCTACCGCGTCATGGAAGGCGCGTGCAATCTCGGCGGTGGACACACCCGCCAATCGATCGGCGATGATGCGCTCCAGCAGCGGCCGGTAGTCCAGCTCGCCATCGACGAACGGCAGTTCGTATCCCTCACGCGGTCGGTCCGCACCCATCGCCAACTGCTCGAGCCAGATGCCTGCCTGCCCCTCGTAGGTCACCTCGCCGGTGTATCCAAGCAACGCGGCGGCAGTGTCGAAGAGCCGTCCAACCGACGTAGTGGCGGTGGTGCGGACCCCTCGCTCGATGAGTTGCTGTGCCTGGCGGAACCTGGCGGGCAACTCAAACGGCGGGTCGAGCAGCACCTCGGCACCGGCAAGGCCACGCACGAATCCCGCGGCGCCCTGCGCCGGGAGTCGCACGGCGGCGTCACCGCCCGCGAGCACCGCGCTGCGAAGATGCGCCACTCGACTGAGTCCGTCGCGGAGGCTGCCCAGGAGGAACTCGCCGCCCCAGATCGTGCCGTCGTCGCCATACCCGGTGCCGTCGAAACTCACTCCCACCACGGGAGTGTCCCATGCGCCGCGCTCAGCGAGCACCGACGCAACATGCGCCCGATGGTGCTGGACCCGGTGATGGCCCGCCGCCGCAAGTCCCATCCCGAACCGGTGAGTCCGGTAGCCGGGATGACTGTCGACCGCGATGGTCACTTCGGAAATCGACAACCGGTAGATCGCCAGCAGGTCTCCCACAGCCTCCCGGAATGCATCGAGCGACCCAGCGTCATCGAGATCACCGAGGTGCGGGCTCATGAACGCCTGCCCATCAACCACCAACGTCACGGTGTTCTTGAGGTCGGCGCCGAGTGCCAGGATCGGGATCGAGCAGGGAAATGTCGCAACGATGCCTGGCGCGAGGCCACGGCTGCGCCTGAGGATCATCGGTCCGTCGTGCCCGTCGGGGCGCACGACCGAATCCTCGACACGCCTGGCGATGGGGCGCTCACCGATCAGGAAGCCGTCGGCGATGCCACCCAGCCGTGCGCGGGCATCCTCATCGCGATACGCAATAGGCTCGCTCGATCGGTTGCCACTGGTGCAGACCATCACCGCCGGTGCGCCAGCATCGAACAACAACACCTGCAGCGGGGTGCTCGGCAACATCACCCCGAGTTCGTCGATGCCGGGCGCCACGCCGGGAAGCATGGTGCGTGCGGTCGCGAGCACGATCGGGCGGGCAGGGTGGTTGAGTAGCGCGTGTGCGTCCGCTCCCACGCTGATCACTGATTCGGCCGCAGCCATGTCCCGCACCAGCAGCGCGAACGGCTTGTCCTTCCGGTACTTGCGTTCGCGAAGTGCAGCGACGGCGCCGGGATGGTGTGCATCGCACATCAGGTGATATCCGCCGACTCCCTTTACCGCAACGACACCACCAGTACCCAGGCACGCGACTGCGGCGGTAACTGCCGCGGCATCGCCGCTGATCACGATACCATCGTCCGACTCGAACCGGTGCACCGGACCGCACGCGGGGCACGCCACCGGCTCGGCATGGAAGCGTCGCGATCCCGGGTCGTGATACTCGGCGCCGCAGTCGGGGCAGAGCGGCCAGTCCGCCATGGTGGTCCGCGATCGGTCGTACGGCAGCCCTGTGGTGATCGAGTAGCGCGGGCCACAATCGGTGCAGTTGATGCAGGCGTAGCCATAACGGCGGTTCGCCGGATCTCGCAGCTCGCGGACGCACGCGTCGCATACTGGCAGGTCAGGCGAGATCCGCGCGACCGGCGCGGACTCCGCCTGGCTCTCGCGGATCAGGAACCCGGCATGACCCTCGATCGGTGCGTCGTGCACGTCGACCTGATCGACGACCGCGGCGGGCGGTGCTGCGGACTGCAGCGCCGCCGCAAAGGCATCGCAGGCCCCGGCCGCGCCCTCGATCCGGATCTCGACGCCGCTCGGCAGGTTGCGCACCCAGCCGGTGAGTCGGTGCGCGATGGCAAGGCGATGCGCGTGCGGCCGAAATCCCACGCCCTGCACGACCCCTCGCACCAGCAGCGTGCGCGCCACGATGATGTCGATCGCGTCAGTCACCGATGGCACAGCCGCGCCCCTGCCACCCGAGCCGGGTCACCCGACCATTCTCGACCACCACGGGCACGATGCGAGCGGCGCCGGCGTGCGCCCGCCACGTCTCGCGCGCTGCCGCGTCTTCCTCGACGTCGTGCTCCACGAACTCCACCCCACGCAGTTCGAGCCATTCCCGCGCATCACGGGTGTACGGGCAGCTCGCGGTACCGAAGAGCTCAATCACGGCCGACGCCGAGCTCGCCGAGCATGTTGCGCATCACGTGATAGATGCTGGCCTGGACCTCCTGGATCCTCGGGATCCAGTCGGATTCGACGACCACGCAGTGATCGGCCAGCTTGCGACGGCGGATCTCGCCGCCATCCGATCCGAGAAAGGCGACCGTGAGCAGGTCACGACGGCGCGCCTCGTCGAGCGCGGCAATCACGTTGCGTGAGCCGCCGCTGGTGGAGAACGCGATTACGACATCGCCGGCATGCGCATGGGCGATGAGCTGCCGGAGGAAGATGACGTCGGTCCCCACGTCGTTGGCGATTGCCGTGATGTTGGCGGGTTCACTCGCCAGCGAGATCGCGGGGATGCGGCGGTGTCCACCCGGGGGGGCGACGCAGTCGTACACCAGGTCGTTTGCATCGGTCGCGGAACCGCCATTGCCCAGCACCAGCAGCGTACCGCCGGCCCCGACGCGGGCGGCGATCGCCTCAACCGCCGACGCAATCACGTCGGCGGACCGCTCGGCGACCTGGCTCCGGAGAAGCGCGTCATCGGCCACCTTGGCGAGGATAGATGCGGCGACATCGGTGACGAGTGCGTCGCGATCCCCGGCGCTGCCGCCGAGGAAGGGATACAGGAAGCCGGCGTTTCCGGCGCCCTGGGTGATCGGCGTGTGCTCGAAGAAGACATGCACCGTTTCCCAGAGCACGTGGTACAGCATCTCGACAATTTCCTGGTGCACAAAGGGATCATCGCCGATAGCATCGATCGCGTAGCTCCCACCAATACCTGGGAGCGAAAACGTCATCGCGCCGCGTCGGCCGGCCTCTGCGAGTGCCGCATCGATCTCGGGATCGCCGCCAGGAGGCCCGAAACCCATCACCATGTCATCGGATCCGACAAGCGCGGCGACCGTGGCACCGAAGGTGGCCGAGATGTCGAGCGCGGGAAGGGCACGCTTGCCCACGATGACCGGATGTACAAACTCGACCGCTACATGCTGCGCATCGGTGGCCTGGGCGCCGCGTCCGAACGCCAACAGCCGCCCTCCGCGCTGGAACCGTTCGGACATCTCATGGCAGGCTTCGGCAAGCCTTGGCGCCTCGCGGGCGAAGAACGCCTGCGCGACGTCGTTGCGGCGGAGCAGCGCTGCGCTGACCTGCGCCGCGACGCCGATCGTTCCTGCGCCGGTCATCAGCAGATCCTCGGCAGTGGATCACCCACCAGCATGTCGATGATCCGGGTGCCACCGTACCGGCTCTGCGCCAACACCGCCGCGGCGGGCTCCGTCCCGACCTCTCCGATGAACCGGGCCTCCTCCCCGCCCGGCGCTGCCCGGACGATGTCGAGCGCCCGGTCCGCCGCCTCCGGCGCCACCACGGCGAGGAACTGTCCCTCGTTGGCGATGTGCAGCGGATCGAGGCCGAGCAACTCGCAGGCACCGCGCACGGCGAGGCGGAGCGGCAGCGATTCCTCGCTGATGGTGATGCCGAGTCCGGTGTCGAGCGCCAGCTCGTTGAGAGCCGACGCGACGCCACCGCGGGTCGGGTCGCGCATCCAGTGTATCGCGGGGCCAAGTGCCTCGAGCAACGGCTGCACCATCGGGAGCACCGATCGGGTGTCGGAGCAGAGGTCGGCCTCGAGGTCGAGTTCGCCGCGTGCAAGGAGGATGGTGATGCCGTGATCGCCGATCGGTCCCGAGAGTAGCACCCGGTCACCGGGACGCACCTCGGTCGATCCCAGGCAGACGTTGGGCAACCGGCGCCCGATGCCGGCGGTGGAGATGTACATCTGGTCGGCCTTGCCGTGCTCGACGACCTTGGTGTCACCACCGACGATCTGGACCCCTGCACGCGCCGCCGTGAGCGCCATCGCGCGCAGTTCCGCTTCGAGTGTCGCAGTGGGCAGCCCGGCTTCGAGCACCAGCGTCACGGTGATCGCAATCGGGATGGCACCAGATACCACGAGATCATTGACGGTGCCATTGATCGCGAGTTCACCGATCGAACCGCCATTGAAGGTGAGCGGCGTCACGACGAATCCGTCGGCGGTCATGACCAGCGCTGCCCCGTCGACGGGCAAGGCGGCGGCGTCGCCGAGGCCGCGCGCACCGCTGCCCAGCAGCAGGGGCGCGATGAGGGAGTCGATCAGGCGGCGGCTGGCGATGCCACCGGCACCGTGGGCCATTTCGATCTGCGGATCCCTGAACCGGACGACCGGGCCGGGTGTGGCGCCCTCGCCCGGGGGTGTCACACCAGCGAAGCCTCACGAGCGGCCTGCTTGCGATGCTCGTAGTTGTGGTAGGCGGCGCACGAGCCCTCCGACGACACCATCAGCGCGCCGACCGGGTGCTCCGGTGTGCATTCACGTCCGAAGAGCTTGCATTGGCTCGGCTTGAGGACGCCCTTGAGGACCTCGCCGCACTGGGCCGCCTTCGGGTCGGTGACCCTGACGCCAGGCACCTCGAATCGCCGCTCGGTATCCCAGGTCGCGTACTCCTCGCGAAGGCGGAGCGCAGACTGCGATATGAAGCCGAGTCCGCGCCACTCGAAGAATGGCCGCAACTCGAACACCTCCGCCATCGCCCCGAGCGCGGCGCGGTTGCCCTCCCAGGGCACCACGCGAGCGTACTGGTTTTCCACCCGTGCGGTACCCGCCTGCAACTGGCGAAGCAGCATCACGAGCGATTGCAGCAAGTCGAGCGGCTCGAAGCCGGAGACCACGATCGGCAGCCCTTCGCGGCTTGCGATCCATTCGTAGGGTTCGCAACCAATTACCGTCGAGACGTGGCCGGGCCCGAGGAATCCATCGAGCCGCATGTCGGGTGAGTCAAGGATTGCCTTGATCGGCGGAATTATGGTGACGTGGTTGCAGAACACCGAGAAGTTGGTGATGCCCTCTGCCCGCGCGCGCATGATGGTGAGTGCCGTGGAGGGCGCGGTGGTCTCGAACCCGATGGCGAAAAACATCACATGCCGATCGGGATTGTTGCGGGCCAGCTTGAGGGCATCGAGCGGGGAATAGACGATCCGGACATCCAGGCCGCGGGCTTTGTGCTCCAGGGGGCTGCCGTGGGCACCCGGCACCCGCATCATGTCGCCGAAGGCGGCGAAGATCACGCCGGGTTGACGTGCGACCGCGAGGCCATCGTCGATGCGGCCCATCGGCAGCACGCACACCGGGCACCCGGGCCCGTGGATCAGCTCGACGTTGTCGGGCAGCAAGTCCTTGAGCCCAAAACGGAAGATGGCGTGGGTGTGTCCACCGCACACCTCCATGATCCGGTAATGGCGCTTGGGATCAGCGAGGCGGCGAATCTCATCGCGCGCGCGACCAATGGCCTCGGGATCGCGGAATTCATCTACAAATCGCATCCGGAACCCTCCGGTCAAGTGTGTTCTCTCAGGCGGGTCAGCATTGCAGGGGATGGTACGCAGTGGATCGGTTGTGAATGTCGCTTCGACGGGTGATCTCGAGCCCGAAAGCCGGGGTGGGTTTACGAGGCGAGCGACCAACGCCGCCGGCCTATCCGGCAGGCATCCGCGGTGCGTCGGGGAACCGCATCACACCCGAGAGATACGGACGCTTCATGGGAAACGCAACCGGTGGTCGCGTGCCAGCGCACGATCGGGTTCCGCCAAGGACGCTGCACCGCGGTCAACGCCTATGTCGTTCCACCGGCCCATCGGAGCAATGCATCGATGCTGGCCCGACCCGGCCCCGCCACGGCCAGCCAGAGGGTGATCACCAGCACGTACACCTGGGGCAGAAAGAGCGCCGCGCCGAGCCACTCTATTGGTGTCTCGGCTTCGATGCCCGGCAGGTCAGTGGTGATCAGCGCGATCACCATCACGGCCGCGAGCAGCAGTGCGACAAAAGGCGTCAACAACCCCGCCACCAGCATCCCCCCGCCGACGAATTCGATGAGAGACACCGTCGTGGCGACCACGACTGGCGCTGGCAAGCCAGTCTTCGCGATGGTGTCGCGCATCTGCTGGCGCTTCGCCGGGATGAACAGTTTGCCATGACCGCTGATGACAAACAACAGGCCGACCGTGAGGCGGCCGAGCAGCATCACGATCCATTCCCAGTGGTGAAGCTCGACGAGAGGTGCGTTCATGCAGGGACTCCGTACGGATGAGGGTCGGAGAACGGAGAACGGAGAACGGAGAACGGACAACGGAGAACGGAGAACGGAGAACGGAGAACGGAGAACGGATGACGGAGAACCGATGACGGCTTACGGCTAACGACCAACGGCTACCTCCCTTTCATTTTCGCCTTCAGCTCCTCGAACCAGTTCAACACGAAGAGCAGCGGCACGTTCGGCGCCGCGACGGTCTGGAGCCTGCGCGCCATGATGAACCTGCCGTCGGCGGCCACGTCAAACGGGGCGTAATTGTCGGTCTCGGCCGAGTAGACATCGGCGGGGATCGCGAACAGCGTGCGCGTTGTACCCACATCGAACGTGGGTGTCGTGGTCACCGTGGCAGCGCGCATCTGGCGACGCTCGATAAAGTAGATCTCCCGGCCGTTCTTCGCCCAGAGCGGCGAGGTGCCGCCCGCCGTCGAGATCTGCCACTTGCCGGCATCGGCGTTGGGGAAGGGGCGCACGTAGACCTCCTTCCGCCCGGTCTCATTGCTCTCGTACACGATCCACTTCCCGTCGGGCGAGACATCGACTCCGGCCTCGTCGAACTTTGGGTCGGCGACGATCGGCACCGGGGTCGTGTCGCCGCCCACCCGCACGGCGAAAATGTCGCGCGCGCCGATCTGCGCGACGGTGCCGCCGGTTCGGTAGACCAGCCATGCGCTGTCGGGCGTGTACTGAAACTCGAAGATCGCCTCCGGCCTGTCGAGCAGCGTCTGCGCGGTGCCGGTACCATCGGCACGCCGCCGCATCACCGAGCCATTGACGAAATCGCCGTACAGCACCGACTGGCCATCGGGCGTCCATCGCGGGCGGATCTCCGGGCCGCTCTCGAGTGTGAGGCGGGAGAGCGCGCCACGTGGCATCTGCTTCACCCAGATATCGTCGCCGGTCGAGGTCGCGAGGCCGATCACCAGCCGCTTTCCGTCCCGGGAGAGGCGCCAGCCGGCGTTGTCGCCCGCGGCGGTGTTCCTGAATTGCCAACTGGTGTCGATCGGGGTCACCTTCCCGTCCTGATCGAACCAGACCATCTCGTGGAGCGGCTGGGTCGAGAATCCGGTGCCCGACCGGAGGACCAGCGTTCCTTCGGCGGATACATCGAGCAGCGGCACGTTGCCGCTCACCACGGCGACGCTGTCGAGCACTGCGATGGGGCTGCCGCGCAGCTCGAGCTTCTTCGGGTCGAATCGCACCGCGAATGCCCCGCCGTCACGGCGGACGTAGAGAATGTGTCCGGTCCGCAGGTAGATCCCGCTTGCCACGCCCTTCTGCAGCTCGCGCCCCTCGCCCGTGCCCAGGTTCATCGTCCAGAGGTCCTGACCCGTGACGCACCCAGTGGACGTGCATTGCACGAAGAGGATGTCCCGACTGCCCGGGAGGGGCGATAGGTGATAGGCAAGAAGCGTCGTGGACTTCCAGACCGTGGTGAACGGGCCGCCAGTCGCCGCAACGCGGCGCACTTCGCGATTGCCGTTGACCATGTACACGATCGAGTTGTCGTCCAGCCACGCCGCCCCGACCGAGAGGCTCATCGAGTCGGCGAGCGTCGTCGACGAACCGCCCAGCACCGAGATCTTTTTCAGCTGGGCACCTTGTGCGAACGCGATCCAATCGCCGTCCGGGGAGAAGACCGGACCGCCGCCTCCGATCGTCCCGGCGAGGGGATGGGCATCGAACCGGTCGCGCGACTTGAGCCAGATCTGTGAACCGTCCGGCCCCGGCCCCGGATAGGCCAGGTACCTGCCGTCGGGCGAGATCGCGAACGCGCGAGTCACGAGCGGCTGCTGCGCCGCCGGCAATTCCAGCGCGAACCGCGTGACCGGCTCCTCGGCCGCCGTCTTCATCCCCGTCCAGCCTGCGGCTGCGGCAGCGACCAGCAGCGCACCGGCGGCAAAGGGGAGCACGCTGCGGCGCGCGATCTCGCGTCGCGTGAGCGGACGCGCTACCGTGTTGGTCACGCCGGTGGAGGTGTAGCTGCGGTTGGCGAGTGCGCTTGCGAACTCCGCTGCAGTCGCGAACCGATCCGCCGGCAGTTTCTGGATGGC
Organism: Gemmatimonadales bacterium; assembly: GCA_013694695.1. Taxonomy (GTDB): domain Bacteria; phylum Gemmatimonadota; class Gemmatimonadetes; order Gemmatimonadales; family GWC2-71-9; genus Palsa-1233. The sequence continues at coordinate 5,150 of JACDBX010000001.1, read as the reverse complement.
GGTGAGCACGGCAGCGTCGATGTGCGGCGGAATCGTATGGCGCTTCGGAATCAGCGGGCGCGGATCCTCAGTAACGACCTTCGCGACGATCGCCTGTGCGGTCGGTCCGGTAAACGGCGGCTCCCCCACCAGCATCTCGTACGTCACCGCGCCGAGTGCATAGATGTCGCTCTGCGGGCCGATCTCGCGCTCGCCCATCGCCTGTTCGGGGCTCATGTAGTGCGGCGTGCCGAGTGACATCCCGGTTTCGGTCATTCGGGTGCTGCTGCTCGAGGTGACGGCGAGGGCGATGCCGAAGTCCGCGACCAGCGCCGCACCGTCGTGCAGCAGGATGTTCTCGGGTTTGATGTCGCGGTGGATCACCTTGTGGCGGTGGGCATGATCGAGCGCGCCGGCGACTTCGGTCGCGATCCGGACCGCCTCGGCAATCGGCAACTGTTTCTCGCGGTCGAGGCGGTGGCGAAGCGATTCACCTTCGACGTACGGCATGACGTAATAGAGGAAGCCGTCGGCCGCGCCCGAATCGAAGAGCGGGAGGATGTGCGGGTTCTGGAGGTGCGCCGTGGTCTTGATCTCCGCCAGGAAGCGCTCGGCGCCGATCACGGCCGCGAGCTCGGGGCGAAGGACCTTCACGGCGACCCGCCGGTCGTGCTTCAGGTCCTGCGCCACGTACACCGTGGCCATGCCGCCGGCGCCGATTTCCCACTCGAGGCGGTACTTGTCGGCGAGGGCGATCGCGAGTGCTTCGGGAGTGGCGGGCATGGATGCACAAGAAGATGCGCCCGATTCAGGATTTGGAAAGGGGCAGGGCCGCGCAAGTCGCCCCGGGCTCCCGTCTCAGAGGTTCTCCTCTGTCCTATTGCAACTCCGCGCCAATCGCTCGCATCGCCTCCGGGAACAACGCGAACACCACGTAACCATGGCCGCCATGTGGCGTTGCGCAAAAAGACCAGGGCGGCCCGGAGAATGGCGAGCACGGCCCACCCGGTCGGTTTTCGTCCGTATTTCCACGGATATGCGCGTAAGTGGGTGGCGTTCATATTGATGCGTCTTGTTGCGCCTACGAGCGCCCGCCTCGCCCATGGGTGACCACCTGCTTCCCTGTGCCTTCATGCCGTTACTGTGTTGCGGGGTTTCCCACCACACTGCGCCTCTCGCCGTACGCGAACGGCTGTCCGTTGGCCCGAGGGAAGCCAGCGCGGTGCTCGGCTCACCGTGGCTTCGCGGCGCGGCGACGATCGCGGGGCTGACGGAGATCGCTGTCCTGTCGACGTGCAACCGTACCGAGCTGTACGCGAGCGTCGGCGCTCACGACCGCGATCTCGCTGACGCGACCGCTCTCTTCATGAAGCTGTTGTCGAGGGCGAGCGACTTGTCAGAAGAGACGCTCGCCCCACACGTCTATATGAGCTCCGGGTTGGCCGCCGTGGAGCACCTCTGTCGCGTTGCCGCTGGGCTGGAGTCCATGGTCGTGGGTGAGACGGAGATTCTTGGCCAGGTCGGTGTGGCGCTTGGACAGTCCGTCGAGGCATCCTGGTCGGGACCCGTGTTGGAGGCTGTATTCCACACGGCGCTTCGCGCGGGGCGGCGCGCCCGAGCGGAGACGGGAATTTCCCGTCGTCCCGTGAGCATTGCCTCCGAGGCGGTGGCGCTGCTGCGCGCCAAGCTCGTGAGCAGGGAGCGCCCTCGCGTACTCGTGCTGGGCACCGGCTCGATGGGCAGGGCTGTGGCGCGCGTCGTGGCAAACAGCGATTTCGCAACCGTGCACGTTGCCGGACGGACGGCGTCGCGCGCCTGCGAACTGGCGAAGGAGGTGGCGGCGGAGCTTGTCAGTTGGGATGCGCTAGCGGATCGGTTGAGCGCGATGGACGCAGTCGTGGTCACCACGAGCGCGCCCGAACCGGTCATCACTGTCGCGATGATGTCTCGCGCGCAAGCCACGAGGCAATTCGCACGACCGCAGTTGGTGATCGACGTGTCGATGCCACGGAACGTCGAGCCGGAGGTGGCGTCGATTCCCGGCGTGGCGTTGTACGACCTCGACCACATCCAAGCGGTGATCGGCAGCCATCTCGAAGGCCGGCGTCTGGAGATCCCGATGGTCGATGGCATAATAGAGGAAGAGCTCGCGCACTTCGATCGGTGGCGTCGCGGTTCGGCGCTGCGACCGGTGCTCGCCGCCCTTCAGGCGAAAGGCGAGGCGATCCGGCGTCGTCAGGTGGACGAGCATCTGCGAGCCATTGGTAGCGCGGACCCTGACTTGCGCGGCCACTTCGACGCCATCTCGCGCGCCGTCGTCAGCAAGCTGCTGCACGAACCATCGAGGCGACTCCGCACCGTGACGGATGCCGCGCGGGCGCGGGAGTCAGCCGAACTGGTGCGTGAGTTGTTCGATCTCGAGCTGCCTGATGATCCGAGCGAGCCCGAGCGTTGCTCCGCGTGAACGATCGCCGGTCCGGTGCGTACCGGGTGGGTACGCGTGCATCCGCGTTGGCCCGGTTGCAGACCGGAGCCGTGCGCGCCCGCCTCGAGGCACTTCACCCGGGGACGTCTTTCGTCGAGGTGCTCGTCAGCACGCAGGGCGACCGGGATACGACGACGCCCCTTCAGGCCATCGGTGCTCCCGATCTTTTTACCGATGCGTTGGAGGGCGCGCTGTCCGCGGGAGAAATCGACCTCGCCGTCCATTCACTGAAGGACGTCCCCCTCAAGGCCGCGGACGGCCTGATCCTCGGCGCGATCGGCTTGCGGGAGGATGCGCGTGACGTGCTCGTCGCTTCGAACGGCTGGACATTGCCCTCCTTGCCGCAGGGCGCGCGTGTTGGTACGTGTAGCATGCGCCGGAGTGCGCAGCTGAAAGCCGTTCGTCCCGACCTGACCCTGCCGCCGCTCCGGGGAAACATCGACACGCGCGTGCGCCAGGTAGCGGACGGCACCTTCGACGCGATTGTGCTTGCCGCCGCTGGATTGCATCGGTTGGGCATGCACTCGGTGATCTCGCAGTATCTCGAGCTCGAACAGATGCTTCCCGCACCGGGACAGGGTGCACTCGCGATCCAGTGCCGGGCGGACGACCATGACACGCAGTCGGCAATCGCACCTCTCGATGATCAGACAGTTCGGCAGGCGACGGCTGCCGAACGCGCCGTGATCGAAGGAATTGGCGGATACTCGGCGCCGGTCGGTGCGTATGCCGGCATCGAGGGAGACAGTCTCGTGGTACGTGCCGCGATCTATGCGAGCGACGGACGTTCGGCAGTCCGGGTACAGGGGAGCGGCAATGCGTCGGACGGGCGAGCGCTTGGTCTCACCGTCGCCGCGCGCGCCATCGCGCTCGGCGCGGCGTCGCTGCTGTCATGAGTGCGCTCGAGGGTCGGTGCGTCGTGGTGACTCGTGCACGTCATCAGGCTGGAAGCCTCGCGGCCTCCCTGGAGGCGCGTGGTGCACGTCCGGTGTTCTTCCCGACGATCGCCATTGGCGCCGTCCGCGACCGCGGCCAGGTAGACGGTGCGATCCAGACGTTGCCCTCATTCGCCTGGGTGGTGTTCACGAGCGCAAACGTTGTCTCGCACTTCTGGGCCGCCATGCAACGGGCGAACGTCTCTCAACTGCCTCTCGGTATGAAGGTCGCCGCTGTAGGGCCGGCGACGACTGCGGCACTCGCCGCCGTCGGCGTTGCCGTGGATGCGCAACCCGCGACGTACGTCGGCGGAGCAATCGCCGCCACAATGGGCGACATTCAGGATCTGCGCGTGCTCCTGCCCAAGGGTGATCGTGCGCGGCCGGAAACGATACTCGCCCTTCGGGCACGTGGGGCCGCCGTGAGTGAGGTGATTCTCTACCACACCACGCACGAAAGGCCTGACCCCTCGGCACTCGACCGGCTTCGCGCCGGCGCAGACGCCGTCACATTCACGTCGCCATCGTCGGTCCAGGGCTTCTCCGCGATCCTCGGTCGCGAGGCCAGCACGGTCGCCAGTACGACACTGCTGGCGGCGATTGGCCCGACGACTGCGTCGGCCATTCGCGAGCTGGGGTGGCGTGAGCCGCTGGAAGCCCCGGCCGCAACGTCCCAGTCACTCGTCGACTGCCTCGAAGCGCATTTCGAGGCAACGCTCGAGGCGCGACGCAGGTGATGCATCGCCCCCGCCGTTGGCGGTTGAACGCGTCGCTACGCTCGTTGGTGCACGAAACGACGGTCAGCCCCGCGAACCTGATCGCACCCATCTTCGTGACGGATGCGTCCAACGAGCCGCAGTCGATTGCCTCCATGCCCGGCATCTGGCGGTGGCCAGTCGACCAGGTCGCCGACGAGGTGCACGTGCTCGCCGAAACGGGCATCGGTGCGATCCTCATATTCGGCATCCCGGGAGCGAAGGACGCGGACGGCACCGGAAGCTACGATGCCGATGGCGTGGTCCAGCGTGCGCTGCGTGCGATCAAGACGGCAACCCCGCAGATGACGGTAATAACCGATGTGTGTCTCTGCGAGTACACGGATCATGGGCACTGTGGCCTGATCAACGGCATCTCAGGCGCGAGCGATCCGCATCTTCCGGCGGAGTACGTGCTCAACGACCCAACGCTTGACACGCTCGCGCGCATCGCCGTGTCGCATGCCGAGGCGGGCGCGGACGTCGTCGCGCCTTCGGGCATGCTCGATGGCATGGTCGCAGCCATTCGCGGAGCACTCGATCGCAGCGGTTTCGGCGCCGTGTCCATCCTGTCCTACTCGGCCAAGTACGCGTCGTCCTTCTATGGGCCGTTTCGCGACGCGGCCCAGGGAGCGCCGGCGTTTGGCGATCGCGCGACACACCAGATGGATCCCGCGAACGTTCGGGAGGCGATGCGCGAGCATGCGCTGGACGTTGCCGAAGGCGCCGACGGCCTGATGGTGAAACCCGCGCTCGCCTATCTCGACGTCATCCGGGCCACGCGCGACCGCTTTCCCGACGTGCCGCTCGCCGCATACAACGTGAGCGGGGAGTACGCCATGGTGAAAGCCGCCGCGGCAATGGGCTGGCTCAACGAACGGCGCGCTGTGCTCGAGATACTCACGTCGATCAAACGCGCAGGCGCAGACCTCATCATTACCTACCATGCCCGCGATGCGGCTGCGTGGCTGACCGAAGAGACCCAATGCCTGAACA
>JACDBX010000195.1 GCA_013694695.1 Gemmatimonadales bacterium | reverse complement strand
GCATCGCAGCGTCGTGCCGGCGGGTATGCGCCCGATCCGAGCGCGAGAGGGGGTCCCTGGAGCGGAGATCGTCGAGGATGGCACCGCGGATCCGGCGCATCGCGAAGGTGCTGAACGCGAGCCCGCGCTCGGGGTCGAATCCTTCCATTGACTGGAGAAGGCCGATCGACCCGGCAGAGACGAGCTCATCGAGGCTCACGGCGTCGCGTACCTTGGGCGCCACCTCCCGGGCCGCATGATGCACCAGGCCCAGGTACCGACCGATAAGGTCGCGTCGGGCATCGGTGCACCCGGTGGAGCGGTACCGGCGCCAGAGGGCGTCAGTCGAGGTTTGCGCGGTCTGCATGGGCTCGCCAGGGAAGTCGGGAACCAATAACCATGCAACAACCGGTCCACCCCCGACCCTCCAAAAATCGTACAGATTTGCTACGGTCGGCGGTCCCCCAAGGACCGGGAATGCTCCTCAACCAGCCTCTGGTGCTCGGGAGGGCTGGCTCGCCCGGTCCCGCGTCTTGCTCCGGACTTCGCGGCGACATGTCCGCGGCGTCAAGTTCCTGGACACTACCCGGGCCCGTCAGTCACGGGCGAGCACCGCCCCGCAGCGAACATCGCTCGCGGCGCCTCGGGTCTATGCGACCAGGGTGTCGGCGAGCTGCCCGATCGCTCGCACGGCCGGCGAGTCGGGCGCGAAGTCGATCGGGGTCTGCCCGGCCCGTTCGGCCTCGACCACCGACGGGTCGTACGGTATCTCGCACACCAGTCGAATCCCGTGTGCCGCACAGAAATCGGCGATGGCCTTCCGGTCGCCGTCATCACGAACCTTGTTCGACACCGCGAGCACGTCGGTGATGCCGAGTTCAGAGGCCAGGTTGGACACGCGCCGCGCCACCTCCATCGACCGGTAGTACGGCTCGATGGTCGCGACGAATCGCGACAGGTGGCGACCGGTCCCGCGCGACAGGTGTTCCAATCCCGCTTCCATGTCGACGATCACGTCGCGGTCTGGGTCGTCCTTGCGCACCAGCTCACCCAGCAGGCCGCGAACCGCCGCGTGCGCGCCGCAGAGGCACCCTGCACCAGCATGATCGACCTTCCCCATCACAAGCAGCCGCACCCCGTCCGGGCCCGGGGTCGCGTAGTCATCGATGATCGCGTCCGAGTCGGCGGTGAAGACCGACTTGACGCTCCCGTCCGTCTGGGTCTGCCGTTCCATCATGTTGCGCGGCAGGTCTCGTGTCGCCTGCGTCCCCTCCGGCGACAGTCCCAGGATCACTCCCAGGTTCGGCGTGGTGTCGGCGTCGACTGCCAGGACGTTGCGGCCCCGGCGCGCGAGCACCCGCGCGAGGGTACCTGAAATCGTGGTCTTCCCTGTCCCGCCCTTTCCTGCAATGGCTATCCGCATCAGTGTTTGTGGCCTCCGGAGGCGCGTTCGGCGTGACACGCCGCCGCACCAGCTGGGTTGTCGTGACAATCGCAATCTGGGTCGCTGCACTCGCCGTGGCCCTGGCTCAGCAGCTCGGAAAATTCATCGGCAAATCGGCGTGCTGCCTGCACCCGCCCGGTCGGGGTGAGACGGTACTCTCCCGCCTTGTCAGGCTGGACGATGTACGCCCGTCGCATCAGCTCGTCAAGCGTGGTGCGTACCGTGTCCTCCGGCTGGGCGAGGAAACGGGTCATCCCGGGAATCGTCGCGCTCGCACCAAGTCCCTCTCCCTCGAACCAGAACAGCAGCTCGAGCATCTCGTCCTGGCGCGCGATCTCGCTACCGGCATCGTCACGGGAATCAGGGGTCATGTTGCCTCGCCGGAAACGCGGGCAACCGGCCCTGTGATGCCCGTTGTCAGCACTTGTGACCGGCCAACATACGCGCCGAGGAGGTCGCGGATATGGGCAACCGCGGTATCCACGCTGGCCGAGACCACCGGCGACATCTCGAACGCGAGTTCGTCGACCATCGCGGGTTCACAACCGACGAGCACCACGCGGGGGGGCAACACACCAAGCGCCTGCGCCACCGATAGCGCGTGCGAAGGTATCGCCACGTGCATGTCCACTTCGTGCACCTGTTCCACCGAGTCGACCTCCAGCACGTATGTGTCGCCCGGCGCACCTCCCCGGGTCATGGCGTCGGCAATGATGAGGAAATCACATGGGGAGAGCAACTCCTGGGCAAGGCGGATCCCGCCCGTCCCCACTTCCATCAACTCGACACCCGGCCCGGCGATCCCCAGGGCCTCGAGACGCCGGATCACCTCGACCCCGAATGCATCATCGCCGCGCAGCACGTTGCCGAAGCCGGCAATCAAGGTGCGCGTCATCTTACGATCCTTCGCCCGGCGGCACGTCCTCGACACCCATCGCGATCAGGATCGCTTCGCCGTCGACGCGGACCGGGTAGACCGGGAGTCGTGGCGCCGCGGGATCGTCGATGCGTGCCCCGCTGCGCACGTCGTACCGGCATCCATGCCAAGTGCACAGCAGCGTCGGGCCGTCGAGGGTGCCGAACTCGAGCGGCAGCGGCGTCTCGCCGCACCGGTTGGCGATGGCATAGATCTCGCCGGCCACGTTGGCAAGCAGCACCGGGTGACCTTGCACGTCGACCGCCTTCATCTGGCCGGGCTCGAGGTCGTCGACCGCACAGCCCGGATGATAGATCGGGCGGGTGATCGGACGCCGGCCGCCGAGCTGAACCAGCGCGGCTGGCTTCGGCCGTTCCCGCTCGCCGAAGGTGAGGAACTGGAATCCGATCGGTCCCTCGCGCAGCGCCGCCTCGATGTCGCGTCGGATTGCATCGACCGGGAGCGAGGTCTCGTCGAGTCCGTGGAGCCGGACGAACACTTCGCTGCCCGCCACCTCCAGCAGCTCGACATCGACGCCATGTCCATGGAGGTGCCCGCGTACCGCGTCGAGTGCCTCCTCGGTCATGAGCCGACGATCGACAGCGAGCAGGTCGTACGACATCAACAGCAACCGGATCGCGGCGTCGGCGGTCAGCTTGTTGACGAACGCCTCGCCGCCAAGTTCCTGCACGGCGCCGAAGAGGTGGGTCAGGCCGGTGCGGTGGACCGCATCGATGCCGCCGAGCAATGTCGCCACGCTCTCGCCGACTGCAGGATCAGGATGGCGGTCCAGTTCCGCGATCAGGCGTGACACCTCCGCCAGCACATCATGGCGATCTGGCTCCGTGTCGGTGGCGGGATCACCCAGGTCCGATGCTCCGGTCACAGCACCCGCATGCCGGGCGGCACCGAGAACGTGAGCGGCTCGATCGGAAGTCGCGCCACCGACTCGTCGTCGGTGGCAAACTCCTTCATCCGCTCGCACACCGGGTCGAACACCTGACGCACCGCGTCGCTGAGGGCGCCGCCGAACTCGTGCGCCTCGGGCTCGATCTCCACGACAATCGTCTCTGCGGGCAGCGCGCCGAAGTAGCCGATGATCACCAGCGTGTTCTCCAGCGCGATGATCCCGGTCACGGCGTCGGTCACGGCATCCTGGATCTCATCGTTGGATGGGAGCTGCCGGTCCCAGCGGTAGCAGTGCACCGTCCCCGCCGGGCGCGTCCCGCGACAGACGGCCGACACGATCACCATGCGAGTGAACCGTTCGCCGGGGGCCTCGTCATCGAGACGCTGGCACACGGCGATCGGATTGTAGCTCAGGTCCTCGACGCTCACCGTCGGCGGCGCATCCCAGGCGCTCAATCGCTCCTGGATCTCGATGCCAATCGAGTAGTCGCACAGGTCGGGGTACCCGACTCCACCGACGATCACCCGTGCCGGGCTCGCCGTCATTCGTCGAGGGCGCACGCGCAGGTGTTCACCTCGCGCGTGATCAGTCCCGCCTCCGACTGGATGTGCGTGGTGCAGGGCATGCACGGGTCGAAGCTGCGGATCGCGCGCAACACGTCCAATCCCCTGAACTTGGTCGGATCGTTGGTCTCCTCGAGAAGCGGCGTGTTGAGCACCGCTTCCTCGTAGGGCCCCGGCTGGTCCCAGCGATCGGTCGGTGATGCATTCCACGTCGACGGCGTGACGATCTGGTAGTTGGCCACCGCGCCACGATCGATGGTCAGGTGATGGGTCAGGTAACCGCGCCCCGCACCCCAGAATCCGACGCCGCGCTGCTCGCCGCGCGTCGGCATGTCGAACTTCGTGCTGGTACGGGTGTCACCGGTCTTGATGATCTCCATCGCTGCCCGCCAATTTTCAAACGCGATCAGGGTGGTGAAGGCCATGCAGTAGGCGCGGCCGCGATTGCGCTCGAACGCATTCCAGTCGGCGGGCACGTGCCATTCCAGCTCGGTCTCGGGGAGCGCGCCGGCCGGCACGCGCATCTTGAGCGAATGGCCGGTCGACTCCATGTACGGGCTCTCGGGCATCTTTTTGGCGACGGCCGTGTTCCAGAGCCGGGCGTAACAACCGGCCTCCATGGCGTTGCGGTCCCAGCGCGGCGTGGTGTCCCAGGTGTACTTCTCCTTCCAGTTCTGCCCCTCCGGCCGCGGACGAGTGACCTTGTTCCACGGGTGGTACGGTGACAGCGGATTCCCGCTCGGATCCGTGGGGTAGTGCTGCTTCTGCCCGTCGCCAGTCCATTCGGCGTAGTACGAATGGTCGACGAACTCCTCGATCCCGATATTGATCGTCCGCAGGTCGGTGGTTACCAGCTTCCCGTCGACGATCGCGCCCGGCGTCGCCCAGCGACGGTTGCCCCAATCATCCGAATTTTCGTAGGTCGCGTCGTATGCATCCGGATGATCGAAAATCCCGGTGTCGATCATGGTGGCACGGCGCGAGCCCACCTTCCGGTACTCCGGATTGGCCTCGTAGAAGAACTCGGTGATGTCATCCCAGATGAGCGCGATCTTCTTGGAGTAGTCGAAGAACTGCCCCAGCCGCACCATCATCTCGTTCATCACCGTGAGATTGATCGTCGAACTCATGCCGCCGGGCACGATGGTCTGCGGATGGGGATACTTGCCGCAGATCAGCACATACGCCTCGCGGGCCACGCGGGTCATGTGCAGTGCCTCGAGGTACAGCTTGCCGGTGAGCGGGTTCAGGTCGATCATGAGGTCCGCAACGGTGCGGTATCCGTGAATCTCGGTGTACCGGGCCTCCGTCTTCTTCGCGCGCTCAAATAGCGATGGGTTGGTCGCCTCGACGATCGCTGCCGAGTAGTCGGGACCGGCAAGCAGGTGCAGGTGGAGCGGATGATCGTAGAGGAATTCGAGCGCCAGCGCGAGGTTGCGGATGATCACGCCCAGCGGCGGCGGGACGCACTTGATCGCCATCTCGATCGCCAGCGCCGAGCAGGTCGAGTGCACCCCACCGCACACGCCGCAGGCGCGGCTGGTGATGTAGATCGCGTCGCGTGGGTCGCGGCCGACCATGATGACCTCATACCCGCGGAAGAGCGTCGCGACCGAGCGCGCCTCGACGATCTTCCGGTTCGGGAAGTCGGCAACGGTGTGGAACGCGAGCGCGCCAGCCACCCGGGTGACCGGATCGAAGTCCATCGGCCGCACCGTTCCGTCGTGGCCGTTGCGTCGCACCAGCTCGGCGACGCGTTCCGCTGTCAGTTGTCGCGATCCACCCGTGGGGGTCGCGGCACCCGCGCCGTACGGGTCGCGAATCCCCTCCCGGAGGAACGGCTTGCCCTGGTCGTCAAACTCGACCGGCAGGTTCTTGAAACACATGAGGTACCCCGGGGAATCGCGGTGTGCTAGGTGAGCCTGAAGACGCGGGCGGTGCGCCCGAGATGGGCATCGGCAACGCGCAGGCCGTCGAGCAAGGCGACCAGTGCACCGTTGATGGTGGTGAGCCGGTCGCCGAGTGGCGCGGTGTGACCCGCGACCGCCTCGAGCCCGTCGGCGATCGCCGCCACGCTCCGGCGCGCCGAGTGCAGTGCCCACGCAATGGCGATGAGGTAGCCCGCCAGCGCCACGACCACGAGGGCGAGCGCGATGAACGTCAGGGTCAGCAGCGGGATGCCTATCATCCGGCACGCTCCTCGACCACATCGGCCACCGTGCCAAGCTTCGCGGCAACCTCGCCGGCATTGGCGAGGATCTCCCCGGCCACGCTGATGGTCGCGTCGAGAGCCGGGATGTGCTGCGTGCCCCCGGCGATCCCGGCAGCCGCAGCGAGCGAATCGGCGGCGTACTGCTGGATGCCGCGAGCCGCCACCCACGTGCGGTGCAGCAAATACACCGACAGCGGGATGAACAGGACGAAGGTCACGATCAGCGCGATCCGCCAGATCGTGAACACCGCCTCCGGAAACATGGTGGCGTCTGTCATGGGGCCCCCTGCCGCGAAACGGCAGTGATCAGCTTCCCCAGGTTGGCATCGATCGCCCCGAGTCCGTCGCGCACGGCGCTGAGGCCACCGTTGAGCTGGGTCACCGCCGGGGCGATCGCGCCGGTCTGCACTTCGATGGCGCGCAGCCCCATCCTGATCTTCGACAGCAGGCTCGCCCGGTTGCCATAATGCTGCACTGCGGTGCCGCCGATATCCTCGAGCACCTTGACGATGCTGAACAGGAACAGCGCGAGCGCAATGAACAGCGCGGCTGCACCCACCAGCGAAAGCACCGCGAGCAGCGTCATGATGCCCCCCGTGACCACGCCGGTCCGATCACGCACTCCGGACACCCGGTGCATGTTTCAGCGTGAGTGGCGAGGGCGGCGGTGGCGTGCACGACACCCACTGCCGACCCGAGGATCCGCCCTGCCACGATGTTGGTCCGGCCGAGCAGGCCGATGTGGATGGTGTTGTTGGCGATTTTCTGCCCGACGTTCCAGATCTCCGACACGCCCTCGCGGATCCTGCGCGCCGTCATCAGCACGAGCGTGAGCAGCACGGCCACCACCACCAGCACGACCGCGTAGATCGCCAGCGTGACGATCCACATCCGGGTCACGGCTTCCGGCGTCAACGCCCCGTCACCCATGGGCCGCCCCTCCGCTCGCCCCGGCTGTGCTTTCCAGCGCCTCTGCGAGTTTCCCACCCATCGTCTCGATGTGCTCCACGGTCTCGAGCAGTTCGTCCGCCACGCTGTTCGTGGTCTGAAGGGCCCAGATCGGCGCCGTCTGGACACGGATGCGATCGGCCGCGCCAAGTGCGCGGACGGCGTGCGCGAGAATGCTCCGCGCCGTCAGCCAGATGGCTATCAGCAGTACCGCCACGATCAGGATGACCACCACCGCCACCGCCATCCAGATCCGCCAGGTTGCCCACAGGTCAGCGTCCGTCACGTACGTCCTCCCGCGCCGAACTGTTGTCGAGATAGTCGCTGCTGGTGCCCGGCCGGTCGGCTCCCCAGAAACGCTCCTCGGTGCCCTTCGGCCGGCCGGGGGCCTTTACGCCCCAGTGCTGCCATTTATTGTAGAAGAACTCCACGGCCTTGAGTGGTATCGATGGAGCCTCGACGTTCCCCCAGCCGCTGGGAACCGCATCGAGTACGTCCCAGCGAACCTCGGTATTGCCTTTGCGGTTGCTGAGGAGACGGAGCCGGCGGATGACCCCGCCGAGACCCCGGGACGCTGTGGTCGAGATGATCCCGCCGGGCGGTGCCTTGAAGAACGGGGAGAACTTGTCGGGAAAGCCGGGCATGGTGCACGCGATGCACACCCCACCCGCCTCCATGCAGCCACCCATGTGATTGATCGCGCCGCGCTTGACGATGTTGCAGTTCACCACCGGGCCCCAGCACCCAAGCTCCACCACGCATTCCTTGTCGCCGTACTCATGGGCGAACACGCCCTCCTCGTAGTACCCGGCGCGGGTACACCCACGGTGCACTGTCTCGGTGAAGAGCCAGGCGGGTCGGCCGAGTTCGTCGAAGCTGGGCAGCGGACCGAGTCCCTGCAGGAAGAGGAATACGGCGAAGACGGTCTCGGTGAAGTTGTCGCCCTGCGGGGCGCAACCAGGGATGTTGATCACCGGCAGGCCGAAGGCGCTGCGGTAGTCGCGGCCGAGGTAATCCATCAGGCTCATCGAGCCGGTAGGATTGCCCTCCGCCGCCGGGACCCCGCCCCAGGTCGCGCAGGTGCCGATGGCAATCGTCGCCGCCGCGCCTGGCGCGAGTCGCTTGATCCATGTCGCAGTCGGAACGGGCGCAGAATCGCCCGACTCCATGACCGTCGACCCCATCGCCGAGAAGTAGCCCCCGGTGCGCGCCGCGATCCGCTCATCCGCGATCGAGCCCTCTGCGACGATCACGTACGGATCCTCGAGGCGCCCATGCCACGCATCTTCCATAGGCTTCATGAACTCCTCACCGGACTCCACCGACAGCACCGTGTGATGGAGGATCACCTTCGGCATCGTCGGGATGATGCCGAGCAACAAGCCCTCGATGCCCGGGTTGGTCGCGCCGGCGACCGCCACCGTGCAGCCGTCGCAACTCATCCCAGCGATCCAGAAGACGTGGACGACCTTGAGTGGACCAACTGGGGGGCGCCCAATCGGTCTGTCACTACTGGGGCCCGGAATCGGCGGCTGCGAACCGTGTAGCGGTTGAGCGGACGGTGCGGTCATCGGCGGTACCTCGCTGGCACAGGCAATGAGAACCTTGTTCTATCTACGAGCTTTTCGGGCAGCGGGCAAGAGCGACTCGTATGCGGTGTGCCGGCATTCGGGGAGGGGTCCGGCGGCCCGGGACCAGCTATGCGCTCAGTCGATCGAGCTGTCGGATAGCTGTTCGAGCTCCTCCACGTACAGGTCGTCAAGCTGCATCAGGAACTCCGTGGTGCGCTTCGCCTCGGCCTCGTCGATCCGGCTCAGCGCCACGCCGACGTGGATCAGCACCCAGTCGCCGATCTCGAGGCCGTCGGGAAGGACCAGCGCGACATTGACATTCCTCCGGACGCCGG
>JACDBX010000123.1 GCA_013694695.1 Gemmatimonadales bacterium | reverse complement strand
CTCCCCGCCCTCCGTCGCCCCGTGGCGCTCGACGCCCCTTGGGCGCGGCCACTGCCTCGCTCCGCGGCCCAGGTCGGCGACCGCTTCGACATCGGCCTGCAGCGCCAGGTTGATTCGCTCAGCGCCGCCGCCGCATACCGCCGGTCGGTGCTGGCGCTGTTTCGGGAGCGGCGTTCGGCCGAACTCCTCGGGCTCGATGCGCCGCCTGCTGAGGACCGCGGGCTATTCGGGCTGTCCACCAGCGCGGTTGACCTCACCTTTGACGGCCTGGTGCGCTTCGAGATCTCGACGGAGCGGGTGGCGAACCTCCGATGCACCCCGGCGCTGGTACAGGATCCGCTGGCTGGTTGCCGGCCCAAGTTCAGTGCACCCAGGATCGACAACCAGGTCGAACTGCGCTCATCGGGGTTGATCGGGCAGCGGGTGCGTATCAACGTCGACCTGAACACCGCGCGTGACTACGCCAACAGCAATGACGTATCCGTGTCGTACCAGGGGCTGGAGGACGAGGTCCTGAAGCGCATCGAGGTTGGTTCGGTGCAGTTCCGCCCGCCACCGTCACGCTTCCTGACGTCGGGGATCCCGAGCAACAACTTCGGCCTCAGCGCCACGATGGAATACGGTCCGCTGGAAGTACAGGCGCTGGCTGCGACGCAGAAGGGCAGTGTCGTGTCGACCCGCACCTACCGCGTGGGGGACGCCACCACCCAGCCGCAATCACGGTTCACCCGTGACCTCGATTACGAGGCGCGCCGGTTCTTCTGGACCATCGATCCTCGCACCATCCCGGGCTACCCGGCGATCGACGCGCTCACCCTGCGCGATCAGGCCCTCGGCGACCGACCGACCGAGGTGCGTGTCTATCGATATAGGACGGCAGCTGGCAACGTCGGCACCAACCCGAATCTCGAGGGGATCAACGCACTCGCCGTGAACGCTGAGGGCACACTGACCCAGCGGGTGGGACCGCTCAGGTGGGAACCGCTGGTGCTCGGACGTGACTACTGGCTCGACCCTTCGGGACTCTGGTTCGCGCTGAGCGCCAAGCTCGACCCGAATGATTTTCTCGCGGTGAGTTATCGCACGCAGTCGGGCGCGCAGGTGGGGACATTTCCGTCGGCCGACGCTCCGGCCCGGAGCGACACACTGCTGCTCGTCCTCGAGCCCAATCGGGGGCCGGAGGCGGGAACGTTTCACCGCACCATGCGGAACGTCTATCGCGTCGCTGGTGGCGAGCTGGTGCGTTCCTCGGTGAACATCGCGATCCAGGTGAACCGGTCGGAGAGCCCGCCGCCGCCGATCCAGGCCGCGACATGGCTGGCGCTTTTCGGGATCGCGGTGCCCACCGACCAGGCAGTGTTCGATGTCGAGAACCGCCTTTTCCCGCGAACGCGCGATCCCGCGGCCGACCAGGCGATCAAGGACTACTACGTCATCTTCCCCAACGCCGAGCCCTTCGGCGATGCGACGAAGATCCCGGTCGCATCGCTGCGGAATGATTCGCTGTACCGGACACCCGAATACCTGCTCTTATCGGAGGGCCCGGCTTCGCGGTTCCAGTTGCTGCTCGAGTACACCGCCAGCGGGTCGGGCGACCGATCGACGATCAACCTCAACGCACTCCAGATGCGCGAAGGGTCGGAACAACTCGAGGTCGATGGCCGTCGGCTCCGGCCCGGGCTCGACTACTCGATCTCGCCAGGCACCGGCATTGTGACCTTCCTCGATCCGGAGGGGCTGTTCGGCCAGCGGGCGGCGATCGTCACGGCACGGTTCGAGGAGCGGGGATTCTTCGCGGTCGCGCCCACGAGCATCGTGGGTTTCTCGGCACGGTACAACGTCGGCCTGTTCGGTGCCTTCCACGTGGTCGGGCTGTACCAGTCGGAGGCAACGGCATTCACCCGCCCACCGCTCGGCTTCGAGCCGACTTCGTCACTGATCGGTGGGGTGCGTGGCGACTTCCTGATTCCCGCGCGCAACTTCTCGCGCTGGCTGAGCCGTCTCACCACGACGCCTTCCAATGCTCCCTCGGAGCTGCAGCTCAACGGCGAGCTTGCCTTCACGCGTCCGAGTGCGAACCGTTCGGGAGATGCGTTCCTGGAGGAATTCGAGAACGATGGCGGGCAGCCGATCTCGCTCCGCGAATCGTCGTGGCAGTTCGGGTCACGACCGCAGTCGGCCGCGGGCGTGCCGTTCTTCCCGGCGGGCTTCGACTCGACAGCGGCGGTGCAACTCATCTGGCAGAACCTGATCCCGGGGCCGAACGGAGCGCTGGAACTGCGCCCGACCGACATCGACACCAACATCGTGGTGCAGTCGGGGAACAATCCCGCGCCCGAAACGGTGATGTTCCTCACTTTCCATGCCGACACCGCTGGCGGGATCGTGCAACGCAATCGGTCGTCGAGCTGGAGCCTGCCGGCGCGCCCGTTCGCCCCGCGGTGGCGGTCGATGGTGACGCCCATCTCGCTCACCGGCGCCGATCTGTCGCGCAACGAGTTCCTCGAGTTCTGGGTGTTCGAGCCGTTCGACAAGCCGATCGCGACCACCGGCATGAAGTTCATCGTCGACATCGGATCGGTGAGCGAGGATGCGCTCGCGCTGGCGCCCACGGCGTTCACCATCGGTGCCAACGGCGACACGATATTTACGGGCAGGCAGTACGCGGGTGCGGGCCGCCTTGATACGGAACGCAACCCGACGGGCACGTTCAACGCGGTGGCCGACGACATCGGCATCCTCGGCGATCGACCTGATCAGCTTCTCGGCCCCAACGGCCTTGTGCAACGGCTCGCACTCTGCCAGCGGCGCCTCTCGAACAGCATCGATGTCTTCCCGTGGGGCGACCTCAGTGCGCGCTGCAGCAACGGCAACGGCACGCTCGACACCGAGGACCTCAACGGTGACCTCCTGCTCAACGCGCGCGGCACGGGCGACGACGTGTTCCGCTACGTCGTCGACCTGACCGACCCGAAGTACCGGGTACGCTCCGGCGTGGTAACGCCGGATCCTGCCGATCCGACCCGCCAGTCGGAGTGGGTCCTCTATCGGATCCCGCTGCGCTCGCCCGATCTGCAGGTGGGGCAGCCGAACATCCGCCTGGTGCAGCACATCCGGTTCACCTTCGCAACGCCGCCCGACGATGGCACCGACAAGGTGGTGCGCTTTGCGATGGCCCGGATGCGGCTCACCGGTGCGCCCTGGATCCGTCGCAGTGCCACCCCGATTGCCGGGATCGCCGGGTCGGCGGGGCAGCCGCGGGGCGAGGTGAATGTCTCGGTGGTGTCGACCGAGAACATCGAGCTCGGCTACACCTCGCCACCGGGCGTGCGCAATGCATCGGCCAACGTGAACATCACCCAGGGTTCGCTCAGCCAGCAGATCAACGAGAAGTCGCTGCGGGTTGTGGCGCGCGATGTCCGCCCGGGCGACAGGGCCGAGGCGTACCTGCGATTCGTGGCGGGCCCGCAGAACCTGCTCGCATACCGACAGCTCAGGGTGTGGACGCGCGGATACGGCGAGGGATGGGACGACAACCTGCTACGTGCGTTCGTCAAGGTGGGGACTGACGATCAGAATTTCTACTTCTATTCGGCCGAGGCTCGCACGACCACCTGGGAGCCGGAGATGGTCGTGGAGCTCGAGACGTGGCGGCGGCTGCGCGCCGAGATCGAGCAGTCATTCCTGCGCGGCGAAGCGCCGAATGGCGCCAGCGGTTGCGGCGGTGATCCGCTTGCCTATGTGCGCTGCGAGGACGGATACATCGTGCACGTCCGTGATCCGGCGGTCTCGCCGCCCAACCTCGCGGCCGTTCAGGAATTGTCCGGAGGGATCTACCGTCCCACCGAGGGCCTGCCGTTGGCCCGGGCGGAGCTGTGGATCGACGATGTCCGGCTGACCTCGCCGATCAATGAAACGGGAATCGCCGGCGGATTCGACGCCCGCTTGATCGCGTCGGATGTCGCGAACCTCAACGCCTCCTATGTATACACCGACGGACAGTTTCGCCAGATCGGGCAGTCGCCGTCGTATCGAACGTCATCGACACTCAGCACGTTGGGAACGTTCAACCTCCACCGGTTCCTGCCGCCGTCGCTGGGTCTCGATGTCCCGCTCACCATCGGGCACGTCGCACAGCTCACCGACCCGCAGTTGATCACCGGCTCCGACATCCGGGGGGAGGCGCTGAGCGGGCTTCGCCGTCCCTCCAGCAACGCCACGACCTGGAGCCTCGCGGTGAGGCGGCCCCTGCGCGACGGCAGTTTCCTCACCCGCGCACTGCTGAATCCGCTCGAGCTGCAGACGAGTGGCACCGTGGGTGGAACGAGCACCGAACTATCGGAAGCCGAAACGAACCTGTGGTCACACACGGCGACCTGGAGCCTGGTCAACACCCGGCGATTCGCGCGGCTCCCACTCGGCGGTATTCTCAATCGCCTGCCCCGCTGGGTGCGGGAGAGTGAGGGCGGGCGGGCGATCCAGAATGCCGCTGTATCGTACGTGCCGTCGAATATTTTCGTGCAGAGCAACCTCTCCCGCGCGGCCGGGGAATACACCTCGTTCCTGGTGCCGATCCGGCGGGTCACCGACACGCTCGCGGTCCCGGTGAACACGCTCCAGCATCTCTGGCGCAACAATGCGCGCACCACGTGGCAGCCATTGGGGATGCTCACCGTCAGCGCCGACTGGCAGAGCACGCGCGACCTCCGCGAGTACGACGACAGCACTTCGCTGGGTCGGCTGGTCGGCGAGTCGCGCCGCGGCTTTATCGGTGTTGATGCGGGCGTCGAGCGCGACAGGACGGTGGGATCGTCTCTGGCCCTGACGCCGCGGATCGCGTCGTGGCTGCAGCCGCGCCTGACGTCGACCTCGTTCTTCCTGCTGTCGCGGAACCTGACCGCTCGCAACCCGGTCAGGATCGACGGGGACACGGCCGGGGCATTCATCCTCCCGCAGACGCTCAACAACTCGCGGCTCGACGAGGTGGGGGTCACGATCGACCCGGCACTCCTGCTGCGGCGGGTGCTGGGTGACTCATCGTCCACGGCACGTTATTTCAACCGATTCCGCACCTTCGACATCAGCCGAACCAGCAACCGGCAGTCGACCTTCGACCTTGCGTCGTTCAGCCCGGACCTCGGCTTCCAGCTCGCTCTCGGCGGCTTCGACTCGTTCCTGTCGCACGCGGGGCAGTTTGCGGTGGGGGCGAACAACACCCACACCACCAATGCGAGTGGCGGCTTCCAGTTGCCGCTGGGGCTCTCGGCGACGGTCAACTACTCGACCCTGGAAACCATTCGCCACCAGCGGACCGGGGTGAGTGACTTCCTCGTGAGCGAGACGCGGCAGCGTGACTGGCCGAGCGGCAGCGTGGCGTGGCTGCGCTCGTTCCGTTCCGGGCCGCTCACGCTGGTCGAGCTCCGGGCAAGTGTTCGGCAGCGGGAGGGGTCGAACCTCATTCCAACCGGTGCGGGCGAACCGATCCGGACCGCGGTCGAGTCGCGAGAGGTCCAGCCGAATGGGCGGCTGGTGTTCAAGAACGGTGTCAATATCCTGGGTCGGGCGTCGTTTACCGACGGGCGCAACGAGAATGGCGGCAATGTGGTGCTCAGCGACCGTACGTCGATTACGGGTGACGTATCGTGGAGCCTCACGCTGCCGAGATCGATCTCGCGGCTCCCCAAGCGGCTCACCACCACGCTCACCGCGATCTCCAGCAAGGACATCAGTTGCATCGAACGCCAGAATGAACCGTGCATCACGATCTCCGACTTGCGCCGGCTCGAGACGCGTGGGAGATTCGCCGCGAACATCGTCGGCTCCGTCCAGGCTGATCTGTCCCTCGGCTGGTCGCTGATCGACGTCCGACATCTTGAACGGAAGATCTCCACGCTCTCCGCGGCGATCTCCGTCGTCGTTCCGCTCACCAAACAGGGTTTCTGATGCGCATTGCACTCGCTGGATTCTTTCTCGCCACGGCCGTTGCCTGCGCCGCGGGTGATCCCGTGCCGGAGCAGGAATTCTCGGGGCGGCAGGCGCTCGATTATGTCGAGCAGCAGCTCGCCTTCGGACCCCGGATTCCGGGCACAGAGGGGCACGCAGCCATGGCCCTCTGGCTCGACTCGATGGCGCGCAGTCGCGCCGACACGGTCGTGGTCCAGCGGTGGTGGCACCGAACATTGCAGGGCGACTCGATTCCGCAGGTCAACGTCATCGCCCGCTTCAACCCCGATGCATCGGCGCGGGTCCTCTACATGGCACACTGGGACACGCGGCCGCGCACCGACGCCCAGCCAGACACCACCAAGGTCGTCCCCGGCGCCAACGACGGGGCATCGGGCGTGGCGATTCTCCTTGGCGTCATGGATGCCCTCAAGAAGAAGCATCCAACCGTGGGCGTGGATCTCGTGTTCGTGGATGGCGAGGACTATGGCTATTTCCGCGGCGGCAACGAGGACGTGCTCATCGGCTCGACCTACTATTCGCTGAACCCGGTGGTGCCCGAGCGACCGCTGTTCGCGGTGGTGTGGGACATGGTGGGGGCGCGGGACCAGCAGTTCGCCCCCGAGAGTTTTTCGCAGATCGCGGCGCCGGAGGTGGTCGACATGGTGTGGAAGACCGCCGAGCGAATGGGATACGGCTCGACGTTCGTCCGCGGTATCGGCGACGCAGTCACCGATGACCACACCCCGCTCATTGCCCGCGGGTTTCGTGCGATCGACGTGATCGGCTTCCCGCACTCCTATCCCTACTGGCACACCGAGCACGATACGTTCGACAAGATTTCCGAGGAAACCCTGGGTATCGTCGGGAACGTTGCCGTGGCGGTGATTCGCCGGGCCGGCGCGGCGCGCTGAGCGACCGGGTTTCCGGGTGACATGACGCGTCAACCGGCACCAACACCTGTCCGGCCATGCGCCACCATGCGACATGGCTCCGCGAGAACGACGTGCCCTGTTCATGCTCGGTGGCCTCGCGCTCGCCGGGCACCTGGTGCTCGCTGCGTTTGTGACCCCCGGTGCGCCGCCCGGGGGGGTGCAACTCTTCGATCTTGCGACCGACGGCGACCCGATCGCGCACCGTGAACTCTCGGTGGCTCGGGCCCGGCCCCTTGGCGCCGATGAGCGCATTGATGTCGACCGTGCCGGAGCGGAGGATCTGACGCGACTGCCGGGGATCGGGCCGGCGCTGGCGCGAAGGATCGTGGCGGATCGCGAGGCCAGGGGGGCGTTTGGCACACCTGCGGGGCTCGATCGGGTCGCGGGGGTGGGGCCGGCGATACTCGCCCGGCTGGCACCGCACCTCAGGTTCAGTGCCCCGCCCGCCGAAGCTTCAACGACATCGGGGGGGCCGCTGCTGGACGTAAATCGGGTTGGCGCCCCCGAACTCGACGCCCTGCCCGGGATCGGAGCCGTCCGGGCGGCCGCTATCGTGGCATTTCGCGATTCGGTGGGCCCATTTCGCGGCGTCGGTGACTTGCGCCGCGTTCCGGGGCTTCCCGCCGCGCTCGTGGCGCGAATCGCGCCCCGCTTGAGCTTCCATTGACCCTGACCGTGGTCGCGGCACCTGACCACAAAGGCATCCCCCTTGCACCTCCGGTTCGGGATGACCGCCATCAACGCATCTCCCAAGGCCCTGCCCGCAGACTCGGCGCCCACGGTCGACCGCCTCGGCGACCTGCTCCTCTCACAGGGGCTGGTTACGCGCGAGCAGTTGACCCTGGCCCTCCGGGAACAGCGGACTTCCCATCAGCGCCTTGGGTATATCCTGGTGAAGCAGGGAGTGATCGACGAGCTCGAGCTCACCAAGGTCCTGGCTCGCCAGTACCGGATGCCTGCGGTCGATCTCACGCACTTCGACGTCGACCCCAGGATCCTTCGCCTCATTCCGGCTGACCTCGCGCTCAAGCGGATGGTGCTCCCCCTCAAGCGTGAGGGGCGCACCCTCACCTGCGCCGTGGCCGATCCCGCCGACCAGGGGCTCCTCGAGGACCTCAAGTTCATCACCCGGTTCGACCTTTTCCCGGTACTTGCCGGCGAGGCGACCCTCCGGATGCTGCTCGAGAAGCACTACGAGTCGAGTGACGAGCAGCTCCAGACCATCCTCCGCGAGATGGAGGGGATCGGTGACGACATCGAGGTGGTGCGGGAGGAAGAGGATGAGGGTGCGGCGATGCAGGCCGCGGTCGATGATGCCCCGGTGGTCAAGCTCATCAACGGGATCCTGACCGATGCCGTGCAGCGGGGTGCCTCGGACATCCACATCGAACCCTTCGAGCACGAGATCCGGATCCGTTACCGGATCGACGGCGCGCTGATCGAGGTCATGAAGCCGCCGCTCCGGATGAAGGCGGCGCTGACCTCCCGGGTGAAGATCCTCGCGTCGCTCAACATCGCCGAGCGACGGATGCCGCAGGACGGCCGGCTCAAGCTCAAGATGGGTTCGCGGGTGATCGACTTCCGCGTCTCGACGCTCCCGGTGCTGTTCGGCGAGAAGATCGTGATGCGCATCCTGGACAAGGGCAACCTCACCCTCGATCTCACCAAGTTCGGGTTCGAGCCGAAGGCCGAGCAGGATCTGATGCGCGCGATCCTGAACCCGTACGGGATGGTGCTGGTGACCGGCCCGACGGGGTCCGGCAAGACGACCACGCTCTACTCGGCGCTGCAGCGGATCAACACGGTCGACACCAACATCATGACGGCCGAGGACCCGGTGGAGTACAACCTGCCGGGGATCAACCAGGTGCAGGTCCGCAACGAGATCGGGTTGACCTTCGCGTCGGCGCTGCGCTCATTCCTGCGCCAGGACCCGAACATCATCATGATCGGCGAGATTCGTGACCTGGAGACCGGCGGCATCGCCATCAAGGCGGCGCTCACCGGTCACCTGGTGCTCTCCACGCTGCACACCAACGATGCGCCCAGCACGATTGTTCGCATGATCGACATGGGAATCGAGGCGTTCAATGTCGCGAGCGCGGTCAATCTCGTGGTGGCGCAACGGCTGGTTCGCCGGATCTGCCTGCGCTGCAAGGAGTCCGTGCGATACACCGACGCGGAGCTGAAGGTGCTGAGCACCGACATCGACCTGGTCCGGGGTTTCCAGTTCATGCGGGGGAGGGGGTGCGACGAGTGCGGGGGCACGGGCTACCGCGGGCGGGCCGGCCTGTACGAGGTGATGGCGATGTCGCCCGCGATCCGCCGCCTGGTACTGGTCGGGGCCTCGACCACCGAGTTGCGCGACCAGGCCGTCGCCGAGGGTACGCTTACGCTTCGCATGGACGGGCTCAAGAAGGTCGAGAGGGGAATCACCACCGTGGAGGAAGTCGTGAAGGAGACTGCCGAATGACGCTCAACCTGCGTGCGATGCTCGAGGAGATGCTCACCCGCGAGGCCTCGGACCTGCACCTTTCCGCCGGCGAGCGGCCCAAGCTGCGGGTCGACGGCGAGATGGTCAACACCAGCATCGATCAGGTGCTCGGGCCAAAGGACACCTTGTCGCTGGCGTACTCGGTGTTGACCGAGACCCAGAAGAAGCGGTTCGAGCAGGAGGACGAGCTCGATTTCTCGTTCGGGATCCAGAATCTCGCGCGCTTCCGCGGGAACGTGTTCAAGCAGCGGGGCTGCGTGTCGGTCGCGATCCGCATGATCCCGTTCAACGTCAAGTCGTTCGACGACCTCAAGCTCCCCCCGATCTGCGCCAAGCTGGCCGAGCGCCCGCGCGGGCTGGTGCTGGTGACGGGCCCGACCGGTTCGGGCAAGTCCACGACACTCGCCGCGATGATCGACAAGATCAACCGCGAGCGACACGGCCACATCATCACGGTCGAGGACCCGATCGAGTTCATCCACCGGCACCAGAACTGCCTGGTGAACCAGCGTGAGGTCGGCACCGACACGAAGTCGTTTGCGTCTGCGCTCAAGTACGCGCTGCGCGAGGACCCCGATGTCATCCTGGTCGGCGAGATGCGCGACCTCGAGACGATCGCATCGGCGCTCACCATTGCCGAGACGGGACACCTTGCACTCGCGACGCTGCACACGAACTCCGCGCCCGAGGCGATCAACCGCATCATCGACGTGTTCCCGACGAACCAGCAGTCGCAGGTGCGGGCCCAGCTCGCGTTCGTGCTGGAGGGCGTGATCACCCAGACCCTCATCCCGCGGGCATCAGGAAAGGGTCGGTGCATGGCGGCCGAGATCATGGTGGCCACCCCCGCGATCCGGTCCGTGATCCGCGACGACAAGGTGCACCAGATCTACTCGCTGATGCAGGCCGGCAAGAAGCACGGCATGCAGACCATGAACGACTCGCTCTACCAGCTGTACATGAGCCGCGAGGTGACGCGCGACGAGTGCCTGCGGGTCTCGCCGAACCCGTCGGAGTTCATGCGTGCGATCGGCGAGACCCCGATGGAGGAGCAGGCGATCGCGATGCGCTGACGGGTCCGCCCGCTGGACCTTGCCCGACGCCCGGCGCCCGCGCCGCACACACGAGCAGCATACCGGAGCATCAATGCCAGTTTTTGACTACACCGCCAAGAACGCCACCACCGGGCAGATCACGAAGGGACAGCTCGACGTCCCGACGCGGGACGACCTGATCGGTCACCTGCGAAAGAACCGGCTCATCCTGGTGTCGCTGCGGGAGGCGCCCAAGTCGATCGCGTTCAAGCTCCCGGGAAAGGGGATCAAGACCCGCGACATCGTCATCTTCACGCGCCAGTTCGCGACGATGATCAATTCCGGGCTCCCCCTCGTGCAGTCGCTGACGATCCTGGCGACCCAGACCGAGAACCCGAAGCTCAAGGATGTCACGCGGGCGGTGGTGTTCGACGTCGAGGCCGGCAACACCCTGGCCGATGCCTTTGCCCGCCACCCCTCGGCGTTTCCGGCGCTCTATGTCAACATGGTGGCAGCCGGCGAGGCCGGCGGCATCCTCGACACCATCCTGCTCCGCCTCGCCACATTTCTCGAGAAGAACGACAAGCTGATCCGGAAAGTGAAAAGCGCGATGATCTATCCGGCGGTGATCTTCGGGGTGGCGCTGGGCGCGATCGTGATCCTGCTGGTCTTCGTGATCCCGGTCTTCCAGGAGATGTTCGCGAGCGTCGGATCCGACCTGCCGGTTCCGACCCGTATTGTCATCCTGATGTCAGACATGCTGCAGTCGTACTGGATGGTCTTGCTCGCTGCGATTGGCGTGGGTGTGTTCGCGTTCCGGAAGTTCAACGCCACCAACGCGGGCAAGCGGAAGGTCGATGCGATGCTCCTCGGCATGCCGGTGCTGGGTGACGTGCTCCGCAAGTCGGCGGTGGCGCGCTTCACCCGCACGCTGGGGACACTGGTGTCGTCGGGCGTTTCGATTCTCGACGGCCTCGAGATCACGGCCAAGACCGCGGGCAACACCATCATCCAGGACGCAATCATGCAGAGCCGGGCATCGATCGCCGGCGGTGATACCATCGCGGCCCCGCTGGAGAAGTCGGGCGTCTTCCCCCCGATGGTGATCTCGATGATCGCTGTCGGCGAGCAGACCGGCGGCCTCGACGAGATGCTGAGCAAGATCGCCGACTTCTATGACGACGAAGTCGACGTCGCGGTGAGCGGCATGCTGTCGCTCATGGAGCCGATGATGATCCTCTTCCTCGGCGTGATCGTGGGCGGGATGATCGTCGCGATGTACCTGCCGATCTTCGGGATGATGAACGCGATCCAGTAGCGGGCAGCATGCCTCAGAAGGGACGCCAGAACGGGCGCCGGAGTCGGATCATCGACAGCGGCGCCCGTTTCGCGTGCTGCGCTCACGGGCGCTGGTCCTTGCCTGACCTGAGCAAGCTTTTCGCACCACGACATCGAGGGCGACAAGGGAGGAGCGAGTGTGTACCGGTTCCGGATCCGGCGCGTCACCCTCCATTGATCTGCGGCGGCCTGGTCCGCCGACTACACCCCTCCCGGAGCGCCGATGCCATCCCGAAACCGCACCAATCCCCCGCCCGCCCGGCAGCGTTCCACCGCTGCGGCGAAGTCGGAGGCAGGCACGAAGGCTCGCCGTCCCAAGCCACCGTTTCCCGATCAGCATCAGCCACGGCCAGGCATCGAGGCGAAGATGACACCTCGCCCGCAGTTCCGGGGCGCTGATTACCAACCGGCCGGGAAGCTCAAGGGGAAGGTGGCGCTCATCACCGGCGGCGATTCCGGGATCGGGCGGTCGGTGGCGGTGCTCTTTGCGCGGGAGGGCGCCGACGTCGCGATCGTCTTCCTCCCGGTGGAGAAGCGCGATGCCGCCGAGACGGCCCGGGTGGTCGAGGAGGCAGGGCAGCGATGCCTGCTGATACCGGGTGACGTGACTTCGCGCACGTTCTGCGACGGCGCCGTGAGTCGGACCGTCAAGAAGTTCGGCCAGCTCGATATCCTGGTGAACAACGCCGCCTTCCAGAAGCACCAGGAGACCGTCGATGAGCTGACCGACGCGCAGTGGGAGAAGACCTTTCGTACCAACATCCATGCGTACTTCTTCATGGCGCGGGCAGCGCTGCGTCACATCCCGCGGGGTGGCGCGATCGTGAACACCGGTTCCGTAACCGGAATCGAGGGAAGCAAGGAATTGCTGGACTACTCGTCCACCAAGGGTGCGATCCACACCTTCACGAAGTCCCTGGCGCAGAATCTCGTGCCCCGCGGCATCCGGGTGAACTGCGTGGCACCGGGGCCGGTGTGGACGCCGCTGAATGTTGCCGACAAGCCGGCCTCCGAGGCGGGCAAGCACGGCAAGGATGCGCCGATGAAGCGCCCCGCCCAGCCCGACGAGATCGCCCCGGCGTTCGTCTTTCTCGCATCGCACGCCGACTCGTCATACATCACCGGTCAGGTGCTCGGAATCCTGGGGGGCGAAATCACGGGTTGACGCAGTCACCCCCTGATTTGCGCGAGAACCTGTTTCGAGAGTTGCTGCCGGGCCTGGTCAATCTCCGACCAGGCATCCGTCGGCAGCTTGCCACGCGAGAGCGCCCGGACGGTGTACTGATCGCCGGCCTTCACCCGACTGAGCGCGCTCCACGGGATCGGCACCGATACCCCTGCGCGCGGCCGGGCGCGCATCGACCACGGAGCCACCGACGTGGCACCGCGGGTGTTCCGCAACCAGTCGACGAACACCTTGCCGGGTCGCTGCGCCTTGGACGCAACGGAGACGAAACGCGATGGTGCCTCGCTCGCCAACCGCTCCGCCACCGCGCGCGCAAAATCGCTGACATCGTCCCAGGTCGATCGCCGTGTCAGCGGGACCACGACGTGCAGACCCTTGCCGCCACTCGTCTTGAGCCAGCTCTCGAGTCCCGCCGTCTCGAGCAGGGTGTGCACCGCGCGCGCAGCGCTCCGCATCTCCGCCCAGTTCACGCCCTCACCCGGATCGAGGTCGAGGGTGACCCGGTCGGGCTTTTCCACGTCGTCGGCCCGGGCGCCCCAGAGATGGATCTCCAGGATGCCCCACTGCGCCAGCGTGACAAGACCCGCCACGTCGTGCACCACCACATAGCGCCGCACCTCACCGCTGCCCTGCCGAATCGGGATGGTGTCGAGGGTGTCGGGCACCTGTCCGGTCCAGTGCTTCTGGAAGAAGCACTCGTCGGCGATTCCCTCGGGGCAGCGGACGAAGGTGAGTGGCCGACCAGCAACGTGGGGCAGCATCAGGGGTGCGACCCGCTCGATGAACTTCGCGGTGTCGAGCTTGGTGAGGCCAGCCTCGGGAAAGACAATCCGATCGGGGTTGCTGATCACCACGCCACTGACTTCGGGCATCGTATCCTCCACCGCAGAGATTGGCTTCACCCGGTCGCGCTTCACCTGGCGCGCTGGCTTGTCATCGCGCACCGCGATCAGCGATGGATGGCGCAGTCGCGACTCGGTGGTCCACTCGGCGAACGCGACCTCCACGACCACGGTCGGCTCCACCCACTGCACCCCCACGGGCAGTCCGGGCGGAAGTGGTGAGAGCGGCGACTTGTCCTGCCTGAGCGAAGCGAGTCGCCGTCCCAGCGAACGCAGCAATGCATCGGGCATCCCGGTCCCCACCCGGCCGGCGTAGCGTATGCGTCCGCGCGGTTCGAGCACCCCCAGCAGCAGGGCCCCGATCGCGACGCGGCTTCCCTTGGGCGGCGTGTAACCCACCACCACGAAGTCCTGGCGCATGCCGCACTTGATCTTGAGCCAACTCCGGGTGCGACCACTCGTGTAGGGCGCGTCACGCTGCTTGCTGATCAATCCCTCGAGTCCCAGGCGGCACGCCGCAGCCAACAGCACGTCGGCGCTGCCCGGAAGCTCGGAGCTTACCTGCGGCTTTCCCCGACCACGCGTGCCCCGTAGCAGCGCCGCGAGCGACGCACGCCGTTCGGTCAACGGCCGTGCGCGCAGGTCGTCGCCGTCGAGATGGAGCAGGTCGAACGCGACATAGCTGAGCGGGTGGCCCTCGCCCGCTTCCAGGCTGGCCTGCAGCATCTGGAAGGACGTACGACCACCCCGCTCGAAGGCCACCACCTCTCCATCGATCACGGCCGTGGTTGCCGGGATTCGCTCCAGCCCCGCCGCCACTTCTGCGAAACGCGCGGTCCAGTCGTTGTTGTTGCGCGTGAGCAACCGCACCTGCCCGTCCGCCTTGATCGCCACCAGGCGATATCCGTCGTACTTTATCTCGTGCAGCCACTCGTCGCCCACCGGCACGGCGTCGACGAGCGTCGCGAGCTGCGGCGCAACGAAGTCCGGCGCCGACTTTCTCATGCGGCGAGTGCCCACCGTCAGGCCGACTTGCGGGAGCTGCGTTTTGCTGGTGCGCGTTTCGTGGACTTCCGCGACGCCGCCTTGGTGGTTCCGCCCTGCTCGTCGATGCTCCTCCGCAGCGCCGCCATGAGGTCGAGCACCTTCGTCTCCTCCGGCTTGCCCTTCTTCGGCGTATCGCTGTCCTGCACCTCGCGATCAGCGCCCTTCTTCGCCCGCTTCTTGATCATCGTCATCAGGTCGTCACGATATTCGTCGTTGTACTCCCCGGGCTCCCATTTGGTGGCCATGCTCTCGATCAATCGCTTCGCCATCGTCAGCTCCTCCGCTCGCACTGCCCGCCCGGGTGTGGGGAGTGTCTCCATGCCGACCTCGGCGCGCGTCTTGAGTTCCGCCTCGTAGCGAAGCAATTGCACCACGAGTGTCCCGTCGTGTGGGAACACCGTCGCCATGTACTGTCGGGTGTGGATCACGACCTGCGCAAGCGCCACCTGCCCCGTTTCCTCAAGTGCCTCGCGAAAGAGGACGTAGGGTTTCTCGCTCCCCTTGAGGGGTGCGATCACGTAGGGCTTGGCGTGGTAGATGAGCGGGATCGTTCCGGCATCGATGAAGCCGAGCACGTCGACAGTCTGGGTCGATTTCGGGTTTGCTTCCTTGAGTTCCGCAGATGTGAGCACGATGTAGCGCCCCTTGCTGACCTCGTAGCCGCGCACGATGTCGGTCTGCTCGACAACCTTGCCGGTGCTCTTGTTGATCTTCTGGTAGCCGATCCGCCCCATGTCGCGTTGGTCGATCAGGTCGAGGTCGAGCCGTTCGGCCTTCTCGGCGGTGTGCAGCTCGACGCCGATCGATACCAGGCCAAAGCTGAGTGTGCCCTTCCAGATGCCGCGTGCCATGCGCTCCTCCAAGGTCGGCGGGCTGCCGCTCGCACCCGTCGTGGTGTCGGGATCCCGGGGAAAGGGACGCCCCGACGCTTGGCGGGTGCACGGCGAGGGTGATGGTGCGTCACGGAGACCCTGGATCGTCTTCAGCTATGAGAAGCAGAAATCGTTTTCACCCTGGGCTGGATGGAGCACCGTGATGCTGCGCTATGGCTTCGGATTTCTCGTCGTCGGGTTTGCCGCCGCCTTTTTTGGGTTTGCCGGCATTGCGTCGGCGTCGCTGGGCGTGGCCCGGGTGTTGTTCCTGGTCTGCCTGGTGGGGTTTATCGCCACCATGGCGTTCGTCGCCTCCGAATCGGACCGTGTTTCGCACTGAACCTTTTCGGTGACGGCAATTGAGCGGGCAGACGGAGTCGCCCCGCGGGGGGCGCTCTTAATGGCCGTCCTTCCGCGTGCGGGCTAGTCTTCGCCCATGAACACACCCGTTACCGCATCATTTTCCGACCTCGGCCTTGCCGCGGCGATCGTCGAATCGCTGACGGCGCTGGGGTACGAGGAGCCGACCCCAATCCAGCAGGCCGCAATCCCGCCGCTCCTGGCGGGCCGCGACATTCTCGGCCAGGCGGCGACCGGCACCGGGAAGACGGCGGCGTTCGCCCTCCCGCTGCTCCAGCGCCTGTCACCCGACGCACCTGCGCCGTCACAGCCTGCGATCCTGGTCCTGGTACCCACTCGCGAGCTCGCAATGCAAGTGGCCGAGGCATTCCACAAATACGGCCGGGCGATTGGCGCCATGGTCGTGCCGATCTACGGCGGTCAGGCGTTCGACCAGCAGATTCGGGCGCTCCGGCGCGGCGTTCACGTCGTCGTGGCGACGCCGGGACGTGCCCTCGACCACCTTCGTCGCAAGACCCTCGACCTGACGGCGCTGAAGGCAGTGGTGCTCGACGAGGCCGATGAGATGCTCGACATGGGGTTCGCCGAGGAGATCGAGGGCATCCTCGATGCCGTCCCACCGACCCGTCAGGCGGCACTCTTCTCCGCGACCCTGCCGCCGCGGATCGCAGCGATCGCCGAGCGGCACCTTTCCGATCCGGCCCGGATCCAAATCGCCCGCGAACCTTCCACAGGCAAGTTGCCGAGTGTTCGACAGACGGCGTATGTGGTGGCCCGGGCGCACAAGGTTGCCGCCCTCGGGAGGATTCTCGACCTCGAGGCGCCGACTCTCGCGCTGATCTTCTGCCGCACCCGCACCGAGGTCGATGCGCTTGCCGAGACACTGGCATCCCGCGGCTACCGGGCGGAGGCGTTGCATGGGGGGATGACGCAGGAACAGCGCGATCGGGTGATGAAGAAGACACGAACCGGTGGTGTCGACCTGCTGGTCGCGACTGACGTGGCGGCGCGCGGTCTCGACATCGAGCAGATCAGCCATGTCGTCAACTTCAACGTTCCGGATTCGCCCGCGACGTATGTGCACCGGATCGGGCGCACCGGTCGCGCCGGTCGCGAGGGGGTGGCGATCACGCTGGCCGAGCCGCGCGAGCACCGGATGCTGCGGAACATCGAGCAGCTCACCCGCCGCAAGGTTGAGGTCGCGCAGCTCCCAACGGTGCTCGATGTGCGCGCGAGGCGGTTGGAGATCACGCGCGCGACACTTCGCGAAACCATCCTGGCGGGTGAATCCGACGGGTTCCGGGTCGTGGTCGAGTCGCTCGCCGACGAGTTCGACCTGATGGACATCGCGATGGCGTCGGTGCAGATCGCCCACGGTGCGCTGGCGGGAGATGACGGCGCCGACGGTGTCGAGATCCCGATCGCCGTCGCCGCGGCGGAACGGTCACGACCGGATCGGGAACGCGCCCCGCGCGCATCGAAGCCGCGGGGGCGCACCACTGGCATGACGCGGATCTACGTCGGCGCGGGGCGGAAGCAGAACCTGCGCCCGACCGACCTCGTGGGGGCGATCACCAACGAGGCGCGGGTCGACGCCCGGTCGATCGGCACCATCGAGATCTCGGAACGGTTCTCCCTGGTGGAGGTCCCGGACGACCTGGTCGACGGGGTCATCCGGGCGCTGCGGGGGGGAACAATCAAGGGGAAAAAGCTCACCGTTCGGCGGGACATGGCCACGAGCCGCTGACCCGCGACTGATCACGGCGCTGTACATTTCGTGATGCTCTCAACCCTGCTCGCCCTCTGGTCGGTGACCACAGCGGCGCCCGACACGGCGGCCGTTGCCGCCGCGCTGCGCGCGTCGATCGATGCACCGTCGCTGGTCGGTGCCCGGTGGTCCGACTTCGGTGACGTGCGCGAGGGGGTGCGGGCTGCGTACGAGGCTCGGGGCTGGACGCCGTTGTGGCTGAACGGCCAGAAGCTGACCCCGGCTGCGGAAGCGGTGCTCCACGAACTCAGGACGGCGCATTATCGCGGGCTCGCACCGGCCGATTACGACGCCGATCAGATTCGCGCCTTTTCCGACTCGGTTCCCGTCTGGGGCGACGCAGGGGTCGGGCGCGCCGACGCCTGGCTGTCGGTTGCCGTGGCGCGCTATGCGATGGCGCTGGATCGCGGCCGGATCGACCCACGGACATTGCACCCGTCGTTGCGGTTGGCGCGAGAGCCATTTGATGCGCCCCGGATCCTCTCCGAGGTGGCCGCGGCTCGCCAACCAGCGCAGGTATTCCGCGCGCTGGAGCCGTCGTTCTACCAGTACCGCCGATTGCAATCGTTGCTGGTGAGGTATCGCCTGCTCGCGCAGGACTCCAGTCGGCTTGTCCTGCCCGACCTGCCCGACCGATTGCGCCCGGGCATGGCGTATCGCGGCGCGCCGCAGTTGCGGCGGCTCATGACACTTGTGGGGGACCTGCGCGATCGCGCCGAGATCGACCGTGCCGTCGAGGGTGACACGCTCTACAGCGATGCGCTGGTGCGCGCCGTGCGCAGCTTCCAGCGTCGGCACGGCTTCAGTGCCGACGGCATCATCGGCGATTCAACCAGATCGCGATTCGCGCGGACGTTCGGCGATCGGGTCCGGCAGATCGAGCTCTCGATGGAGCGCTGGCGCTGGTTGCCGCGCACCTTCGATGCGCCCCCACTGATCGTGAACATCCCCGCGTTCCGGCTTGATGCGCTGCACGGAAAGGAGGACCTCGAGTCGGAGACCCTCTCGATGGATGTCGTGGTGGGCACCGCGGTGAAGCACGACACGCCGTTGCTTGCCGTCGAGATGGTGGCGCTGCAATTCCAGCCGCAATGGAACGTCCCGCTGTCGATCATGCGCAATGAGATCCGTCCGAAGGCACTGAAGGACTCGACCTACCTTGAAAGCGAGAACTACGAGTTGCTGCGGGGCAATGTCGTGGTCCCGATCACCGATTCGAGCATCCGGGAAATCGGCGCCGGCGTTCGCGTGCGCCAGCGCGCCGGCCCGACCAACGCGCTCGGCCGCGTCAAGTTCATCATGCCGAATCCCGAGGACATCTACCTCCACGACACCCCGTCGCGGGGGCACTTCGCGCGCGTGCGCCGCGACTTCTCGCATGGTTGCATCAGGGTGTCGGATCCGGCCGCGCTGGCGGCGTTCCTGCTCCGCCATCACGCTGCATGGAGCCGTGAGCGCGTCGATTCGGCGATGAGCGGCGACAGCACGATCTGGGTGTCGCTGCCGAAGAAGATTCCGGTCTTTCTCGTGTACCAGAGTGCGGAAGTGCGTGAATCGGGAGAAACATTCTTTCACCGCGACATCTACGGACACGATCGGTCGCTCGACCGTGCACTCCTGAAGGGCTACCCCTACCGCGGTCCAGCTCCGCGAGGCTGAGCGAGCCTCACTCCTTCCTCCAGCCGCCGAATCCTGCCGTCAGGTCGATGACGTCGGTGAATCCCATCCGTTCCAGTACCGACGTCCCGATGGCGCTGCGCGTCCCCCCCTGGCAATGCACCGCCAGCGGGGTGGAGCGATCGAGGTTGGCCACCGACGATTCGAGCGTGCCGAGCGGATGATGTTCCGCTCCCGGGATGTGACCGGCGGCATACTCGTTGGCTTCCCGGATGTCGAGTACATGCCGTCCGTCGGCCTGCATCGCCCCGGCATTGTTGATGTCGCCCGGTTGCGCAGTTCGCACTGTCGGGCCGGAGATCACCGACGGCCCGGCGTACCCGATCACGTTGTCGATCCCGATGGATGCCAGCGCGTCCCGCGCCGTTGCGGCCACGTCCGCCCCGCCTGCGATCAGGATCACGGTGGCGTCGCCGGGAACGAGCCAACCGGCCCAGGTGGTGAATGACTTGATCAACGGGATGCCGAGCGTACCCGCGAGGTGTCCCGCAGCCTGCTCCGCCTTGGGCCGCACATCCAGGACGACGCTGCCGCTTTTCAACCCGTGCGTCACGGCGTCGCGATCTACTTCGGGGAGCCCCGGTCGTGCGCCGAGCACCGGTGGGCCGTCACGGTTCACCCGCTTCATTCGCGCGAAGTACGACGGGGGAGTCGGCTGACCGTCGAGCACGGTGGTGACGAACGCTGGTTCCATGTTGACGCCAAACGCCCAGTTGGTGAGCCGCTCGTATCCCAGCGTGCTGGTTGGCATCGCCCCCAGCGCCTTGCCGCAGGCCGAGCCGGCACCGTGCCCCGGCCAGACCTGGAGGTGGTCCGGCAACGAGTGCAGCCGCTTGAGCGAATGGAAGAGCCGCACCGCGGACTCTTCCTTGTTGCCCGACACGTTCGCGGCCAGCTCCAAAAGGTCGGGGCGCCCGACATCGCCGACGAAGACGAAATCGCCGCTCACCATCGCGACCGGCTCGGCGCTTCGTGCCAGGTCGGTGACAATGAACGCGAGGTGCTCGGGGGTGTGGCCGGGAGTGTGCCATGCATCGAGACGCACCCCACCCATGACGATCACGTCGCGGTCATGCAGCAGCTTCGCGCCATCGGAGGCGGCGTAGGTGTACTGCCAGTCGGGTCCGCCCTCTCCCGAGAGCATGAGCTGCGCCCCGGTTGCATGCGCGAGTTCCCGTGCGCCGCTCACGAAGTCGGCGTGAATGTGGGTCTCGGTGACCTGCGTGATCCGGAGTCCCTCGGCGGGGGCGGCATCGACGTACTGCCGAATATCGCGGGCAGGGTCGATCACGATCGCCTCCCCGGTCCGCTGGCATCCGATCATGTAACTCGCCTGCGCGAGACGGTCGTCGTAGAAGCGGCGAATGAACATCACGAACTCCCTGGTCTGGCGATCAGCGTTTCAGGTCCTGCCAGAGCATGAATGTTCCGACAAGCACGAGCAACAGCGCAAAAACCCGGCTCAATGTGGCGGCCCGGATGCGCGGCGCGAGCAGGGTGCCGGCGACCATGCCGACGAGCGCGGCGATCGTGACCACCGCGGTCAGCAGCGGGTCGAAATGGACCCTTCCAATGTATCCCGCGCCCGCGGCTGCGGTGTTGAGCGCGATCACGGCCAGCGACGTCGCCGTGGCCTCGGCCATCGCGACACCCATGAAGCCGGTCAGCGCCGGGACGATCAGGAATCCTCCACCGACCCCGACAAGCCCGGTGAGGGTTCCCACCACGATTGCCGCGGGGATTACCACCACCGGCCGCGGTGTCGCAACCGGCGCACCGGGCGCGTTCGCCGGGCCGCCGCGCGATCGGAGCCACATCGCGGTGGCTGCGGCCAGCATGACAACGGCAAGGAGTATCGTGCGGGGCTGATCACCGATGCCGGCACCGAGCCTGGCGGCGGCGAATGCCGCGGTCATCGCGAAGACGGCGAAGAGCGCGGCCGCCCGCAGCCTGAGGTGTCCCTGACGCCACCGCGCGAAGGCTCCGACTGCCGCCGCAGTCCCGACGACGGGCAGCGACATCGGCACCGCCATGGTGATCGGTATCGCGAAGAGGTGTACCAGCACCGGCACGGCGAGGATCGCCCCGCCACCGCCCAGCAACCCGAGCGAAAAGCCCACGCCGACGAACGCGATCACGCCCCAGACGCTCATCAGTCTTCTCCCAGTGCCTGCTCGATCAGCCATGCGAGGCGCACGCTGGCCCGGAACATCTGATCCTCGATCACCGGCGCCGCCGCGATCCGGTAGGCGCCGTCGAGTACCAGCGTCGGGGCAAGGAGACCGTAGACCACGTCGCGTGCCCGGTCGTGCGACTCCATCGCCCAATCCGCGATTGTGCCGGCGCGGATCTGTGCCAGGTCGCCACGAAGCGGGATACGGCGCACCAGCATCTTCACCAGCTCCTCCTCGCGGCGCTGCATCACGGCCAGGAGGCCTGAGTCCCATGCGGCATGCAGGTTTGTCTGTCGACCCTCGAGCTCGACGCGCAGGTCGTTGCCGCCGCGATCGCCGCGATCGCCTGCATGGAGCGGCGCGTGCAGGTCGCCGACGAGATGGATCACCCACCGGAGCGCCTCGGCCCGGTCTGCCCGGCTGGCCGAGCGGTCGGCAAGGATCTTCTGCTGGGACTCCAGCGTACCGATTACGCATGCCGCGCGCGGACAGAACTCAGGGCGGTAACCTGACTCCCAGATCGGGATGTTCACGTAGTGCCAGGGGCTGGTGGCGGGGCGTTCCTTGCGGACCTGGTCAGCCCAGGTACTGGCCTCTGCGAGGGATTGGCCGGAGAGTAGCGACCGGGCGGCACGGCGGGCGTGCCCGCTCAGCTGGAGCTCCGCGGTCCGGGCGATTGTCCGGTGGCCCAGTTCCCCCCAGCGCGCGGGGGCCGGACCGGCCTCCAATGCAGGGGCGGCGGCGAGGGCGACGCTGAGAGCCACTGTGCCGAGCAGGATCACGAGGTGTACCGGTGTGGGCGGGTATGATGCGCGCCAGCAGATTGTAAACCAGTGGGGCGCGGAATGCGGGATGCATGAAGCAGGTGCTGGATTCCTTCGAACCAGGGGTAGCCGTGCGGTACATGGCGATTGCGGTGGTGGTGGCGATGGCAACGGGTCCGCTGGCCGCCCAACAGCAGGGCGGGAGCCGGCTCACCAATGATGGCGTGGTGCGGGCGGCGTCGGCGGTCGATTCGGTCTTCCTCGAGCGCACCCACCTCGTTGACACGGTGAACATCGGAGATTTCGCGGCATATCTGCTAGCCCGCCTCGGCGTGCCGCCCTTCGAGGATTCGCTGGCGTTCCGGGTGTCATCCGACTCCTCACGGGTGCGGATCAGCGGGCGACTGATGGATTTCCCTGCCGAGACCCGCGCCGAGCTCGGCGTGGTGTTCTCGTTCATCGATTCGTTGGCACCGCTGGTGGCCGAGATCTCGATGCCGCAACGGAGCAATGGCTTGATGCGGTTTCGGCTCGAGCGGGTCACCATCAACGGCTTCGGCATCCCCACCTTCCTGCTCAATCCCGCCCTGATCGAATGGGAGCGGCGCTATCCCGTGCTCAGCTCGGGCGGACGCGAGTTCCTGGTGGCGATGCCCCCTGAGGCCGTGGCAACGATGCTGCGCGACGGCATCGAGCTCCGGATGCCGCCGGTCGACGCCCGCAAGCCGGTGGCGCCCGGGCGATAAGACCGCCCGGAGCAGGTCCGCCTCCATTGCCCGGGGCAGCTACCATTCGTTGAATGCATGACCCCTGGGCTGCGCTCCGCATACCGGATTTCCGTCGCTACATCGTGGCGCACTTCACGGTCACCCTCGGAATCCAGATCCAGGGCGTCGTGGTCGCGTGGCAGATGTATCTCGACACCCGTGACCCATTGGCGCTGGGGCTGATCGGCCTCGCCGAAGCGCTTCCCAACATTGCTTCCGCGTTGATCGCAGGGCACGTCGCCGACCGGATGGAGCGGCGGCGTCTCGCGATGATCGCGACCGTCGCGCTGCTCGGCTGTTCACTCGCGCTGGCCTGGCTGGGTGGCCTCGAGGGCGACGATGCGCGCGTCCGGATCGTGGGCGCGTACATCGTGATCGGCATCAGCGGCGTCGCACGAGCGTTCCTGCAACCGGCACGAACGGCGCTGGTGGCGGCGATGGTCCCGCGGGCATTGCAGGCCAACGCGGTCACATGGCGCAGCACGGCGTGGCAGCTAGGTGCCGTCATCGGACCGGCCATCGGCGGACTCCTCAACGCGCTCGTAGGCGCCCGCAACAGCTACCTGGTCGATGCGGCGCTTGTTACGGTGTCGTTGCTCGCGCTCGGCACCATCACCTTCCGCGCCGTCCCGGTGGCGGCGCCGTCGGGCGAGTCGACGATGGCGGCCGTCATGGCGGGGGTGCGCTACCTGCGGCGCCAGCGCCTGCTGCTGGGCACCATGACGCTCGACCTCTTCTCGGTGCTGTTTGGTGGGGCGATCGCGTTGCTGCCGATCTTCGCCGCCGATATCCTGCATGTCGGGGCGTGGGGGCTTGGCCTGCT
>JACDBX010000114.1 GCA_013694695.1 Gemmatimonadales bacterium | reverse complement strand
AGCGAGGGTCTTCCGTACACCATTCGTCAGTTCGAGTTGATCGGGCGTGTCGGGGCTCTGGCGCCGCTGCTTGGCGGCGGCGCCTGGAAGCCCAACGCGGCGCAACCTTCGCGAATGGTCATCGCCGAGTCGCCACTGGAAAACATGGTGGTGCGTTTCACAGGATCGTGAACCATCCGGTCAAATGATTCTGATGACCGCCTGATTCGACGCGACGGTCCGCACCATTGCGAACGTATCGGAGGCCGATATCGAGGACGCCGGGTCACAGGGCGAATAGAGGAATCGCTGCGAGATGACCCCCTTCTCCGAGGCTGTTCGTCGCCCCGAACGACGAGGCCGCGCTCGTCGCGGCCATCCTCGCGTCGGCGTGGGACAAAGGCGCGCGGTTGGCGATGGGCCTGGAGGCGAAGCGGCGGGCGAGGGCGCTCACCTGGGACGCCGGCGCGCGCGCCGGTCTCGCGACGCGGCCGACTCCCCTTCCGATCGACGCGGGGCCCCGCGATAATCCCCGGCATGCCACTTCCCGAGGATTTATCGCTGTTTGATGAAAATCGTCACACCGGTCTCCGTTTCGGGTTCCTGACGACGTTCTATCCTCCGTACAACTTCGGCGGCGATGGCATCGGGGTCCAGCGGTTGAGCAGGGGACTCGTGCGCGCGGGGCATCGGGTCACCGTCGTTCATGATGTTGATGCGTATGAGGCATTGGCGCCGGGTCCGCCGCCTCCCGCTTCACCGGAACCCGATGGCCTCGAAGTCGTTTCGCTCCGGAGCGGAGCAGGCGTGCTGTCGCCGCTGCTCACTCACCAGGCCGGCCGTCCGATCATCAATGCCAGGCGCATTCGCCAGCTTCTCGCGACGCGCAGCTTCGATGTCATCACGTATCACAACATCTCGCTGCTTGGTGGGCCTGGCCTGTACGCATACGGTGACGCCGTCAAGCTGCACATGGCCCATGAGCACTGGCTGGTATGCCCGACTCACGTGCTGTGGCGTCACGGTCGCGAGGTGTGCACGGGCCGCCAATGCTTCCGATGCCAGTTGCACTATCGCCGTCCCCCGCAATGGTGGCGATGGACAGGCTTGCTCGAGCGGAACCTGCACCATGTGGACCGCTTCATCGCGATGAGCGAGTTCAGTCGCGCGAAGCACATGGAGTTCGGTTTTCCGCGAGAAATGGACGTCCTCCCCTACTTCCTGCCGGATGACCGGGAAGCCGTGGAGGACACCTCTCCAACGACTCCACCGCAGTCGCGTCCGTATTTCATTTTCGTGGGTCGGCTCGAGCTCATCAAGGGACTACAGGACGTTCTTCCATTGTTCGAGGGGGAAGGCGCCGCCGATCTGGTCGTTGCCGGTGACGGCGAGTACGGGGCGACGCTTCGCGCCATGGCGGGGCACAACCCGCGGATCCGTTTTCTGGGCAGGGTCGGGAGTGACGAGCTGGGCGAGTGGTACCGGGGAGCCACGGCGCTTCTGGTTCCCTCGCTGTGCTTTGAAACCTTCGGCATCATCCTCCTAGAAGCGTTCCGGCAATCCACTCCTGTCATCGCGCGTCGGCTCGGACCCCTGCCTGAGCTGATCGAGTCCTCGGGTGGTGGCATGCTCTTTGGAGATCGCGGCGAACTCGCGGCGGCGATGGC
This sequence comes from Gemmatimonadales bacterium, assembly GCA_013694695.1. Taxonomy (GTDB): domain Bacteria; phylum Gemmatimonadota; class Gemmatimonadetes; order Gemmatimonadales; family GWC2-71-9; genus Palsa-1233. The sequence goes on along the minus strand of JACDBX010000114.1, from coordinate 2,551 downwards.
GCGGCTCCTGCAGGACCCCGCGTTCAGGGCGACCCTGGCCCGGTCGGGCCGCGCCGCACTGGATGCCTTGTGGTCCGAGCGGACCGTGGTGCCGAGGTATCTCGACATCGTGCGATCGGCTGCGGCCGATCGGGGAAACGCCCGGGTACTCTCTCTTCTCTCCTGAGGCCGGATATGCGGTATTTCATCACAGGTGGTGCAGGGTTCATCGGTTCGCATCTCGCCACACGGATGCTCGATCGGGGCGACAAGGTGTTGGTACTGGATGACCTCTCCACAGGCAGCATGGAGAACATCGCCCACCTGCTGGATCGGGCGGGATTCGCCTACCGGATCGGCTCCGCGCTCGATGCGCCGCTTGTGTCGGAGTGCGTCGACCAGTGCGACGTCACGGTCCACCTTGCCGCGGCCGTGGGAGTTCGCCTGATCGTGGAGCGCCCAGTGCACACGATCGAGACAAACGTCAAGGCGACAGAGGTTGTGCTTGGCGCCGCGGCGAAGAAACAGAAGCTGGTGCTGATTGCCTCGACCTCCGAAGTGTACGGCAAGAGTGCCAGCCTTCCGTTTCGTGAGGATGGTGACCTGCAACTGGGTCCGACCACCCATTCTCGCTGGGCGTACGCCTGCTCGAAGGCGTTGGACGAATGGCTGGGGTTGGCGTACATGCGCGAGAAGAAGGTCCCGGTGATCATCGTCCGGTTCTTCAACACTGTGGGTCCGCGCCAGACCGGCCGATATGGGATGGTGCTTCCCAACTTCGTAAGCCAGGCGTTGAGCGGGCAACCGATCACAGTTTACGGATCCGGCGACCAGCAACGCTGCTTCGGTCACGTCCAGGACGCCGTTGAAGCCCTCTTGCGCCTCCTCGGAACGCCGGGCGCCGTCGGGGGCGTCTACAATATCGGCTCCGACGAGGAGATCTCGATTCGAGGTCTCGCCGAAAAGGTACGCGATGCAGTGGGGAGCGACTCCCCGATCGAGCACATTCCGTACGCTGAGGCCTATGAGGCGGGCTTCGAGGACATGCAGCGTCGGATCCCCGACCTTACCAAACTCGAGGCCACCATCGCCTTCCGCCCGACCACCCCGCTCACGGCGATCATCGCCGATGTGGTTGCTGACCAGCGCGCGCGCGGCGGGCCAGTTTGACAGCGCCTCGATGAGGCCGTGCTCCTCGGGGAAGGACCAGCACCACCTCGTTCCCTCGGACTACCCATCCGACAGGGCGCCAAGGGCCATCGCGCCACGCGGCGCGGCCGGTTTCGCGATCGCCGCCGCCAGTGCCCCGGAGGCCGAGTTCGTGAGCCCCTGCGGTCCGTCAGGCGCGTTTTGATCGCGTGTTACGTCGGGCTTCTGGCGCCTTTTCGGCGAGGAACACGATGGCGGTACCGATTGGCAAGCTGCGAGAGAAGTTCGAGAGGTACGCCGCCTCGGCCCGAAGCGTGCCGCGGAGAACCGGGGTGAGCCACGCGAGATGTGGTGGCAAGAGTCGAATGGGCAGCCCGCGATCGCCGTAGGTCGGGGTCTTTCTTTCGCGCCAGTATCGCTTGACGATCAACGGCAGCGACAGGAGGGCATTCACATGGCTGAGCTGTCGGAGCGACAGCCCGGCCGCAGCCACCTTCCCGCGCAACTCCCCCGGTGTGTACATCCGGTAATCGTCACGGTCCGCTGGCTTCTCCCTGCCGATGGCGAGCTTGGTGTTCGTGCGCACGAGCAACGCGCCGCCTGGCCGGAGCACGCGGCCCATCTCTCGCATGCCCGCCACATCATCCATCACGTGCTGGATCACGTCGTGGCACACCACGAGGTCGAACGCGGCATCGGGGTAAGGGAGATCAAGCACAGAGCCCACGCGAACCTGGTCGTGGCCGCGGGCGCGGCAGAAATTCAGCGCCTCGGGCGCCACGTCTATCCCCTCAACCGGCCGATGGCGGCTGTACTGCCGGAGCCAACCCAGGGTGATCCCCGTGCCGCATCCTGCGTCGAGGATGTCGAGGTCATCGCGCCCCCCGAACTGTTGCTGAATAAGGGCGTCGGCGATGTCGCGCATTCCTAGGCTCCACCAATGTCGCTCCTCGACGTCGTGAAGGTGCTGAAAGTAGGATTGGGTGTAGATCCCCGGATTGTCGGTCATGTGGCGGGACCCGTTGCTGGTGAGTAAGGCGGAGGCGCGGCAACTCCGTGCCGAAAATGGCGGTGGGCGAACAACCGTTCTCGCTTGGCACGATCACGTAACTGGCAGGAACCATGCCCTCCACTCGGTGCGGTGGCATTTCCCCGCCCCACATGAGAATAAGCACCCCGACGCCCGTGTCGGGCGCTTCGAGGCGGCACTCGACAAACTCGCGCGCACGCGAGCTGGATCCGCGGTCGCAGCGCACGCTGGCCGCGCTGCTGGCCTACTTCGCGGGTTACAACGAACTCGGCTGGGCGCTGGAATCGCCGGAACAGGAGCTGCTCTTCCGCCTCTCGCCGGCGGCGTTCGACACTGACCGTGCCTGGTGGGGTCAGTCGGTCGCGATCATGGCGAGTCAGCGGGGCGACAAGG
>JACDBX010000112.1 GCA_013694695.1 Gemmatimonadales bacterium | reverse complement strand
TGTTCCCGTACGTTCAGCTCAAGCTGTTCGTAGGCTGAGTCGAGTTCCTTGTACAGGTCTTGAACCGTGTTGAGGCGACCGTAGTAGTGTCGAACCGCGATGAGGGGGAGAAAAATCGCGATGAAACCGAAGCGCCCGATCCCCTCGGCACGATCGAACCGGACGAACAGGTACGCTACAGCGAGCGCAAGTAAACTTGCCGCGATGTCGTATCCCAGAACCCATAGCGTGTTACTGCGCCACGTTGAGAGGATAGACTTGCCGGTTGACAGAGCCACCGCGGTGTTGACAGCAACACTGTTGACCACAAAATAGACGATGGCAGCCGCGAGAAATATTCCGATCTCGATCAACGCGACATTGAACGGAAGCACCACCCCGATCTCGTCAGGTCGCAACACCAGAGGAGGATGTTGGCCGCCAAGCCATACATACACACAGAATGCAAATCCGACACTAATTACCCGTTCAGACACATTGAATACGATCTTGAGCGGGTTAACACGCGCGTATGTTTGAGTTATTCCGGTTATGAAGGCGGCTGTCATCGCGCCGTAGAATCCGCCGAGCGATACCCCAATTGCCAGGTGCATCACAAACACGAGGGATCCCGCCATGGCGCCCGACTTATTCGCCGTTCGTCCGATCTCGAGCAGTATTCCCACCACTCCAAATGACACTACAGCCCACCAGCCGATGCGATCCGGTTCCGGCAATTGCCGCATTAGCACCAGCAGCAGGACCGCTGCGAGTGCAATGAGCATCACGTATAGCCGTACCGCACGGTTGAGGGACATATGGTTGGGAGGAAAACCCGAACTGCGTGGGTCCGTTTAGATCCAGGTTACGGTTTCAGCGAGGAAAATACTCGCAATGAAATCGACCGCGGCGGCCAGCCATTCCAGCATATGCGTCACCTCCTCTCGGGACCATCGATACTTCAGAGGTGGCAGACCCCGCTATGGTCTACCGGACGCTTCGCTTTTTTTGCCGCTCGGCTCCGCTCAATGCCGGACCCCGGGATTCCCCCCCGTTACTCCTGTGGACTGCCTGTTGACTGTGAACACGCGCCCGATCGGCTGCCATTCCGTCGCCGCGCGACCACCTGCCCTTCCACCTTCCTGCCAGCACGCACCACCGACTCGATCCTAGCGCGGACTGCGTGCCATCGTCCAACGATTCGTCGCGTCCAGTGTCGCGTAGACCGCCGCATGCTCGGCGCTCTCTCGCACCTCGGCCGTGCCCATCAGCAGCTTCGAATCGCGGCCGCCGATCGCCTGCACGCCCACCATCACCCACGTCCGCCCGAATGCCTCGTGCATCTGCACGCCCTCGAGCGCCAACCCACCACGATCAAGCAAACGTTCCAGCACCACCACGGTCGCCCGCGCCGCCACGTCCAGGCGGTTGCGGGCCGTGTCCGGTCCCTCTTCCGATGCCGACTCGATCCGACCCTCACTGGTGAGCGCGACCGTCGCCGTTACCCGCCGGTTCCGCGGGCCGGTCGCCATGGCAAGGTCGTCGAACAACACAACCCGCTGCGCCGCCCGCTCCCGCACCGCGCCGAGATCGAGCGTCTCGATCGGCTTGACGTCCGCCGTCTGCGCGATCGAGATCTTCCGGTGGTCCACCTTGAGGCCGAGATGCGCCAGCAGCGCCGACTCGACGTTGCGCACCACCTGCTTCGGCGTCTGCCCTGCGTGCGCCAGGATGTGGATCTCGCTCACCTCGCCCAGCGGGGTCGTCACCACCCGCGCCGACAGCACTCCCTCGAGCGACGTCAGCAGGTTTTCGGCCCGCCGCACGTTCCACGGATCCGCAGCGGGATCAGGCGCCGCGCCACCAGGGCGCGCACCGGGGGCATCGAAAAAATGTGATGGCGAAGCGGTCACGAAAATCCTCTGCGTCGTCGTGCGCGCGCGCGGGTGCGCTACGCGATGGTATTCCGCCCGGCCGCCTTGGCCAGGTACAAGGCACGGTCAGCCTGCTCGAGCAACGGACCCTCGCCGGGCGTCGACGGATCGTACTCCGCCACCCCGATGCTCACGGTGATCTGCCCCGACAGGAAGCCGATCCGCCGCCCCGCCAGCTCCACCCGCTCCCGTACCGCATCAGCCACGCGCAACGCGCCGGCCCGGTCGGTGCGCGTCAGCAGCACCACGAACTCATCTCCCCCATATCGCGCAGCAAGGTCGGTGTTGCGGATCGTCCGCAGGACCTCCTCCGACACCATCCGCAGCACGGTGTTGCCCCGCTCGTGGCCGTACCGGTCGTTCAGCTCCTTCAACCGGTCAAGATCGAGGAACAGGATCGCGAAGGTGTCGCCACTCCGCTTGCTGCGCTCGACCTCGTGCGACAACCGCGTTTGCAGCGTGCGATAACTCGCGAGTCCGGTCAGGGCATCGGTACTGGCATCGCGCGACGCATCATCGGCCCGACGCGACAGCCACGGGACACACTGCCGGAGCGAGGCACGTCCCATGGCACTCGCCTGCGCAAACCGATGACACGTCTGATAGCCGCACGCCCGGCAATCCCAGGGACGCCCATTGGGTCCCGTCCCGATCGCCTCGAGGATCGCGCGCACCGCCGCCGGATCACCCTGCTCCCGGCGCTTCCCGAACGCGAACGACGCCCCGATCTCGATCACCGCCTCGTCAGGGATCACCGGCTCCCGGCTCCGCGTCGGTTCATACTGCTGAACCAGCGCCCGCCGCCGGTAGAGATCCGCCTTCGGTCCGGCCGCCGGATGCCCGAGGGCGCCCGCGTGGGACTGGATGTCCACGAACCCGAGGTCGATCCGGTCGTGGCCGACCGCCCGGGCAATCGCCGGCAGCGTCTCCAGTCCCCGAATCGTGAGCAGCCGACGTCCGTTGGACGACCCGCTCACCACCACCTCCAATGGCAACCCGCCCGCCACGGACATGTGCCGGCGCATCTCCGGCGGGACCCGCGAATGGGTCCGCGGCAACAGTTCCGGTCGGACCTCACGAAGCGCAAACAGCTGCTCAAGATCCGCAAAGGTGAGCATCGCATCGAGCTCGGTGACCATCCCCGGCGCCGCGATCCCGGCGTACACCACCGGAAGCATCTCACCATGGACCCGACGCAGGAATCGCGCCTCGGCGAGGCACGGCATCGTGATTGGAGCCAGGTACGGGACGAGTTCCGGATAATGAGAAGTCACAGCCGCCACGACCACCGGATCCGTGCTCCGGATCAGCGTCCCCCAGTCGGCCTCCTCCCACAACCTGAGGTACTCCTGCGCCACCAGCTCGTCGCCGATCACGCCCCGGGACACGAACCGGAAACCCGCCTCGTAGCAGGCGTTGACCAGCTGTTCCGGAGTGGCAGGATGGAAATGCACCACCGCCTCGGGCGCCAGAATCAGCGCGCCTGTGCCGGCCTCAGCGATCGCAAGCGCCCGGTCTACCGCGCCGGTTGCGGTAATGGCGTCATGCGGGCAGGCCGGGAGACACTCGCCACAGCGGATGCAGTTCTCCTCGATGATCTCGACGATCGGCGCCTCCGGCGGCAGTGCAATCGCGTCGGTCGGGCACACGCGAATGCATGCCAGACAAGCGACACAGCGCGCAGGGTCGATGGCCAGATGCAAGAGTGCTCGCGGTGTCGGGAGAAAGCGCAGGGTGCGCGCTGCTGCAAGTTGGCAGGAGGCTTGAGAAGTGTCAAGAGGTGGTGCCGCCCAAAGGTTTATCGGAGAGTGACTTAGGAGATTTCATACTCCTTCAGTTTGCGGTAAAGCGTCCGCTCTCCGATTCCCAGGTCCTGGGCGGCCCGCCGACGGTTGCCCTCCGCCCGTCGCAGGACCGCTTCGATGGCGGCACGTTCAACCTCGGCCATCGTCATTCCCGCCCGGTAGACGACCACCTCCTCCTCGACCTCAACTTCGTCCTCTTCCAACCCCATCGCCGGCACGGCCAGCACCTGCGAAGAGGTATCGCTGACCTCGATAACGTGGACATCACCGTGGTCGGGCCGCTGTTCGAGCCGCCGCCGCAGCTCCTCGACCTGGACACGTAACTCCATGAGGGAGCGCAAGATGAACTCGAATTCTGCGGCCCCGAGCCCGACGCCGTTGCTGGTGGCCGGAGCGATCCGGGCCGGCAACAGCGTGCCCATCCCCTCGGTCACGTCGCCAGGGATGTCGACTGCCCGGATCTCGCTCCCGGGCGCGAGCACTACCATCGATTCAACAAGGTTGCGCAACTGCCGGATGTTGCCCGGCCAGGGTGCCTTCAGGAGAAGCTGCATCGCGTCGGCCGCGATCCCTGGAAAGGTCCGCTCGTGCTGCGCCGTGAACTCGCGGACAAACCTCCGAATCAGGAGCGGGATGTCATCGCGTCGTTCCCGGAGCGGTGGCAGATAAATCGACAGCACGTTCAGCCGGTAGAAGAGGTCGTCGCGGAACTCACCGACACTAACCCGGTCCTTGAGGGCCCGATTGGTCGCCGCAACCACCCGGACATCGACCTTGATCGGCTGCACGCCACCCAGTCGGAAGAACGATCGGGTCTCCAGCACCCGCAGGAGCTTCACCTGCACACTCATCGGGATCTCGCCGATCTCGTCGAGGAAGATCGTCCCCGTGTCAGCCAGCTCGAATCGTCCCAGCCGCCGCTCGGCGGCACCGGTGAACGCCCCCTTCTCATGACCGAAGAGTTCGCTCTCGAGCAGCGTCTCCCGTAGCGCAGCACAGTTCACCGCGATGAACGGACGTCCCCGACGCGGCGAAAGATCGTGTATCGCCTTCGCCACCAGCTCCTTGCCGGTGCCCGATTCACCCTGGATCAGGACGGTGCTCGACACCGGAGCCATCTGCTCGATCTTGACCAGCACTTCCTGGATCGGGGCGCTCTCCCCTGCAATCCCCGTTCGGCGCTGCAGCTCCCGGCGATCGACCAGCCGGCGTACCGTGGCGGCGAGTTCATCGGTGTGCACCGGCTTGACCATCATCTCGGTGACCGGCAGCCGCGTCTCGCCGCGACCGCTGTCGGTGGGCTCGAGCAGTGCCAGCACCGCGATCTCGTGCTCGCGCGCGTACTCGGCCAGCGCCCGTGCCTGCGACTCCCGCGCCGCGCCGCTGAGCACCAGGACGGCGATCTGATTGCGACGCATCGCGGAGCGGCCCTCCTCTGCCGACGCCGCGAGCTCGCAGGCAATACCCTCGGCCTCGAGCGCGCGATCCAGCGGTACCGCCGTCTCGAGATCGGACATCGTCACCACGACGCGGGCGCTCATCGGTGGTCCGTGGCGTCGCCGCGCGCGATCGCGACCGCATGATCGAGTATGGCATCGAGCACCGTCACCCCGTCGCTCACCCCGCCTGGCGAACCCGGCAGGTTCACCACCAGCACCCCGCCGCGCAATCCCGCGACGCCACGCGAAAGGGCAGCGCGAGGAAAGCGGGGAATTGCCGCGGATCGCAGCGCTTCGGAGATTCCCGGGGCCTCGCGATCGATCACCGCCCGCGTCGCCTCGGGCGTGATATCCCGGGGCGACAGTCCCGTACCGCCGGTGCTGATGATCACGTCGACGTTTCCCCCGTCCGCCCATTCGATCATCGTCGCAACGATCGATGCGCTGTCATCGGGAATGCAGCCCCGATGCACGACGTCGTCACCGCGCGCGACGCACCACTCGACGACGAGTTCGCCCGACCGGTCGGCGCGCTCGCCGCGCGAACAGGCATCGGAAATGGTGAGCACCCCGGCACGGACCTTCACGTTCCATTGCCCCACGGTTCCTCGCGCGACACGAAGGGCGGGCCGACAATCTCCGCGGGCCACGCGGTTTCATCCGCCTCGATCGAGAGCATCGCCCCCGGCGCCAGCGCCGACGTGGGTACCGCCGCGAGCCCGATCACACCGACACGAGGCGACCACGTGACGGCGCGCACCCGGTCGACCGCGTGCCCGCCAACTCGCACCACCGAGCCGACCTGCGGTCGACGCGAACCGGCAACCCGGAACCCCACGAGGCGCTTGAGGGCGCCAGTGCGTCGGCGCGCCGCAAGCGCACCCTCGCCCGGAAACGGTGCGCCCTTTCCCTCTGCAACCAGATGCTCGAGCCCGGCCTCGATCGGCGTGTCACCAGGATCGATCCCGTGTCCGACATCGGCGATTCCCCACTCCATCTGGAGGAGCTGCCACGGGCCTTCGCCAACCGACAGCACTGCGAGCGAGCGCAGCAGTTCCATCAGCGCCACTCGGTCGTTCATGCGGCAGAAGAGATCGACTCCGTCGGGACCGTCGGTTGACGCGCGCGCGACAAACAGATCGATCCCACCCAGCCGCGCATTGTGCACCTGACCGGGATCGGCCGGCCCCGGTCGCATGCCAATCGCGAGTCGATTGACAGCGTCGGGGCCGCGCACGATCACCAGACCCACGTCGTCGGAGATGTCACGCAACCTGACCGTGCCGTGCTTCCGGGCGACCAGATGCTGCCACGCCTCGCTTCGTTGCGCAGGAGGCACGACCAGCAGGACGCGATCGGGGAAGCGATGCACCGTCACCAGTGAGAGAATCGAGGCATCATCGCGCAGCAGCAGGGCCCGCGCGAACCGGCCGGGCGGGAGCTGCGACACATCGGCCGTCGCGATGCGATTGACCAGCGCACCCGCGTCGGAACCCGCCAACTCGAACTGCCCCCACCCTTCGGTGACAAACGCCCCGGCCGTATCCACCAGGCGCCGATGCTCATCAAGTGTTGTCATCCCAGCAGCTGCGCCAGGAGCGCCTTCTGCGCATGGAGGCGGTTCGCGGCCTGGTCGAAAACCCGCGACTGCGGTCCCTCGAGCACTTCCTCGCTGATCTCCTCACCGCGGTGCGCCGGCAGGCAGTGCAGCACGATCGCGTCGGAGGAGCCCCGCTTCATCAGCTCCTCATCAACACAGTAGCCCGCAAAGGCCTTCTCCCTCGCCGCCGTTTCCTCTTCCTGCCCCATCGAGGTCCACACGTCGGTATTGATCACGTCCGCGCCCTGCACTGCCTCGCGGGGATCATCGGTGAGGTGGATCGTCGTATGATGGCGCGCCGCGTCGAGCAGCGATTGATCGGGGCGGTACCCATCGGGACACGCCAGGCGCAGCTCGAAGCCGAGCAGACCGGCGCACTCGATCCACGAGTTCGCCATGTTGTTGCCGTCGCCCACCCACGCCACCACCCGGCCGTCGAGGGTGCCGAACTCCTCTTGGATCGTGAGCAGGTCGGCCAGCAACTGGCACGGATGGAGGAGATCGGTGAGCCCGTTGATGATCGGGATCGTGGCGTGCGCGGCCAGTTCCTCGACATCGGCCTGCGCAAAGGTGCGGATCATGATGCCGTCGAGGTAGCGGGACAGCACCCTCGCCATGTCACGAATCGGCTCGCCCCGCCCGAGCTGGATGTCGCGCGACGAAAGAAACAACGCGTCGCCGCCAAGCTGGCGGATGCCCACCTCGAACGACACCCGGGTCCGCGTTGAGCTCTTGGCGAATATCAGCCCGACCACACGCGCGGCAAGTGGTCGCGCCACGTCAGCCCCCGATTTCATTCGGGACGCGTGAGCCAGCAAGTCGAGGGTCTCGACGCGCGACAGGTCGGTGTTGCGAAGGAAGTCCCGCTTGGGCATGCACCAGTCCGGAGGAGGGTCCGCCAATATGGCAGGATAACCCCGAAGATAGTACTAGAGTGTCGCGGGAAGCAGGCGCATCGCTTTCATGCCCTCCGCCGTGCCGATAGGTTCCATTGTTGCCCGCGAATCCTCGTGTCCAGGGTATCGATGCTGATTGCCGTTGCTCCACCTGTCGGGCTCCGCTCGTGACCCTCTCCACCCGACCCGTCGTCCGCGAGGTGGTGACCTCGAACGATCCGGCGATCGCGGAGGCCCATCGCGTCCTGGCCCGAATGTTCGACAAGCACGAGACTGTGGACCGGACGGAGTGGCGCGATTCGTTGCGGGAGCGGGAGGCGGAGGTCTGGTCCGACTATCGGTGGCACCTGGTGGTGGCGGAGCTGGACGGAAGAGTGGTCGGCATGGCGAGCGGGACCTACCTCGGGAACGTCAACACCGGGGTCATCGGATATGTCGCGGTTGATCCAACCGCCCGGGGGCTGGGGCTCGGGCCCCGGCTGCGGGCCAAGCTCCGCACCATCTTCCGCCGGGATGCTCGGAGCATCTGCAAGGGCGCACTCGACGCGGTAATCGGCGAGGTCCGGCGCGACAATCCGTGGCTCCGCTCGCTGGTGCGTCGCGACCGCGTGCTCGCGCTCGATTTCGACTACATGCAGCCCAGCCTCCGTGACGGCGCCCCGCCGGTTTCGCTCGTGCTGTACTATGAGCCGCAGGCCCGGGTAATGCGCCGCGTCCCGACGGCACTTCTGCGCAAGCTGCTGTTCACGACATGGCGCCGCGTGTATCGGATCTCGAGACCGATGGCGCACCGCACCTTTCGCCAGATGCTCGCGCAGCTCGAGGAACACCGGTCGATCGGGGGTCTCACCCCCCAACGATTGGCGCGCCTGTCGGGTGTGCAACCCGCGTGAAGATTGCTGACATTATTCCTTGTTCTGCTGTCGGAGGCACCAATGCGTGACGAGTTCGACCTGATCCTCGAGTCGCTGCAAGCGTCCTGGTACCAGGTGGCGACGTTCCTCCCCCGCCTCCTGGCCGTATTGGTCCTGCTGATCCTGGGCTGGATGCTGGCTCGTGGCGCTCAGTGGATTGTGGTTCGCGCGCTGCGACTGATCCGGGTAGACGCGGCCGCCGAGCAGACCGGGGTCGACGACTTCCTGGTGCGCGGCGGGGTGCGGTTCACGGTGGTGACGCTTGTCGGACGGATGGTCTACTGGGCGGTGCTGCTGATGTTTGCCATTGCCGCGTTCAACGTGATCGGCTTCACGATGGGACAGGTGCTGGTGGATCGCCTCACCGGCTTCGTCCCCAATGTGCTTGCCGCGCTCATCGTCCTCCTGATCGGCTCACTTGGCGCCCGTTTCATTCGCGGGCTGGTGGAGGCCTACCTGAACAATGTCGGCGTCGGTGAGGCGATCAACATCGGGATCCTGGTGCAGGCGGCGCTGCTTGCGTTCGTGGGCATCCTGGCCCTCGAGCAGCTCGGCATGGCGGTCAACCTGCTCGCGCTGGCGTTCCAGCTCGCGTTCGGTGGTCTCTGCCTCGCGCTGGCCCTCGCCTTCGGCCTCGGTGGCCGAACCTGGGCGGAATCGATTCTTGAGAGGAGGCGCTCAAAGCGATGATCATCGATTGCCATGTGCACCTGAACAATTACGAGGAGAACATCGTCCCCACGCTCGACCTGTGCATCGACCGACTCTCGCTGGCGATGCGGCGCAACCGGGTCGACCAGGCGCTGGTGCTCACGTCCTACACCGTCACCCCCGGCAGGCCTTCGACCCGCACCGTCGTGGAAGCGCTGCGGGACATCCCGTGGCTTTCGGTGGTGGCCGGGCTCGACTATCACAACTTCACCGCCGACGAGTTGCCTGAACTCGCGGAATACGTGGCAGCGGGCCAGGTACGCGGGCTCAAGCTGTATCCCGGCTACCAGCCGTTCTACCCGTTCGACCCGACCTGGACGCCTGCCTACGAGTTTGCCGCCGAGCACAAGATCCCGGTGATGATCCACACCGGCGACACATACTCCCCGAAGGGAAAGCTCAAGTTCGCCCATCCGCTCAATGTCGACGAGGTCGCGGTCGAGTTCCCCGACGTCCACTTCGTGATCTGTCACTTGGGGAATCCCTGGACGCGGGACTGCATGGAGGTGGTCTACAAGAATGCCAATGTCTCGACCGACATCTCGGGACTGACGCTGGGCGCGTTCGAGGATCGCTTCGAGAGCTTCATGAGAAAGCAGGTACAGGAGATGATGGTCTACGGGATGGAGCCGTCGGCCGTGCTGTACGGCACCGACTGGCCGATCTCCTCGATGGAATCGTACCTGACGTTCATGAAGGAGCTCGCGATACCGGAGCGAGCGAAGAAGCAGATCATGTCCGAGAACGCGATCGAGCTGTACCGGCTGGATCCGGCTGACAGCATCATGCGAGCTGGCAGCCGGCGGTGAACCGCTAAAGGATGTACTTCCTGAGGTCGTCGTCCTTGATCACGCTGGCGAGCTTCTCCCGCACCGCGGCGCCGTCCATGACGATCGTGCGGGTGCTGCCGTCGGGTAGCTCGAACAGCACTTCCTCGAGCAATGCGGCCATCACGGTGTGCAGCCGACGCGCCCCGATGTTTTCCATCCGGTCGTTGGCCTGCCAGGCCGTGCGCGCCAGCTCGGCGATTCCATCTTCCATGAACTCGAGCTTGCATCCCTCGGCGGCGACCAGCGCGGCGTACTGCTTGGTGAGCGCGTTCTCCGGCTCGGTGAGGATCCGCACGAAGTCCGCCTCGGTGAGCGGCTCCAGCTCGACCCGGATCGGGAAGCGGCCCTGCAGCTCCGGGATCAGGTCAGACGGCTTCGACACATGGAACGCCCCCGCGGCCACGAAGAGGATGTGGTCGGTGCGGACGTAGCCATAGCGGGTCTGCACCGTCGAACCTTCCACGATCGGCAGCAGGTCGCGCTGCACCCCTTGCCGCGACACGTCGGGCCCGGACGTGTTCTTCTCGCCCGCCACCTTGTCGATCTCGTCGATGAAGATGATGCCGTGATTCTCGACCCGGTCAAGCGCCTCGTTGACGGTCTCGTCCATGTCAACCAGCGCGCGGAGTTCCTCATCCTCCAGCAGGCGCCGGGCCTCGAGCACCTTGGTGATCCGGCGCTTCGGCTTCTTCGGCATCACATCCTGCAACCAGTCGGAGAACGAGTAGTCGGTCCCTTCCATCCCCTCCGGCGGCCGGAAGGCATCGGGATTGGGGTAATTCTGCGGCGTGACCTCGATCTCGACCTCGCGGTCGTCGAGCTTCCCGTCCATGAGCTGGGCGCGCAGCTTCTCGCGCGACTCCGCGCGGCGCTGCCGCAACGCATCGTCGGCGGGCTCCACCGCAGCCCCCTCCTCATTACGCTCGACCGGCGGCAGCAGCAGGTCGAGCACCCGGTCGATGGCCCGCGTCTCGGCCTGCGGCCACACCTCGTCCTCGCGCTCGGCTCGCACCAGCGAGATCGCAGCGTCAACGAGGTCCCGCACCATCGCCTCGACGTCACGACCGACATAACCGACCTCGGTGAACTTCGACGCCTCGACCTTCACGAAGGGTGCGCCAGCCAGTCGAGCCAGACGCCGCGCGATCTCGGTCTTCCCCACTCCGGTGGGCCCGATGAGGATGATGTTGCTCGGCGTGATCTCGTCACGGATCGACTCGGGCGCCTGCTGGCGCCGCCAGCGATTGCGGATCGCGATCGCAATCGCCTTCTTCGCTGCCCCCTGCCCAACGATGTACCGATCGAGCTCCGTCACGATCAGCCGTGGCGGGAGTTCCTCCAGCCACGGTGGTGGCGGAGTGTCGTGCTGCGAGGGCGTGCTCGGCTTGGCCATTTGGTGTCCGGTCGGGGTCGGTGCGTCGGCGCGCTACGCCGTCGGGAGTTCCAGCACGGTCAGGTGCGAATTGGTGTAGACGCAGATCTCGGCGGCAATGGCCATGCTCCGCTCCACGATGTCGCGCGCACTGAGCCGCTCATCGGGAAGGAGCGCACGCGCCGCGGCCAGCGCGTAGGTCCCGCCGGATCCGATCGCGAGCACGCCGTCGTCGGGCTCGATCAGCTCGCCCGTGCCGCTCAGGAGGAAGACGTGATCCATGTCGGCCACGACGAGCAGCGCCTCAAGACGCCGCAGGTAGCGATCACTCCGCCAGTCTTTCGCGAGTTCGGTGGCGGCGCGCGTCAGGTTGCCGGGATAGCGGTCGAACTTCTCCTCGAACCGCTCGAAGAGAGTGAGGGCATCGGCCACCGAACCGGCAAACCCCGCGAGGATGCGCCCCCCCTTGAGGGCCCGCACCTTGACCGAATGCCCCTTCATGATCGTGTCGCCGATCGAGACCTGCCCGTCGCCGCCCATGGCCACGCGACCGTGCTTGCGGACGGCAAGAATGGTGGTGCCGTGAAAGGTCGTGATCATCAGCCCCTCGGATGCGCCTTGTGGTGAACCTGCTTGAGTCGTTCGACGCTGGTGTGCGTGTAGATCTGGGTCGTCGAGAGCGAGGCATGCCCCAGCAGTTCCTGCACCGCACGGAGGTCGGCCCCGGCGTCGAGCAGGTGGGTCGCAAAGGTGTGCCGCATCGAGTGCGTTCGCATGTCGTCCGCTCCGATCGCATCGTACAACCGGTGCATGCGACGCTGGATCGTGACCGCACTCAGCCGCTTCCCACTACCCCCGATGAAGACCGCCTGCCGGTCGGCGCCGTCGCGTGCAGCCGCCGCAACCCGTTCGCCAAGGTAGCGCCGGAGCGCCGAGGACGCGCGCGCGCCCACCGGCACGATCCGCTCCTTCCGGCCCTTGCCCAGCACCCGGACGGTGTCGCCGACGAGGTCGAGCTGCGGAAGATCGAGCATCCGCAGCTCGCTGAGCCGGAGCCCCGACGAGTAGAACAGCTCGATCATAGCCAGGTCGCGTAGCGGCTCGAACGATCCATCCGCTGCCAGCGACTCGGCGTGCGCAAAGAGTCGCTGCACCTGATCGGTCAGGAGATGGGTGGGGAGCCGTTTCTCCAGGCGTGGCATCCGCACGGCGCGCATCACCGACGATTCGATGTCGTGATGCAGGTGGAGGAATCGGTAGAACGACCGTAGTGCCGAGAGGGTGCGCGCGGCAGACCGGCGCGCCAGCCCGCGGCGGTCGAGCTCGCCCAGGAAGGCGCGCACCGCGAGCCGATCGACACCGCCGAACTGCCAGCCGTCCGGGTTTCGGCGATCGAGGAACTCGGTGAACGCCGCGAGGTCGCGTCGGTACGCCGAGACGGTGTGCGGCGAGTGATCGCGCTCGGTCTCGATGTGGCGCAGGAAATCCTCGACCAGGCGCTGGCTCATGTCGTCGGGAGCCACGCCGCGAAGTCGCGGCGTGCACGGGCCACCTGCGCGGCCTTGCGTTCCACCTTCTTCACCGGGCCGTCGGGCGGATCAAGCAGCCCGAAGTTGGCGTTCATCGGCTGGAAGTGCCTCGGATCGGCCTCGCGGAGATAGCGCATCAACCCGCCAAGCATGGTGGTGGGTGGTGGTACCACCGGTGCCTCACCTCGGAGCGCACGCGCGAGGTTGATCCCGCCGAGGAGACCGGTTCCGATCGACTCGGTGTATCCCTCGACACCGGTGAGCTGGCCGGCGACGAACACCAGGCCATCGCCGGGCATCTGCAGTGCCGGGCCGAGTGCCGCGGGAGCGTTGACGTAGCTGTTGCGGTGGATGCTGCCGAACCGGAGAAATTCTGCCGATGCGAGTCCCGGGATGGTACGGAAAACCCGCGCCTGCTCGGGAATCCGGAGCCGGGTCTGGAAGCCGACCAGGTTCCACATCTGTCCCGCCCGGTCCTCCCGCCGGAACTGCACCACCGCGTGCGGGTCCTTCCCGGTGCGCGGGTCACGAAGGCCGATCGGCTTCATCGGTCCGAATCGAGGCGTCTCGCGACCCCGCCGCGCCATTTCCTCGACCGGCAGGCATCCCTCGAAGTACGGCACTTCGTCGAATTCGTGCGCATGAAACTGGTCGGCGGTGGTGAGCGCATCGATGAATGCCTCGTACGCGTCGCGATCGAGCGGCGCGTTGAGATAGTCGTCGCCATCGCCCTTGCCCCATCGTGACAGCGCATAAAGCTGCGAATGGTCAATTGATTCGCTGCTCACGATCGGTGCGATCGCGTCGAAGAATGCAAGCGCATCCTGGCCCAGCCGGCCGGCGATGGCTGTGGCCAGCGCGTCGGAGGTGAGCGGTCCGGTGGCGATCACCGCCGCATCCGGGAGCTCCCGTGCCTCTTGGCGCACCACGGTGATCCGCGGATGCGACGTGACCTTCGCGTGGACTCGTTCGGAGAAGATCTCGCGATCCACCGCGAGCGCGGAGCCTCCCGGCACGCGCGCCTCGTCGGCGATCGGCAGCAGGATTGAACCGAGTTCGCGGAGCTCGGCCTTGAGGAGGCCGTGCGCATTCTCCAGCTCGACCGACTTGAACGAGTTGCTGCACACGAGTTCACCGAGGCGGTCGGTGTGGTGCGCAGGAGTCCGGACAACTGGTCGCATCTCGACGAGCGTGACATCGATGCCGCGTTCGGCTAGTGCCCACGCCGCTTCCGAGCCGGCGAGCCCCCCGCCGATCACGGTGGCGGAAGTGCTCATTTTTTGGCCGGCCGCTTCCGTGTGGTCTTCTTGGCGCCCTTTCCCTTCGGCGCCTTGCCGCGCTCCTCGAGGAGCTGCACGGCGGCGGCGAGCGGGTAGGTCGCGGGATCGGTACCGCGTGGCAGCGATGCGTTCATGTCACCGTGCTTGACGTACGGTCCGTACTTCCCGTCGAAGAGCTGCACCGGCTTGCCGTCGGCGGGATGCGCACCAATCTCGCGAGTCGGGGTCGCCGTGGCGCCCCGCCGCCCCCGTATCGCCTTGGGCTCGGCGAGGATTACCAGCGCCCGCGGCAGCTCCACCGTCAGCACGTCGTCGGGCGCCTTGAGCGAGCGGAACTCCGCCTCACCCTTCCCCATGTCGTGCAGGATGTATGGGCCGAAGCGACCGAGGCCGGCCTTTACCGGACGGCCCGTCTCCGGGTGTGACCCGAGCAGCCGGGGCAACGCGAGCAATCCCACCGCCATCTCGAGCGTCACGGTGTCGGGGGTGACGCCCTTGGGCAGCGAGGCACGACGTGGCTTCGTCTTGGAGCCCTCCTCCACCTCGCCAAGCTGCACGTACGGCCCGTACTGACCATCCAGCACCAGGATGGAGTCGCCGGTCTCGGGGTGGGTGCCGAGCGATGCTGGACCTGCAGCGCGCTGGCGGAGCAGCGCCTCGACGCGCTCCGGGTCGAGATCGGCCGGGGTGATGTCGGCGGGAAGGTTCGCCTTCACCGGTTTGCCCTCGTATTCACTCTCGATGTACGGACCGAAGCGGCCGATCTTCACGGTTGCGCCGAGTCCGTCGATGGCGATGGTGCGGCCGGCCGTCGCGGGCAGCTTCGCCTTCTCCTCAACCTGTGCGGCGAGGCCGGTCTCGCCGAGATAGAACTCCTCGAGGTATTCGCGCCAGTGCTCGTCGCCTCCTGCGATCTCGTCGAGGTGCTCCTCCATTCCCTTCGTGAAGTTCACGTCGACCAGTCGACTGAAGTGCAGCACCAGGAAATCGCTCACCGCGAAGCCCGTGAAGGTGGGCACGAGAGCCTGGCCCTGGCGAATCACGTAGCCGCGGTCGACGATCGTACCGATGATGTTCGCGTAGGTGGACGGCCGACCCACGCCATTCTCCTCGAGTGCCTTCACCAGCGACGCCTCGGTGTACCGGGCAGGCGGCTTCGTCTCGTGGCCCTCTGGTTCGAGCGCCGACACCGATGGCGTGTCACCCGTGGCGAGCGCGGGGAGTGGCTTGTCGCGGTTGTCGAGCGCTGCCTCGGGATCGTCCGATCCCTCGACGTAGGCGCGCAGGAAGCCCGCGAAGTCGGTGCGGATGCCGGTGGCGCGGAAGGTCGCGTCCTCGACCTCGATCGTGGCACTCATCGCGGTCTTCTTCGCGTCCATCATCTGCGACGCGACCGTGCGCTTCCACACCAGGTCGTAAAGCGCCAGCAGGTCGCCGGTCAGGTTGGTCGCGTCGGGCGTGCGGAACGAACTGCCAGCCGGTCGGATGGCCTCGTGGGCCTCCTGCGCGTTCGCCACTTTCTTGGTGTAGTGGCGGGGGCGGTCGGGCAGGTACGCGTCACCATAGAGCTTGGTGATGCTCTGCCGCGCTGCCGTGATCGCCTGGTCGGAGAGCGCCGTCGAGTCGGTCCGCATGTAGGTGATGTAACCGGTCTGGTAGAGCTCCTGCGCCGCTGACATGGTGCGCTTCGCCGAGAAGCGCAGCTTGCGGTTGGCCTCCTGCTGCAGCGTCGACGTGGTGAACGGAGCGTATGGGCGCAGCGTGCGTGGCGTCTCATCGACGGCGGTGACGCGCCACGCGGCGGGTCGAAGGCGCTCGACGAGATCACGCGCGGTCTTCTCGTCGAGCAGCAGGACATCCTTGCCCTCCGCGATGCGTCCGGTCTGCTCGTCGAAGTCCTTTCCCGTGGCGATCCGCTTTCCGCCCAGCGCATTCAGTTGCGCGTCGAACGACGCCCCACGGTGCTCGAGCGTGGCCAGGAGGTCCCAGTACGAGCCGGTGCGGAATGCCAACCGCTCCCGCTCGCGATCCACCACGAGTCGGAGTGCCACCGACTGCACGCGACCCGCCGAGAGCCCGCTCCCGCCGACCTTGTTCCAGAGGATGGGCGACACAGAATAGCCCACCAGGCGGTCAAGGATCCGGCGGGTCTCCTGTGCCCGGACCAGGTTCTGGTCGAGGTCACGCGGATTCGCCAGCGCCTCGGTGATCGCCTCCTTGGTGATTTCATGAAATACCATCCGGTGCACCGGCACGGTGGGCTTCAGTTCCTCGAGGAGGTGCCATGAGATGCTCTCCCCCTCGCGGTCTTCGTCGGTCGCGAGATAGAGCACGTCGACATTCTTGAGTTCGGCCTTGAGCTCGCGGATGGTGGCGCGCTTTTCGGGGGCCACGATGTAGAGCGGTTCGAACCCCTCGTTCACGTTGACGCCGAGTCGCGCCCAGTCCAGGCCCTTGTACTTCGCGGGGATCTCGCTGGCCTTCCGCGGGAGGTCGCGCACATGGCCCACCGAGGCCTTCACCGTGAATCCGGCCGGCAGAAATTTCGCGATCGTCCGCCCCTTTGCTGGCGACTCGACGATGACCAGCGCCTGACCGTATCCGCCGCCTGCCGATGGCTTGGCGCGGCGCGTGCGGCTTGCCGGTTCGCTGGCGGTGGTCTTCTTGCGAGTGGCCATGCAATCTCCAGATCAGTGTGCGGCAGAACCTAATACCCGCCCCGCGGCGTCTGCCGCAACCCGGCGGCCGCAGCCTGCATCTCCCCGACGCGTCACCAGCCACCATACTGGCGAGCGGCGGTGGCGACCGCGGCGGACGCGGTTTCGGGGGTCGCGTGATCAACCGCAACCTCAAGGGCTGCAAGCCGATAGAAGCTTTCGCGGGCATCGAGCAGCTGCTTCAGGCGCGGGCCGATATCGGCGCCCCGAAGGAGTGGACGATCGGTGGCACCCTCGAGTCGACGGGCGGCCACCTCAGGCGCGATGGAGAGATAGATAAGTAGCGCGCGGAGCTCGGTGGCCGCCACCTGCCCCGGCTGGGCCGCCCAGCCCGCCCCGGCGGCGATCACCTGCGGGGGCTCATCGATCGCCGCCTCCATGGCGCTGCGCTCGAGGGCACGAAAGGCCGGCTCACCGTGGGCCGCGAAGATGTCGGCCACGCTCATCCCGGCCAGGTCGGTCACGTGTTGGTCGACGTCGGTCCAGGGCGCGCCGAGCAGCCGGGCGGCGCCCTCCGCCACCGTGGTCTTCCCGGCCCCCGGCAACCCGACCAGGATGACGTGGCGCTTCAGGCGCCGTCCTCAGGGATGGCGTCCCGCAGCGCCACCCAGCGTTGGCCAGCGGCTGCGATGAACGCATCACGGTTGCGCCGCACCTCGACCAGCGAGTCCCCACCGAACTTCTCGAGCACCGCGTCGGCCAGCACCAGTGCCACCAGTGCCTCGGCGATCACCCCCATCGCCGGGACGGCGGTGACGTCGGAGCGCTCGCTCTGCGCATTTGCATCGGAACCGGTGACGAGATTCACGGTCTTGAGCGGCGACATCAGCGTGGAGATCGGCTTCATCGCCACCCGCACCACCAGCGGCTCCCCGGTCGTCATCCCGCCCTCGAGCCCGCCGGCGTTGTTGCCCACACGGCGGAATCCGCCCGATGCCGGTGCATCCGCACTGATGATCGGATCGTGCACCTCCGAACCAGGACGCCGGGCCGCCTCGAAGCCCATGCCGATCTCGACGCCCTTCACGGCCGGGATCGACATGAGTATGCCGGCGAGTCGGCCGTCGAGCTTGCGATCCCAGCTCACATGGCTGCCGAGCCCGACGGGAAGCCCGTTCGCCACGACCTCGATCTCGCCACCCAGTGTGTCGCCATCCTTCTTCGCCCGATCGATGCGCGCCATCATCTCGGCGCCAACGGTTGGGTCGAGGGTACGCACCGGTGAGGCGTCGCTGGCATCATTGAGCGGCACCGGAAGCGGGTTCGGCACCGCGGCGCGGATCCCACCAAGCGATACGAGGTGTGACCCGATGTCGATGCCGAGTTCGGCGAGAAGCCGTCTGGCAACGGCACCGGCGGCGACACGCGCCGCGGTCTCGCGCGCAGAGGCACGCTCGAGGATGTCGCGCGCATCCACCCGGTCATACTTGAGCACGCCCACGAGGTCGGCGTGCCCCGGTCGCGGTCGCGTCACCCGACGGCGGCGGAGCTCACCGGTTCCCTCCGCGCTCATCACGTCCTCCCAGTTCGCCCAGTCGCGATTGTGGATCAGCATCGCAATGGGCGACCCAAGCGTCTCCCCGGCGCGCACGCCGCTGATCCACTCGATTCGATCCTGCTCGATCTTCATCCGGGCGCCACGGCCATAACCCTGCATCCGTCGACCGAGGTCACGATCCACCCATTCCGCGCTGATCGGTACGCCGGCAGGCATGCCCTCGACGATGGCGAGCAGCGCCTTGCCGTGTGATTCGCCGGCGGTGGTGAAGCGGAAGTGCATGGAGAACCTTGGAGGATGGATGATGGATGATGGAGGATGGAGAACGGTCGAACCCGACCGGCAACGGTCAACGCAGAACCGGCATGGCTCGGGCTGGATAGTAGCAGCGATGAGGGGCGACCGGGAATATTCTTATCGACTGACCCCATCCCCCATCGTCCATCATCCATCATCCACTCCTAAAACACGTCGCG
>JACDBX010000107.1 GCA_013694695.1 Gemmatimonadales bacterium | reverse complement strand
GTCGCGCGACGTCGCGCGCGAGCGTCGCGGGGTCGCACGAAATGTACGCGATGCGCTGCACCGCGGTGGCAGCGATGGCCGCCACGACCTCACCTGCCATGCCGGTGCGCGGCGGGTTGGTGATGATCACGTCGGGTGGTCGAAGGTCGCGCACTACCGACTCCGCCGCTCCGGTGTGCCGCACTGCTCCAGCGCTACCGGCGCGCTCGGCCGCCGCCACCGCGCGCCGGTCACGTTCCACACTGTCGACGGTTGCCCCCGCCCCGATCAACAGCGCCGTGGTGTCGCCGACACCGGCGTACAGGTCCCACGCGTGCCGACCGGCGAGCGCGCCCAGGGCGGCGACTGCGTCGACGCGAACAAGATTGCCCATCGCGGGGTGCACCTGCTCAAACACCATGGCCGGCCATGGGTCATCGGACCCCGCCATCGCGCGGGGCGCACCATCCTCCGGATGCCACCATACCGTGACGGTTAGTCCCTGTCTCGCCATGTCGGCGTGAAGGGCACGCGCGCCCGACCATACCTGGGTCGTGGCGGTGCGCACGGTGATATGAAGCCCGTTGTTTCGATCACGCTGGAGCACCAGCCGGGTGGTGTCGGTCGGCAGGTGACGGCGGGCCGCCCGCATGCCGTCGATGAGCTCCTGCACTCGCGATTCCGCGATGAGGCAACGGCGCACGTCGAACACCTCGTCGGGACGCCCGAGGACGTGATACCCGATCCGGTTGCCCCGCACCGCGAGCGTGACCTTTGACCGGTAGCCGAGCGCCTGGGGCGCAGCCGTGATCGTCGGATCGTTGACGTCTCGCTTGCCGATGCGCCGGAGGGCATCGCCTGCGACGCGCGCCTTGACCTCGTGCTGCACCTCCGCCGAGATATGCATCAGCTGGCAGCTCCCGCATTGGTCTCGCACGTAGTGCGGACACGGTGGCTCGACCCGCCCGGGACCCGGCGACACGATGGTCGCGACCGATGCCCGGGCCATCCTGGCGTGCGCGCGCACGTTGCGGAGGAGGACACGGTCACCTGGGGCGGTGCGAGGCACGAACACGGTGCGTCCATCGGGCAGCGACCCGACGCCATCACCGCCGGATGCAATGGCACGGATGTCGATCTCCACTGCAGCCACGATCAGCGCAATGCGTCGCGCCGTGCCGCGGCACGCCACGCCGATGGGCGCGCATCGCCGTCGGCGTCGGCCACCACGGGGCGACGCAACGACCGGCGCGCGTCCTCCAGCAGCGCGGCGGCGACCACGAGGCGCTGGACAGCGTCGTCGTCGGGACCGATCGCGAGCAGGTCGGGCCGTCGCGCGAGGAACTGGATATCGATGTCGCCTGCCACGAAGTCGGGGTCGGCAAGGAGGCGGCGATGAAACGCGACATTGGTGGCCACCCCCACCACGACGAGTTCGTCGAGCGCACGGCGTGCGGCCTCGATGGTGCGCAGGCGGTCGGTCCCGCGCACGATCAGCTTGGCGAGCATGGAGTCGTAGAACAGCGTGACCTCGCTCCCGCTCTCGACGCCGCTTTCCCATCGGACGCCCGGACCGGACGGCGCGCGCATCCAGCGGATCGCGCCGGCACTCGGCAGGAGGCCGTTTGCCGGATCCTCGCTGGTGATCCGGCACTCGATCGCCCAGCCGCGCGGCGCGAGCGTGGCGGGGTCGATCGACATCGGCATGCCACGCGCGATCCGAAGCTGCTCGCGGACCAGGTCGACGCCGTACACCTCCTCGGTCACCGGATGCTCGACCTGGATCCTGGTGTTCATCTCCAGGAAGTAGAACGAGCCGTCTCGGGCCAGCAGGAATTCGCAGGTGCCCGCGCCGCGATAGCCCACGGCCTGGGCCGCCGCGACCGCTGCCGCGCCCATGCGCTCGCGGAGCGCGTCGTTCACGGCAATGGACGGTGCCTCCTCGAGCAACTTCTGGTGTCGTCGCTGCACCGAGCATTCGCGCTCGCCGACATGAATGGTCCGTTCATGGTCGGCCAGGACCTGGATCTCGACGTGACGGGGTCGCTCGATGAACTTCTCCAGGTAGACCGCATCGTCGCCGAACGACTTCATCGCCTCGCTCGAAGCACTCGCGATCGCGTCGGACAGTTCGTCGGCGGCGTGCACCACCCGCATCCCCTTCCCGCCCCCGCCTGCGGCGGCCTTCACCAGCACGGGGTATCCGAGGGATCCGGCCAGCTCGAGCGCGGCGGTGCCCGCGATCATCGGCGCGGTCGCGCCCGGCACGATCGGCACGCCCGCGGCCTCCATCAGCCGTCGGGCAGATGTCTTGTCCCCCATCGCGGCGATTGCCGCCGACGGCGGGCCAACAAAGACGAGGCCGGCATCCTCCACGGCACGCGCGAATGCGGCGCGCTCGGACAGAAAACCGTAACCCGGATGAATGGCGTGCGCCCCGGACTCGCGTGCGGCGTCGAGCACCCGATCAATGACCAGGTAGCTCTCCGCGGCGGGCGATCCCCCGATGTGCACCGCGTGGTCGGCCGCGCGAACGAATGGCGCGTGCCGATCGGCGTCGGAATACACCGCGACGGCCTCGAGGCCTTCATCGTGGCACGCGCGGATGATGCGCAGGGCAATCTCGCCGCGGTTCGCGACCAGCACCCTGCGGACGTTTTCGGGAGTCATCGGGTGCAGGCAGGAATCGCCGGACGTTGCCCGGTACCGACGTCGCTGAACAGCTCGCCGCAGAGTGCGCGGTTGCGACGAGCCGCGAGGTCGTACACGTCCCGTGCCGATGCGGTCCACACCGAGCCGGCGAGCCCCATCATTTCGAACTGATGAATGACCAGCGCAGTCGAGTCGACAGCGGCGGCGGCACCACCCAGGAGTACCATGCGGCTGGCCGCCCACTCAACTCCGGGTGCCGCGATGGTGTCGAGCGATGGACCGAGGCAAACGGGCCGGTATCGTCCCGCCGCGCCGATCGCTTCGGGGAGCGCCAGCATCGAGTCGATGCCGAGAGCCGCCGCCATGCGCCCACGATAGCGGACGTCGGCGGCGTAGAGATCGGAGCGCAGCAGCACGAGGTCGGGGCGCACCGCGGATGTCAGGCGCACCCCCCACACTGACGCGACTTCTGCCAATGACCCTGTCACGAGCACGCCATTGGCCGGGCACGAGACCATGAGGTTGCGACCGAGTTCGACCAGCACTTGTGGGAGCGGAACCTCGTGGGCGGGAACCGGACGGGCCGTGGCGGCCTGCCAGCCATCGGCCTCGATCCGGTTGAGTGCACGCTCGACCGAGACGAGCACCCGGAAGACGCTTCCCGAATCGGCGAGGAGCTGCTGTGCCTGCTCCATGGCTGCCCCGGAGAACTCCAGGAGGAGCGGACCCGGCTCATCGGGGTCGTGCCCCTCGCGGTGCCACAGCTGTGCGTTGTCGAGGTAGATGCGACCGAGGAAGAACCAGCCCCTCCCGTCGTTCTGTTGCTCCGCGAGGTGCCGCCCGAGCAGGCCGGCTGCATCCGCACGGCGGCCCTGGTTGAACAGCACCTCCGCCTCCTGCACTGCGGTCCGGCCATTGGCCGGGGCCTGCACCGCGACCTGCGCTGAGGCGCCGCTGGCGAGGGCGGTCATGGCGAGGACGGTGAGGGTGGTGCGGCGCAGCGTCATAGGGGAATGCATCCGTGCTTCCGGGGCGGATTCTGGTCGCGCTTGCTACCCAGTGTCTGCAGCGCGTCGATCAGGCGAGGCCTGGTATCCCGGGGGTCGATGACATCGTCAATGTAGCCCCGCGCAGCGGCCTGCCATGGAGTAGCAAACGTCGCCGTGTACTCCGCGGTTCGCGCCGCGGCTTCGGCCGCGGGATCTGGCGCGCTCGCAATGGCCTCGCGGTGGAGGATCTCGACCGCGCCCTTGGGCCCCATCACCGCGATCTCGGCGGTGGGCCAGGCCAGGTTGACGTCGCCGCGAATGTGCTTCGAGCTCATCACGTCATACGCCCCGCCATAGGCCTTGCGGGTGATCACGGTGAGCTTCGGCACCGTTGCCTCACAGTACGCATAGAGAAGCTTGGCGCCGTGCCGGATGATTCCGCCGTGCTCCTGTGCCACTCCCGGCAGGAACCCCGGGACATCGACAAAGGTCACCAGCGGAATATTGAACGCATCGCAGAAGCGGATGAAGCGTGCCGCTTTGCCACTCGCGGCAATATCAAGCACACCAGCGAGCACCGCCGGCTGGTTCGCCACCACGCCGATCGGACGTCCGCCCAGTCGCGCGAACGCGGTGATGATGTTGCCGGCGTACGCCGGCATCACCTCCATGAGCGAATCGCGGTCGAACACGCTGCGCAGCACGTCGTGCATGTCGTACGGTTTCGCGGCCAACTCGGGAATGACGTCGAGCAGTGCGGCATCGCGGCGGTCGGCCGGATCGTCACTCGGGTGTAGCGGTGCGTCATCGAGATTGTTCGAAGGCAGGTAGCCGACCAGCCGCCGGATGGCCTCGATGCACTCGGGTTCAGACGGATGGACGAAGTGCGCGACACCCGACACCTCGGCGTGCACGTCTGCACCGCCCAGGTCATCGAACGACACGTCCTCGTGCGTCACCGTCTTCACCACGCTCGGCCCGGTCACGAACATGTAGCTCACGCCACGCACCATGAAGACAAAGTCGGTGATCGCGGGCGAGTACACCGCGCCACCGGCGCACGGACCGAGGATCGCGGAAATCTGGGGAATCACGCCCGACGCCAGGGTGTTGCGAAGGAAGATGTCGGCGTAGCCACCCAGCGACGCGACACCTTCCTGGATGCGGGCGCCGCCGGAATCGTTGAGCCCGATCATCGGTGCCCCGTTGCGCACAGCGAGATCCATCACCTTGCAGATCTTGGCGGCGTGCGTCTCCGACAGGGACCCACCGAAGACGGTGAAGTCCTGGGCAAAGACGTACACCAGGCGACCATCGATTCGGCCCCAGCCGGTCACGACGCCGTCGCCGGGCGGTTGCTGGTCCTCGATCCCGAAACCGATGGCGCGGTGGGTGACGAAGCGGTCGAGTTCGACGAACGTGCCCTGGTCGAGCAGGAGATCGAGCCGCTCGCGTGCGGTGAGCTTTCCCTTGCGGTGCTGTTGCGCGACCCGGGCGGCACCACCGCCCTCCTCGCTCAGGGCTTGGCGTCGGTGCAGGTCGTTGAGGCGTGCCTGGCTGTCAGTCATGTTCCTCCAAGTTAGCCAAGTCCTGTCTCCGGGCCACCCATCGCGCGCCGGCGTGGGATGGCGATCCAGCCCGGATGCGCCACGGGCGACCGGTCATCCCGATCGCCCGTGGTGGTGTGATGCGGACCGACGGATCAGGCGTCGTCGCCTTCGTCGTCGTCCTCGTCATCGGTGTCATCGGGAATCGGCGTCACGGCCTGTCCGAGGGGAATCTTTTCCTCGGGCACGCCATCGGCCGGATAGTCGATGATCGCGACCACGATCCGGTGATGGATCGGGTCCACCTCGAGCACCTTGGCGAGCACCACCTGATTGGTGACCACCACGTCTTCGGGCTGCTGGTCGGTCCCGATGCCCATCTGCGACACCGGTGCGAAGCCCTCGATGTCGTCGCCGAGATCGACCACGATGCCCTTGTCGACCGGACGCAGCACCGTGGCCCGGAGCTCGACGCCGACCGGCAGCTTCTCGCCGATCGTGAGCCACGGATCGTCGGTGGCCTGCTTGAGGCCGAGCGAGATGCGCTTGTTGTCGCTGTCGATGTTGAGGATGACCACGTCGACCGCGTCGCCCTTCTTCACCACTTCCGACGGATGCTGCACCCGCTTGGTCCACGACATGTCGGAGATGTGGATCAGGCCGTCGATGCCCGGCTCGATCTCGACGAACGCGCCGAACGAGGTCAGGTTGCGGACCTTGCCGGCCAGGCGCGTGCCGACAGGATACTTGAGCGGCAGCACCATCCACGGATCCTGCTCGGTCTGCTTCATGCCGAGCGAGATCTTCTCGTCGCCCTCGTCGACCTTGAGTACCACCGCCTCGATGGTCTCGCCGATCGACACGATCTTCGACGGGTGGCGGACATTGCGGGTCCAGCTCATCTCGGAAATGTGCACCAATCCCTCGATGCCCGGCTCGAGCTCGACGAACGCGCCGTAATTGGTGATCGACACGACTTTGCCCTGTACCCGCGAACCGACCGGGTACTTCTCGGCGACGTTCTGCCACGGGTAGCTCTGGAGCTGCTTCATGCCGAGGGAGATGCGCTCGCGCTGCCAGTCGATGTCGAGGATCTTGACCTCGACCTCGCGGCCGATCGCCACGAGTTCGCTCGGATGCGACACGCGCCCGTACGACATGTCGGTGATGTGGAGCAGCCCGTCGACGCCGCCGAGGTCGATGAACGCCCCGAAGTCGGTGATGTTCTTGACGATGCCCTTCCGCACCTGGCCGACCTCGAGCTCCTTCATGAGGTGTTCGCGCTTGTGCGCCCGCTCGTTCTCGAGGATCACGCGACGCGACACGACGATGTTCCGGCGGCGTTTGTTGAGCTTGATGATCTTGAACTCGTAGGTGGCACCAAGCAGCTCGTCGATGTTCGGCACCCGGCGCAGCGCGATCTGCGAGCCCGGGAGGAAGGCATCGACGCCCATCAGGTTCACCACCACGCCACCCTTGATCTTCTTCATCAAGGTGCCCTCGACCGGCTGGTCGGACTCGTGAGCCTGGCGGATCTTCTCCCACACCCGCATGAAGTCGGCCTTCTTCTTCGACAGCACGACCGCGCCTTCCTGGTCCTCGAGGTGCTCGAGGAAGACCTCGACCTCATCGCCGACCTGGAGATTCTGCGGGTCCTTGAACTCGTCCAGCGGCACCGATCCCTCGGACTTGAATCCGACGTCGAGGATGACGGCGTTCTCGGTGATGCGCAGCACCTTCGACTTCACGATCTCGCCCTCGGCGATCTGCGACATCGTGCCCTCGTACAGGGCGAGCATCTCCTCGTATTCGTCGTCCGAGTAGTCCTCGTCGTACAGGTCGGCGCGCACGCGGATCCCGTTCGAACTGGCGAACGGCATCTCGGGCGTCGACGTCATCGTGGCCGGCTCGGGCGCGGCGGCCTCGGTGACGACCTCGGATTCGGACTCGGTGCTGGGGCTGGCGGTTTCAGGCATTCGGGATGGGTCCTGCGGTAACAGAAGCCGCGCCATGGGCCGCGCGGGTTGAGGGAAATTCCTCGGCGCCCCGGATCACCTGATACGGGACAGCCATGAAAGCTACGGGCGGTTCAGCCGAGGGGCAACCCGCGATCGCGTGCAAGCTCGACGATCCGGGCCACCTGGGCCTCGAAGGACATGTCTGTGGTGTCAACCAGGATGGCATCGTGGCCCTGCCGAAGAGGGGCTTCCTTCCGGGCGGCGTCGACGCGATCCCGGGCGGCCAGGAGCTCGGCCTCCAGGCGAACTTCTTCCGGTTCCGGGGCCCCACCCCGTTGCACCAGGCGGCGGCGGGCCCGTGCCTCGGCGCTCGCGGTCAGGAAAACCTTCAGCGCCGCGTCGGGAAAAACGACCGTCCCGATGTCTCGGCCATCAAGCACCGCCCCACCGCTGGCCCGCACCGCGACCCGGAGGCGGCGATTGACCCAGCTCCGGATCTCCGGCATCGCGGCCACCGCCGAGACGCCTGCGGTCACCCGCTCCGAGCGGATTCCCTCCTCGATGTCGTCCTCGTTCTCACCGGCCACCACAATCAGCCGCCGATCGCGCGGAGTCAGGTGGAGGCTGCCAGCGTCGGCGGCGTCTACGATCGCAGCGGCGTCCTCCAGCCCCCGTTCAAGTGCCAGCCAGGTAAGCGCGCGGTAGAGCGCGCCGGTGTCGACATGGATCATGTCGAGCTGCGCCGCCACCGCCGCGGCAGTGCTCGACTTGCCAGACGCCGACGGACCGTCGATCGCGATAACCGTTGGGGTGGGCATCACGTGCGCTCCTGGAAGAGGGCGGCGAGGGCCGCCGGAAATCCCGGAAACGATACTGCGGCGGAGCCGGGATTATCGACCACGATCCGGTTGCGCGGCTCGGTGGCGAGGACCATGAATGCCATCGCGATCCGGTGGTCACCATCGGTGCGAACCGTGCCAGCGCACGGGCGGTCGCTGCCCTCGACCACCAGGTCGTCGCCCTCGATCGTCGCGTTGCCGCCGATCGCCGTGAGGTTGGCCGCGATCAGGAGGAGGCGGTCGCTCTCCTTCACGCGCAGTTCCCCGACACCGCAGAACCTGGTGGTTCCCACGGCCCGCGCCGCGAGGCAGGCAAGCATGGGGATCTCGTCGATCAGCCCGGGCACCTCGTGGGCCGGGACAGTCGTCGCAGCGAGCTGGGATGGCGTCACCACCAGGCGACCGACCGGCTCACCCGCTTGATTCCCGGTCGCGGCAACCTCGATGCGCGCGCCCATTCGCTGCAGCACCGCAATCGCGCCGATTCGCGTGGGGTTCAGCCCGACATCGGTGATCTCCGCGTCACCACCCGTCGCCAGGAGGGCGGCGCCGACCATGAAGATCGCCGACGACGGGTCGCCCGGCACATCGATCTCGAACGGGGTGAACCGGCCGGTGGGGCGGAAGGTGATGGCGTGGCCGACCCGATCGACCTCAAACCCGAACGCTGTCAACATCCGTTCGGTGTGATCCCGCGAGTCGCCCGGTTCATTGATCCGCGCGTTGACCCCGGCCAGCGCTGCGGCAAGCAGGATGGCACTCTTGACCTGGGCGGACGCAACTGGAAGCGCCCAGTCGATCGAGCCCAACGCCCCGCCTCGAATGGTGATCGGCAGCCCGCCAACCGACCCAAGCAGGATGTTGGCACCCATCGCAACGAGTGGGCTCGCGACCCGTCCCATCGGGCGCCGCCGGAGGGAGCTGTCGCCCGTGAGGCGGGCCTCGAAGCCGTGCGCCGCAAGGATTCCGAGCATCAGCCGGGCCGTGGTCCCGGAATTGCCGCAGTGGAGCACCGAGTCGGGTGCGCCGAGGACCCGACGCCCGGTCACCGTGACCCTTGACTCTGTCCGCAACGGCGAGATGCCAGCTCCGAGCTGGCGCAACACCGAGGCGGTGGAACGGGCATCGAGGGCGGTGAGGGCGCCGGAAATCGAGGATCGGCCGGGCGAGATGGCCGCAATCATCAACGCGCGATGCGTGATGCTCTTGTCCCCCGGCACGCGGTGGACCCCCCCGACTCGATGACCGTGCATCTGGCAACGTACTCCATGAAACGGGGATAGGATGCAATTAGCAGCGGGAATCGTATCTTTCTCGGCCGCGGCCAACAAACCTGTGTGCTGCGTCCCCCCGAATCACCTGCCAATCGGAACG
Source organism: Gemmatimonadales bacterium (assembly GCA_013694695.1). Lineage (GTDB taxonomy): Bacteria > Gemmatimonadota > Gemmatimonadetes > Gemmatimonadales > GWC2-71-9 > Palsa-1233. The sequence goes on along the minus strand of JACDBX010000107.1, from coordinate 43,956 downwards.
ACATGAATCGCATCGCAACGGCGGATTTTTCCGACGCGTGGCTCGGACCCCTGCTGGTCGAGGCCGGGATCATTACGGCGGACCGCCTGGAAGAATTGTCAGCAACGGTCGGCACTGCAGCGCGCCTCTGGATCGCGCTGGTGCGCGGCGGGGTCACGGACGACGACGCCATCGTCGGTGAGCTCACCAGGCGGTTCCGGTTCCCGGCCGCCAACCTCAACCTGGCGGATTCCCGGCTGGTCTCGATGCTTCCCGAGGTCGCGGCACGACGCTACCACGTGGTCGTGCTTGGCGCGGATGAACGGTCGATCCGCCTCGCAACGTCCGACCCGCGGGACTACGCTGCCGAGCAGGAACTCGGGTTTCTCACTGGTCGCGACGTTCGCTTCGAGGTGGCGCCGCCGATGGCGATCGGCGAGAAGCTCGACGAGCTCTACCGTCCCGAAAACAGCATCAATCGCCTGCTGAGCGGACTCGAGCCCGCGGGGATCGAGATCGACATCGATGAGGCGCCTGCGGACATCGGCCGCGACCCCGCGCTCGATGCCCCGATGGCGAAGCTTGTCGATGCGATGCTCGCCGACTCGGTCCGAACCGGCGCCAGCGACGTGCACGCCGAGATCGAATCGGGACACGTGATCGTGCGGTACCGAATCGACGGCGTGCTGCGCGAGGTGATGCGGCTCCCCGAAGCATCCGGGCCGGCATTGGTGCGCCGCGTGAAGATCGTGGCCGGGCTCGACGTGACCAATTCGATGGTGCCGCAGGACGGACGCAGCAGCGTGCGGGTCGATGGGCAGGCGATCGACATGCGCGTCGCGACCGCCCCGGTGGCGCGGCGCGGCGAGAAGCTGGTGATCCGGATCCTCGACCAGGCCAACCTCAAGACATCAGTCGGCGAACTCGTGCTGCCCGCGGATGAGGAGGAGCCGCTGCTGCGGATGCTCGGCCATCGCGAGGGGATGGTGCTCGTGACCGGGCCGACAGGATCGGGCAAGACGACCACGTTGTACGCCGTGCTCAACCATCTCAAGACGGGACGGGTCAACATCGTCACGGTCGAGGATCCGGTCGAGTACGACGTGAACGGCATCTCGCAACTTCAGATCAACGAGGCCCAGGACTTCACCTTCGCCACCGCGCTGCGCTCCGTGCTCCGTCAAGACCCCGACATTGTCCTCGTCGGCGAGATTCGCGATCCCGAGACGGCGTCAATCGCGATCCAGGCCGGGCTCACCGGCCACCTTGTCTTCTCGACGCTGCACACCAACGACGCGGTCTCCGCCATCGTGCGACTGCGCGACATGGGTGTCGACCTCTTCAAGATCTCGACCGTCCTGAAGGGAGTGGTGGCACAGCGCCTGGTCAGGAGGCTCTGCCAGCACTGCGCCGAGCCTCATCCAGTCGATGAGCTGCCGCCGGAATTGCGGCCGCCAGAAAAGTTCGTGGGTGTGGTGGCCCCGATGCGATCGATCGGATGCAAGCGGTGCAATGGCACCGGGTATCGGGGCCGCGTCGCGGTAGTCGAGCTGCTTCCGATCGAGGGCAAGGTCGCAAAGCTGATCGAGACCGACGCACCGCTTGAACAGGTGCTCGCGGCCGCGCGGCCGCACGGCATGAAGACGCTCCGCGAGAGCGGAATGCACCGGTTCTGGACCGGCGTCACTTCCCTCGACGAAGTCCACCGTGTGCTGGGCGACCCGCATGAAACCGGCGACGCGGAGGCGGGCGCAGCGGCAGCCACCTTGTCGGCAGAGGTGACCCGGGGCCGGGGCACGGCGGCCGAGGACGGCAGCGGGGCGACCATCCTCCTCGCCGATGATGACGCGCAGATGCGACGCCTGGTGCGCACAGTGCTTGAACGCGATGGATTCACCGTGATTGAATCCGCCGATGGGCTGGACACCCTCGACGCGATCGACACAAAGTCGATCGACCTCGTGTTGCTCGACCATGACATGCCCCGCCTGACCGGACTGGGCGTACTCGAGGAACTCCGGGCACGAGTCACCACGGCCGGCCTGCCGGTGATCATGCTCACCGCGCGGACGGACGACACCGAAACCCTCGCGCTCGAGTTGGGTGCCCAGGACTACCTCACCAAGCCCGTTCAGCCGCGATCGCTGGTGGCTCGGGTGCGCGCCGTGCTCAAGCGCAGCCGGATGGAGTGACGATGGCACATGTGCTGATTGTCGAGGACAGCCCCGACAACATGAAGTTGTTCCGAACCCTGCTCACGCTGAAGGGGCACGAAGTCACCGGCATTCCCGGCGGCGAGACGCTGTTCGCGACGCTTGATGCGGCGACGCCTGACCTGGTGCTGATGGACATCCAGATGCCGGGCAAGGACGGTTATGCCCTGCTCCGCGAGATTCGTGACAGCACGCATTCCGGCCTGCGGGTGATCGCGCTCACCGCGCACGCAATGTCGGGGGATCGCGAGAAGGCGATGGCGGCAGGATTCGACGGCTACATCACCAAGCCGATCGACATCCGCGATTTCCCCGAACAGGTGAAGCGTGCGCTGGCCGGGGAGCGAGTCGGCAATGAGTAGCGGTGCCTCACGTCCGATTTCACGGGATTCGGCGACGTCGCGCGACGACCGGGACGAGCTGCGAGACGCAGTCCGCGGGGTGATGGACTCGAAGCGGCAGGAGGCGACGGACCACAAGGCCGCGATCGCGGCGGCGAAGCAGCGGGAGCACCGCCAGGCGCCGATGCTGGTCGTCCTGATTGCGCTCACCGGGACGCTGGCGTGGGCATGGATTGCCCGGCCGGCGGCGATCTTCGGCGAGCCCCCGGGACCGGCGGTTCTCTCACCCGCCCGGGCCGAGGCGCAGGCGCGGTACGCGCTCTTCCTTTCACGCGCCAGGATAGATGCCTACCGGCGCGCCCACGGCCGCAATCCGTCGCAGCTTGCCGATGCGGGACCGGTGGAGGATGGCGTCAGCTACACGGTATCAGGACAAGGGTTCGTGGTGGAGCGGACCGTCAACGGCCGGGTCCTGCGCCTCGACCACGCTGCGCGCCCTGACTCCTTCCTGGGGGGCAGCCTCGACATCCTGCACAGCAGGTAGCCCAGCCGCTCCGCAGGCTCAGTAGCAGGCTACTGTGCCGGGGGTGATCACTGCTGCATTGGGCGAATAGGACACGTCCCCCACGAAGATGCCGCAGGTGTCCCGGGTGGGATCAGTGACGCTGGGATTGGTGACCGTGGCCGACCAGCCGACCCCGCCTGATCCATTCTTCCTCTCGACCACGGCCTGATTCCCCGGCGAGAGCCGCGACACTACCCGTCCAGCGGCCCCCGGGCCTGCCACCTCCGTTGTGGCGATGCCGTCCGCGTAGTCGCGATAGGCGACAAAATATGCTTCCTGTGCGGTCAGCAGGTTCTTGAGGTCGCTGATCATCGTGGCCACAGTCGCCCGCTGCCGCGTCGCAGCCAGCTTCGGCAGCGCGAGCGTGGCGAGGAGGCCCATGATTGCCACCACAACCAGCAGCTCGATGATGGTGAAACCCCTGCGGTGAGCTCGCATGTTTCCTCTTGGCATGATGTGGAGAGTGCTCGGGGCGGGAATCGAACCCGCATGGGGTTGCCCCCTGGGGATTTTAAGTCCCCTGCGTCTGCCATTTCGCCACCCGAGCATGCCAAGAATATGCCAGCGCGGTGCGGTGCGCATCCGAGGCGCTACTTTTCGGCCGATGAAACCTGGCATCGCCTCGCGGGCGCTCAGCTGGAGCAGCGCGCTCACCCTGATAGCCGCCCCCGCTGCGGCCCAGCTTCCCTCCATCAATGCACCAGCGGGGGCTCTCCGAATCGAACTCGGCGGTGCCTTCTTCCCGACCAGCGAGGTGTGGTGGGACGGCATGCGCCAACCGCTCGGCACGCTCATCGCCCCGGGGAATGCGCTCGACGGCGGGGCCGACCCGCTGGTGGCTGAAGTCGACGCTCGGCTCAGTGCGATCCTCGGGGCGAGCGCCCCGGCCAACAGCCTCGGTCGGGTGTCGCCGATCGCCGAGTGGCAGCGGGGCGTGGGTACGATCGGTCTCGCCTACGGTGTTTCCCGCCGGATCACGGTTTTCGGGTCGGTGCCGATCGTCTCGGTGCGCACCCAGGTGGACCTCGGGATCGACTCGGCTGGCAGTACGCTCGGATTCAACCCCTCAGACCCCATTCTGGGGACCACGGCCGGCGCCAATCAGACTGCCACTTTTTTTGCAGAGTTCGACCAGGCGCTGTCTGAACTTTCGACACGAGTGGGCCGGGGGGATTACGCCGCCGACCCAGCCAACGAGGCGCGCGCCCAGGCCCTCCTCGCGACCGCGCCAGGCGTCCGGGCGATGCTCTTCGAGCTTCTGGCCGACCCCCAGCGTTCAAGCCCCATCCTCCCGACCGCCGGCAGCACGTCGGGGATGGCCCTCCTCGGCCGGGTGGCGGCGGTTCGTGGCGCGTTCAATGACGATTTCGGCATCGGGTTCACCGCCTCCCCCGCTCTGCCGACGAGCCCGGTCACCGCTGAGGGATTCGACGCTCTGCTGGACGCGGGCACGGCGTTCGGCTTCACCCCGCGCAATGGTGCGCCTCGGGTGGCGCTCGGCGACGTCGAAACGGGGGTTCTTGTTGAGGCGTTCCGTCGGGAGGGTGAGCGATCGATGACCGCTGCGTGGCTGCGAGGGGCGGTGCGGTTTCCGACTGGGGACGCACCCGATGCAGGCGCGCTCCTCGATCAGGGAACCGGCGACGGGCAGACCGACATCGAGGTCGGGGCGACGGTCGAAGTGATGCGAGGGCGCATCGGGCTGCGGGTTGAGGGCAACTACGTGCGACAGCTTGCCGGCGAACTCGAGGCTCGTGTCGGCTCCCCGCTCCAGGCCCTCCTCCCTGCGAGATTCCGCGCGGCGGTGTCGCGCGATCCCGGCGACATCGTCGCGCTCACCGCTCGGCCATTCTTCCGCATGGCCGCCAGCCTCGCGATCGCCGGACTGGTGCAGTACGAGCGACGGGGATCGGACATGTTCGAGTATGTCGACGGGCAAGATCCCATCGTCGGTGCGGACGTGGAAGCGCTCGCCACCGGCACACGCGCAGCCGCGACGCGGGTCGGGATCGGACTCAGTTATTCGCATGACGGGCGAGGGCGCGACGGCGTGCTGCGCATGCCGGTCGAGGCGAGTTTTTCGGTGGAGCGGACGGTGGCAAGTTCGCTGGGCGTCGTGAGCGCCCCGACGACGTCGCGGGTGCAGTTCCGGATCTACAAGGCGATCAGGCGGCGATAGCCGCTCCCACCTGTGTGTACATTCCGGTGAGCGGCCACGGTGCATTAAGGATTTCACCGGGTCCGCCCACTGGAACTGCGACATGGAGCAACGAATGCCCACCACCTATCAAAAAACCTCTGAGGCGGTTGCCCGTCTCAACAAGGAACAGTATCGTGTCACGCAGGAGAACGCGACCGAGCGGCCGGGGACCGGCGAGTACCTCGACAACCACGAGCCCGGCATCTACGTCGACATCGTCTCGGGAGAGCCACTGTTCGCCTCGGCGGACAAGTTCGAATCGGGCTGTGGCTGGCCCAGCTTCACCAAGCCGATCGAGCCGACGAACGTCAACGAGCTGCGCGACTCGTCGTTCGGCGCGGTGCGCACCGAGGTGCGCTCGGCGCACGGCGACAGCCACCTCGGCCACGTCTTCGACGACGGTCCGCGCGAGCGCGGCGGCCTGCGCTACTGCATCAACTCGGCGTCGTTGCGCTTTGTCCATCGCGACGACATGACCGCCGAAGGCTACGGCGCGTACTGCGACCAGGTGGAGGACGTGCGGTGACCGACGCGACGACCGAACGCGCCGTCCTTGCCGGCGGCTGCTTCTGGGGCATGCAGGACCTGATCCGCAAGATGGACGGCGTCCACTCGACGCGCGTCGGCTACAGCGGCGGTGACGTGCCGAACGCGACCTATCGCAACCACGGCACGCACGCCGAGGCGATCGAGATCGGCTTCGATCCGTCTCGGCTCAGCTATCGGAGCCTGCTCGAGTTCTTCTTCCAGATCCACGATCCGTCGACGAAGAACCGTCAGGGCAACGACCTCGGCATGAGCTACCGCTCGGCGATCTACTACACCAGCGATGCACAGAAGCGCACCGCCGAGGACACCCTCGCCGACGTCGACGCCTCGGGCCTGTGGCCGGGCAAGGCGGTCACGGAAGTCGCGCCGGCCGGGCCGTTCTGGGAGGCGGAGCCCGAGCACCAGGACTACCTGGAGCGGATCCCGAACGGCTACACCTGCCACTTCGTTCGGCCGGGCTGGCGCTTGCCGGTGCGCGAGGTGCAGCCCGCTCGGCGATGAGCCGTGGACCCGCTCCCTCGCGCTGCGCCGGGCTGCTGATCGCGCCGCGAGGACTTGGACCGACTCGTAACTTGCACGGCCCCGGCATTACCATCCCGAGCTGAAGGCACCACCAATTGCGGTGGTGCCTTCACAGTTCTAGCGTGCTGCGATGCCCATGGGTGCTGCCGTGGCGCTGGCAGGATGTGCCTCAAACTGCTCGGTGGTGAGCAGCGCACCCGCCTTGTTGAACGCGAAGCCGAGCGGACCCTCGCCTGTTGCGTCGAATTCGCGGTGTGTTCCCGGCGTGCCGTCAGCATTGAGGACAAATGTGTTGATGACACCTTCGTCGCCAGCCGCCGAGGTCGGATCGGTGTCGTTGGCAAGGCGTTCCGTTACCACCAGCACCGTGCCGGACGGATCGAATGACACCCAGGCGCCGCTCACCCCCGACCTATGGGTCACGGGGCCCTGAGGTCCGGTCGGGGGGGGCGGCCTGTGCCTCACAACGGAAAGCTCACGTCTTCAATGTCATGAGAGGTCATTCTCAGGATTAGCGTGACTCTCAGTGGTGGGGTGACTCTCAACCGCGGGGGCTCCCAGGAGCGGGGGGGCCTCTCAGTGACCATACGGCCACCGGATCGGCACAGCTGCCAACGCCGATCCTGGACGCCCCGCCTAATCACCGGCTGGCCGAAGGCCATGCCAGCCTCCAACGCAACCTACGGAGCAACACCATGAATAATCGTCCTGCCGGTATGCACCGGGGCCCGCAACGGAAGGAGTCGCACGCGACGAGTTCCTCGCGTGCGCTTGCAACCGGCTGCGTGCTCGCCATGGCTATGGCAATCGGCGCATGCGCCGATTCGACAACAGCGCCGAGTGCACCTGATCCGCAGTCCGCTTCGCTCGATCGGAAGTCCGCGAACAATTCCTCGCTTGTCTGTGATGCCGACAATGGCGGTCTGGAGTTGCCGTCGGGTTTCTGCGCGATTGTCGTAGCGAAGGACGTTCCGCTCGCCCGTCACATGGCGGTGCACGCAAACGGGGACTTGTATGTGGCACTCGACAATAAGGTCGACGGAAGCATCATCGGTGGCATTCTCGGGCTTCGCGACACCGATGGTGATGGACGGGCCGACGTCCGGGTGCGATTTGGGCCCACCGGCGGCAACGGCATCGCGTTGCGTGGCAATCAACTGTATTTCGCGCCCGACGACCGGGTGATTCGTTACGACCTTGCGAACGGTGCCTTGTTGCCCGCTGGCCCGCCGGTAACCGTCGTTTCAGCGCTGCCGAGTACCGGCGATCATCATCGCAAAACCGTCGTTCTTGACGGAGCCGGTGGCATGTTTGTCAACATTGGCTCCGAAGGCAATGCCTGTCAGGTGCAGAATCGGGTGCCGTTTTCACCGGGCATCGATCCGTGCCCCGAGCTGGCCACTCGTGCCGGCGTCTGGTACTTCAATGCCAACGCCACCGGTCAGGTGCAGGCAAGCGGCAGTCGTTTCGCCACGGAGCTTCGCAACATGAACGCGTTGGCGATCAATCCCGCGGACGGTGCTCTGTACGGAATACAGCTCGGTCGTGACCAGCTGTTCGATAATTGGCCCACGTTGTTCACCGAACGCGATGATGCCAGGCTGCCTGCCGAAGAGCTCTTCCGCATCGATCGCGGACAGTCCTACGGATGGCCGTACTGCTACTACGACGGCCAGCGCAACAAGAAGGTGCTGGCACCGGAGTATGGCGGAGACGGGAAAATTGTTGGCCGATGCGGCACGCGCGCATTGCCGTTGGACGAATACCCCGCGCATTGGTCTCCGTTGTCAATGCTGTTTTACACAGGCACACAGTTCCCGAAACAGTATGAAGGGGGCCTCTTCGTTGCGTTCCATGGATCCCGTTTTGATCCGTCATTGCAGCCCGCCGGCCCAGGTTACGTCGTGACCTTCGTTCCCTGGCACAAGGGAAAGCCAAGAGGACAGTACAAGACGTTCGCTGATGGTTTTGACGGTGGCACGCCGACTCCGATGGGAGCAGCCCACCGGCCCGTCGGTCTGGCTCAGGCACCGGATGGTTCGCTCTATATATCCGATGACAAAGGCGGATGGATCTGGCGTGTCATCTATGTCGGGTCCGGTAAACGCTGAGTGCTGCGCCCCTGAACGCGGCCCAGGTGGCGCGAAGGTTCGCGGCGCACGCCGAACCACGGTGGTCGACGGCCGGTTTTCCCTGAGGAGAGAGTGAAAATGGAACTGAACACCCGCGAGCGCCCGATGGCGCACGCTGTCACGCCGGATCAGGGCGCCAGCCTCGAACGCATCGGCGCCGCGATCCTGCGCTATGGGCTGGCGCTGGTGCTGATCGTCGTCGGCCTACTCAAGTTCACCACGTATGAAGCGAAGGGCATCGAGCCGATGGTGTCCAACAGCCCGCTCCTGGCATGGGCACTTGCAACCTTCGGACTCGCCACGCTCTCCGCGATCCTCGGCACGATCGAGATCGCGCTCGGGCTGAGCATCGCGTCCCGGCCATTCGCCCCCAAACTCAGCTTTCTCGGCAGCGCCGGCGCGATCGGGTTGTTCCTCGTCACCTTGACGTTTTTGCTGACCACACCGGGTATCTGGCAACCCGGCTACGGATTCCCGTACCCCTCGCCGATGCCCGGCCAGTTCCTGGCCAAGGACCTCGTTCTCCTCGGTGCCGCCGTCTGGACTGCGGGCGAGGCGCGGCGCGCGGCCAGGATGGCCTGACCGGCGCGCCATCGTCAGCGCCGGCGAGGGACGGCGGACGGAACACCCGGTTCGCCCGAGGCCTCGCGAGCAGTTACAAGGCAGCTCTAGCGTGCCGCGAGGAGCGATCCGGCGAGCTTTCTGGCGGCAGCGTCGTCGGCGTCGCCGAGCATCCGCGCGAGCTCGATGACCCGGTCCTCGCCGTGAAGAACCGCAACATCGGTGGTGGCGACGCCGCCCCGATCGGCCTTCGCGATCTGGAGATGACGATCAGCCCTGGCCGCGATCTGCGGAAGATGGGTGATCACGAGAACCTGATGCTGCGCTGCCACCCCGGCGAGCGCCACGCCCACCTGCATTCCCACCTCGCCGCCGATCCCCTGGTCAACCTCGTCAAACACGAGAGTCGGCACGTGATCGTGCCGGGCAAGCACCAGCTTCAGGGCAAGCATCAGCCGCGACAGTTCTCCACCAGACGCGGTGCGGGATAGCGGTCGCATCTCCATGCCGCGATTGAGGCGAACCTCGAACACCACCGACTCCGCGCCGTCGGGACCGGGCTCGTCAAGCGGGTCGAGACGCACGGTGAACTCGCCGCTTGCAAGGCCCAGCGATGGAAGATGGCGGGTAACGGCCCGCGCCAGGCGTGAAGCCGCGCCGCCGCGTCGCTCGCCCAGCAGCGCAGCAAGCCGGTCGAGTTCGTGGGTGGCACTGGTAATCCGGCGATCCAGCACCTTCAGGTCGAGCACCGAGGAATCGATCAGGTCGAGTTCGGCCGCCGCGTTCTCCCGCGTTGCGAGCACATCGGCAAGCGTGTCGCCGTGCTTGCGCCGGAGCGTCGCAAGCAGGTCAAGCCGATGCTCGAGCTGAGCGAGGCGCGCCGGGTCGTCGCGGAGGTTGCGGGCGTAGTCGGCCGCGAGCCGGGCGAGTTCGTCGAGCTGCGCATACGCGCTGTCGAGCAGGGTGCGCCACTCCGACGCCGCGGGGTCGACGCGTTCAAGGGCGTTGAGCGCGCGCTCAGCGCGACCGAGGGCGGTGCGGGTCGATGCGTCGTCGCCATCGAGCGCGTCGACGATCGCGTGGGCGTGTTCGGCGAGTGTCGTGGCATGCGCCAGGCGTGTCGCCTCCTGTTCCAGCTCGCCCTCCTCATCGGGCCCGGGCGCCGCGGCGTCGACCTCCTCGATGACGTGGCGCAGCCAGTCGGCACGACGCGTCGCCTCATCGCGGCGGTCGCGGAGTGTCGCCTGTTCTGTGCGGAGGTGTTCGCGCTCCTGCCACGCACTCCGAACAGCTGCGGCGTCGGCCGATGCGTTCCCGTGCGCATCGAGCAGCGTGCGCTGGGTCACCCCATCGAGGAGCTGCAGGGTCTGGTGCTGGCCGTGCAGGTCGCACAGCGATTCACCAATCGAGGCCAGCACCCCGACCGTGGTGGGGGAGCCGTTGATCCACGCCCGCGACGGGCCGGCACGGCTCACCTCGCGGCGAATCACGAGTGAATCCTGGACGTCGAGACCGGCGGCCTCGACGCGTGCATTCACCCCCGTGCCGACCTGGTCAAAGACTCCCTCGATTACCGCGCGCGAAGCACCGGGCCGCACGACCGCGCGATCGGCACGGTCGCCAAGCAGGAGCGCGAGCGCGTCGACGAGCATCGACTTCCCCGCCCCGGTCTCACCGGTCAGGACATTCAGGCCCGGCCCCAGCTCGAGTGTCACGTCGGCAATCGTTGCCAGATCGCGAACCCGCAGCGACGCGAGCATCAGGCGCCGCGATCCGAGAGGTCGCCCCAGTGCAGCTTGTCCCGCAGCCGCGGGAAGAAACCCGAACCCGGGAACCGCACCAGCCGGACCCGGGTATCCGCGGTGCGAACCTCCAGCGAGCCATCGGGTTCAAGTTCGGCGGTTTGCTGGCCATCAACGGAGACCAGCAGTTCGAATGGAGCCGGGTTGGCGGGCTCGATCCGCACCACCGCATCGCCGCGAACCACGATCGGCCGCACGCCGAGCGAGTGTGCACAGATCGGCGTCACGATGATCGCGTCCAGGGTCGGCACCACCACCGGGCCGCCGGCACTCAGCGAGTACGCGGTGGAACCGGTTGGCGATGCAATCACGAGGCCATCTGCCGAGATCGGGCCCATGGCGTCGCCATCGATGAGGACCTGGAACCGCACCACCCGCGCCACTCCGCCCTTGTGCAGCACGATGTCGTTCAGGCCGTGCAGCACCGCGCGTTCGGTGCCATCTGCGGAACGGACCACCGCCTCCAGCGTCGCGCGCTCCGACACCACATGCTCGCCCGAGGCGCACGCGTCGAGGGCCATCGTCAGCTGTTCGCGAGGGACGGAGGTGAGAAACCCCACGCGCCCGAAATTGATGCCAAGAATCGGCACCGGTCGGCCCTCGAGCAGGCGAGCGCCCACGAGCAACGTGCCGTCGCCACCCAACGTGATCAGGAAATCGATGGCGTCAGGATCGATGCGGGCAACAGAGGTGGCATCGGGAGGGATGGTGGTGGTGTGCGTGGCGAGCGACCAGCCGCGCGACGCGCTCAATCGGGTGATGTCGGCCACCACTGCCGCGAGGCCAGCGTATCGCGGATTGCCAACCAGGCCGAGTCGCAGCGTCGTCGCCTCAGCGCACCGGCGCGTTGGCCAGCGCCGTGCGCACAGTGGCTGCGACATCCGCCGGCGTGAGCCCGAAATGGGCGAGCTGATCGGCACGCGGCGCCTGCATCACGAGTTCGTCAGCCACACCGCAGGTGAGCACCCGCACCTGGGGATGGGTTCTTTGCATGTGGGCCGCCAGCCACGCACCGAATCCGTTCACCACCGTGCCCTCTTCCACCGTGACGATCAGCGAACAGCTCGCCGCGATGGTATCGAGCATCGCGGTGTCGAGCGGCTTGATGAAGCGCGCGTTGATGGCGGCGGCATCGACCCCCTCGGTGGCCAGTTGTTCCGCCGCAGCGAGCGCGACCAGCGCCATCGTGCCGGTCCCGATGACCGCCACGTCGCGACCCGGCCGCAGCTCCTCCCAGGTCCCGAACGGCACGGCCGGCACGCTCGCAACGGGATTCGGATCGGAGGGGGTCTTGTCGCGCGGGTAACGCACGCAGAACGGACCATCGTGGGCAAGCGCGGTGCGCAGCAGGCCCACCAGTTCATCGGCATCCTTCGGGGCGGCAACGACCATTCCGGGAATCGCGAGCATGTACGCGATGTCGTAGAGCCCCATGTGGGTCTGGCCGTCTTCGCCCACCAGGCCGGCGCGGTCCATTGCGAACACCACCGGCAGGTGTTGCACGGCGACATCGTGGATGATGTTGTCGTAACCCCGCTGCAGGAACGTCGAGTAGATCGCCACCACCGGTCGCATCCCCTGCGTCGCCAGTCCGGCTGCGAAGGTGACCCCGTGACCCTCTGCGATCCCGACATCGAAGAATCGCGACGGATGCGCCTTCTGGAAGGCGCTCGCTCCGGTGCCCGACGGCATCGCCGCCGTGATCAGCACGACCTGGGAATGCTCCTCGCCGAGCGCCACCATTGAATCGCCGAATACCTGCGTCCATGTCGGTGTTCCACTTGCCTTCTTGAGCGCCTCGCCGGTCACCCGATCGTATGCTGCCAGGCCGTGCCATTTCTCGCGATTCGCCTCGGCGAAGGAGAACCCCTTGCCCTTGGTCGTGAGCACATGGATCACCCGCGGGCCGTCCATGTCTCGCACGAACGCCAGCGTCTCGCGCAGCTTGTCGAGGTCGTGCCCGTCGATCGGACCGAAATACCGGAAACCGAGCTCCTCGAAGAGCATCCCCTCGGAGAAGAGGTTTTTCACCGACTCCTCGACGTTGCGGGCGAGGCTGACGACGCCGTCACCCAGGACATCGCCGATCCGGAACGTCACCTTCTTGATGGCCTCGCGAACCCGGTTGGTGCGAGGGTTGGCGACGATGCTGCCGAGAAGCTTCGAGATCGCGCCGACATTCGGCGAGATGCTCATGCCATTGTCATTCACGATCAGGATGATGTCACGGGTCGAATGGCCGGCGTTGTTCAGCGCCTCGTACACCAGGCCGCAGGTGAGCGCGCCGTCGCCCACCACGGCGATGACCTTGTTCTTCCCCCCCTGCAGGTCGCGAGCGGTCGCCATGCCGACGGCGGCTGACAGGGCGGTACCCGCATGCCCCGCGCCGAACTGATCGTGCGGGCTCTCATCGCGCTTCAGGAAACCGGAGAGGCCGCCGGTGGTGCGCAGTGTCGGGAAGCGGTCGTTGCGGCCGGTGAGCAGTTTCCACGCGTAGGCCTGGTGGCCCACGTCCCACACTACCTTGTCTGTGGGTGAGTCGAACTCCCGCAGGATGGCAATGGAGAGCTCGACGACGCCCAGTGAGGCACCAATGTGCCCACCCGTCACGGAGCAGCATTCGATCAGTCGATCGCGCACTTCCTGGGCAAGTGCGACCAGTTCGCCCGGCGTGAGCGACTTGAGGTCGTCCGGACCGTGGATCGTGGCGAGCAGCGACATTGCATCTCCAGCTGGAGTGGCGTCAGGACCGTCTCATCACAATATACCGGGCCAGGTCGGCCAGCGGCGTCGCGGCGGCACCGAGCGGTGCGAGCGCCCTCACGGCGAGGTCGTGATGGCGGAGTGCCTCCTGCCGGGCACCATCCACGCCGAGCAGCGAGACATAGGTCGACTTGTCGAGGGCGGCATCGAGCCCGGCGGTCTTGCCCAGTACCTCGGAGGTCGAGGTCGCGTCGAGGACGTCGTCGGCCACCTGGAATGCGATGCCAATCTCGCGACCAAACGTCGAAAGGGCGTCGAACGTGGTGGCGTCGGCGCCGGCGGCGATGCCGCCGAGCATCACTGAGGCCCGTATGAGCGCGCCGGTCTTTCCCGCGTGGACTCGCGTGAGCTGGTCAAGGTCGAGTGCGGTGGCCTCGGCCTCGAGGTCAAGCCATTGGCCGCCCACCATTCCCCGGATCCCGCCGGCCTCGAAGAGTTCCTCGGCGAGCCGACCGCACGAGGCCGCGTCGAGGCCCAGGGCACGGGCCGACGTGGCGAGCACCTCGGCGGCCACCGGAACGAGAAGGAAACCGACTCGCGTGGCGGTATGCACGTCGAACCGGCGGTGGGTGGTCTGCCGTCCGCGCCGGAGGTGATCGTTGTCCATGCAGGGGAGGTCATCGTGCACCAGCGAATAGGTGTGCACGATCTCGACGGCGGTGGCGATCCCCGCGATGTCCGCCGCGGTGCCGCCCGCCACCTGGTACGCACCGAGCACCAGCGCTGGCCGGACACGCTTCCCCGGCCCGACCAGCGCGTATGCCAGTGCCTCTGCAAGCGGTGACTCTGCCTCTCGCTGCATGCGGCTCGCGCACGCGGCGAGCTCGCCCTCCACCATCTGCCGCGCTGCATCGAGCAGCGTCGGGGTGACCGCATCACTCATCAAGTGGGACGAGGCGGATCGTACCGCCGTCGCTGGAGTCCTTCAGTACCTGGTTCACCCGGGTCTCCGCGTCGGCAAGCCGCGCCTGCGCGGAACGAAGCCTGGTCACCCCTTCCTCGAACAGTTCGAGCGCCGACTCGAGACCGGTCTCCTCGTCCTCAAGGCGACGAACGATGTCCTCGAGTCGCTTGAGGTCGTCGCCGAGCGTGGGGGTGTCAGCCATGGGAATCCTCGGTGCGGGCCGCGACGGTGCCGTCGGACACGGTGAGCGTGAAGGGGCTGCCTGGTGTGAACTGCGCGGCGCGTCGCAGGAGACGCCCATCGGGGTCGCGGGCGACGGCGTAGCCGCGCCCGAGCACGGCGAGCGGGGAAAGTGCATTGAGGCTTGCGGCCAGCGCTCGACCTTGTGCGTCGACCGCTGCCAGCCTCCGGCGCATCGCGGGCAGGAGCCGTGATTCGATCCGTGCCAGGTGCTCGCGTGGCCCGGCGACCCGCCGCGCGAGGGCCGGCGCCAGACGGCCACTTGCCGCGAGCAGCCGACGCTCTGCGCGGCGCACTCGCTCGACCAGTGCCGACCCCATGCGATCGCGGGTGCGCTCCACCCGATCGCTCCGTGCACGAAGGAGGGCGGCGGTCACCCCGACAAGGCGGCGGCGAGCGCGATCGAGGCGCACCTCGACGTCGCGTCGGTCAGGCAGTGCAAATTCGGCCGCCTGCGACGGTGTCGCGGCGCGGAGGTCCGCGACGAGATCGGCGAGTGTCACGTCCACCTCGTGGCCGACCGCGGAGATCACCGGTATCGCGCAGGCCGCGATTGCGCGGCAGACCGACTCGTCGTTGAACGCGACCAGGTCCTCCTTGCTTCCCCCGCCGCGACCGATGATGCAGCAATCGATCGCCTCGAGGTGGCACAACAGGTCGAGCGCCGCGACCAGCTCGGCGGCGGCTGTCGCACCCTGCACCGAACTGTTGATCACGAACAACTCCACCCCCGGCCACCGGCGCGCCGCGACCGTGATGATGTCCCGCACCGCCGCGCCAGCCACCGACGTGATCACCGCAATGCGGGTGGCGTGCTCGGGCACCGGCCGCTTGCGCCCCGGGTCGAGGAGCCCGTCGCGCAGGAGCAACTGCTTCACACGTTCCGCCTCCTGCGCGGCAGGTCCGACTGCCGATGCGGGCAGCACCTGGCTGACGTTGAAGCGCAGCGCGGTCCGTTCCTCCCACACACTCGCGTGCCCGAGGGCGTAAACCACCGAACCCTCCTCCAGCGGCGAGCGGAGCCGTGCGACCGAACTCCGCCACATCGTGCAGTCGACGCGCGCCATGTCGTCGCGCAGCGAGAAGTAGCAATGCCCGCTCGCGTACCGCTTGACGCCCGTGAGCTCGCCCCGCACCCAGATCGGCGCCCCATCCGCCTCGACGCGCCGCTTCAGCGTTTGTGCCAGGTGGGACACCGTCCATGCCGCATCGAAATCAGGCATCGGGTTGTACCCTTGCCCTGGCCGCGCGAACGGTATTCACGAGCAGCATCGCGATCGTCATCGGCCCCACTCCGCCGGGCACCGGCGTTATCGCGCCGGCCACTGCGCTCACCGATTCGAAGTCGACGTCACCAGCAAGGCGGTAACCACGGGGGCGCGTTGCATCGTCGACACGATTGATGCCGACGTCGATCACTGTCGCCCCAGGCTTGACCGCGTCGGCGCCGAGAAATCCCGCGCGCCCGATGGCGACGATCAGGATGTCCGCGGTGCGACAGAGCGCAGCCAGGTCACGGGTCCGGGAGTGCGCAAGGGTTGTCGTTGCGTTGCCGCCCGCCGTATCGAGTGACAGGAGGTTCGCGAGGGGCCGGCCGACAATGTTCGAGCGGCCGACGATCACCGCGTGCGCACCCTCGGTGGGTACACCGGCCCGGATGAGCAGTTGCTGGACGCCGAACGGCGTTGCGGGCTGAAAGCCTGTCGGGTCGCCGAGCGCGGTCTTGCCCACGTTCACGGGATGGAATCCGTCGACGTCCTTGGCCGGGTCGATCCGTCGAATCACCCGCTCGGCGTTGACATGCGGCGGCACCGGGAGCTGGCAGAGGATCCCGTCGATGCGCGGATCGGCGTTGAGCCGGTCGATCGTGGCGAGGATCTCGGTCTCGGATGCCTCCGCAGCGAGTGTCACCGTTTCCGAATGCATCCCGGCCTCGAGACACGCCTTGCCCTTCGACCTGACATACACCTGCGATGCGGGGTCATCGCCCACCAGCACGACCGCAAGGCCCGGCACCACGCCCTCGCGCGCAAGCGCCGCGACGTCGTCGCGCACTTCGGCCCGGATCGTGGCCGCGATCGCCACGCCATCAAGAATCCGTGCGATCACTTCGCGATGTCCGACGCGCGCGTCTCGCGAATGACTGTCACCCGGATCTGGCCGGGATACTGCAACTCCGACTCGATCCGGCGCGCGATGGCCTCGGAGAGCGCCTGTGCCTGCGCATCGTCAACCTGGTCGGGCTTGACGATCACCCGAACCTCCCGTCCCGCCTGAATCACCGTGCATTTCTCGACGCCCGGACTCTCCTTGGCGATCTCCTCGAGGCGAGTCAGCCGTTTCATGTAGGTCTCGAATGCCTCGCGCCGTGCCCCTGGGCGAGATCCGCTGATCGCATCAGACGCCTGCACCAGCACCGACTCGGTGCTCTCGTGAGGCACGTCGTCGTGGTGGGCCTCGATGCAGTTGATGACGGCGGCGGACTCGCCATACTTGCGCGCCATTTCGACGCCGAGCTGCACGTGCGTGCCCTCGTGATCGTGGGTCAGCACCTTGCCGACGTCGTGCAGCAGGGCGCCACGCCGTGCGAGATTGACATCGCCATGGAGCTCGGCCGCCATCATCCCTGCAAGCCAGGCCACTTCCTTCGAATGTTCGTAGAGGTTCTGCCCGTACGAAGTGCGATACCGCATTCGTCCCACCAGCCGCACCAGTTCGGGGTGGAGGCCGTGAACACCGACGTCATGCGCGGCGCGCTCGCCCAGCTCAACGAGCTGGCCGTCGAGCTCAGTCTGCGCCTTCAGCACCAGTTCCTCGATGCGCCCGGGATGGATGCGACCATCGGCAACGAGTGCATCGAGGGCCCGGCGGGCCACCTCGCGCCGGATCGGATCGAAGCACGAGATCACGACGGTGTCGGGTGTATCGTCGATGATCACGTCGACACCGGTGGCGAGCTCGAAGGCGCGAATGTTCCGCCCCTCGCGGCCGATGATCCGCCCCTTCATCTCATCGCTCGGCAGCGCGACGGCGGCAACGGTGGATTCTGCGGTGTGCTCGGACGCAAGGCGCTGGCTCGCCATCGCGATGATCCGTCGCGCGTCCTTGTCGGCATTGCGCTTGGCCTGCTCGCGGATGTCGCGCCCGAGTGCGGCGGCCTGGGCGCGCGCCTCGTCCTCGACCTGCTGGCGAACCTCCCGGGCGGCGTCGGCCGCACTCAGCGACGCCACTCGCTCCAGCCGTCGCTGGACCTCCTGCGTGTCCCGGCCGAGCGCCTCCCGGCCCGACACGAGCTCTTCCTCGCCCTGCTTGAGCCCTGCCCGCTTGGTCTCGATCGTGCGTTCTTCGGCGCGGAGGCGATCCTCTCGCTCACCGAGTTGCGTGTCGCGGTCGGCGACGCGCCGCTCCATCCGCTCGGCCTCCTCACGGCGCCGAGCGGCGTCCCGGCTCGCCTCCTCCTTGAGCGCCAGCGCCTCCTCCCGCGCCATCACAAGCTGGCGCTCGCGAAGCAGCGCCGCCTCCCGCTCGGCGGCGTCCTGGCGAGCATGAATGTCGGCGTTGGCGCGGTCGACGATTGCTCCCATCGACCGTCCCACCGAGGCGAGCCGCCAGTTCCAGAGAAGAATGCCGACGAGCGCGCCCAGCGCAGCGCCGCCTGCCAGGCCGATCAGGAGCATCGAATCCATCATCTATCCTCGGCCGACAGCGTTCGCCGGTTCGCGGTCAATCGCCCCCACCCCGGGAACCGCGCTTGGCGGGCGGGAGAAGGCGTGCAAGGTCCTCGGTCAACCCCTCGATTCGTGTGGCCACTTCGACGTCGCTACGGCGTGAGCGAAACAGTTCGTCGGTGACGGCCAAGCCGGCAAGTATCGCAGCCTTGTGCGCCTCGATCGCGGGCGCCATCGCACGGATGTGCCGCAGGGCATCGTCGTAGTACGCGGCGACTTCCCTCGTGTACTCGGGTGGGAGTTCGGAGCGCACGTTGAGTTCCTCACCGCCGACCACCACGCGGACCGACTGCCTGTTGGTGCTCATCGTGGTACTCCGCTGTCGTGCTCGGTCTCGAGAAACGCCAGGCGCTGCTGCAGCCGGGCCACCATGTCGCGGGCGCGGTCCACCCGATTGCGGAGGTCGAGGTTCTCGCGCTCCAGGTCGAGCATCCTGCCTGTCACCTTGTGCACCTGGTCACCCGGCACCATACCATCGCGGGCCTTGAGTGCCTGCATCTCCGCCTCCGCCTTGAGGCAGCGGCGGCGCCAGGCCGCGAGTTCATCGGTGAGGTGGCGCAGCACGCGCTCGAGCTCTCCGAGCGCGGCCGCATCAGGACGAACGTAGGGAGACGTCAAGCTCTCGCTCCAGCGAAGTGCGCAGGCGGCCTGTCGCCTGGTCGACTTCGGTATCGGTCAGGGTACGCTGGTCATTGCGGAACACGAGGCGCACGGTCACGCTCCGGGCATCGGCGCCAACCGCGGGGTCACGGTACTCATCGACGACATGCACCGCACGCAGATCATGCCGGGTGCCACGCTGAACCAGCAGGGTCGAGATATCTGCGACCGGCCGACCCGCCGGCACCCGGAGGGTAAGATCGCGCGTCACCGCCGGGAACATCGTCAACGGAGCGAACTGTGCGTGCGCGGTCGTCATCGGCCCGAGCTCGACCTCGCCGGCGAATACCGGATCCGCCCACGGTGGTGAATCTGCGGTGACGGGGCCGGCATGGCCAATGCGCCGGCCGTCGGGCGCGTGTACCGCCCAGCTCTCCCCCTCAACTTGGAGCTCCGCACCGGGATGCGCCAGATCGACGAGCTGCCGCACCAGCTCCTTCGCATCCCACCGATCCCAGGCACGGGGCTTGTCGTCGTTCCAGTGCGCCGGCTGACGCCGCCCGGTGATGGTGAAGGCGGCGTGCTGCGTCTCCCGCGGCGCGGCGCCCGGCTGGTCCGACACCGAGAATACCGTGCCGACCTCGAAGAGGCGCACATCGCCGGTATGGACGGCCCAGTTGCGCTCGACCTCTGTCAGCAAGGCGGGAACGAGCGCCGCACGAAGGCAACGGTGATCGTTTGACAGCGGATTGAGCAGCACCGGGGCGGCCGGATCGCCCGCGGCGACCATGGGGAGCGTCAGGACCTCGGACAATCCGGCGGCGACGAGCAGGCGGCGGGCAGCCCGCGCAGCGGCCCAGCCGGTATCGTCGGGGCGGAAGACGGGACGGACCGCTCCCACCGTCGCCGGAATGGCTTCATAACCGTGGATCCGGGCCACTTCCTCGATCAGGTCGATCTCGGCGACGAGATCTGGCCGCCAGCCCGGCACGTCAACGGCGATGCGGGCGTCGTCGGGCTTGGAGACGACCGTCGCACCGATCGCCACCAGGCACCGCTCGATCTCGCGCCAGTCGAGGTCGAGGCCGAGCACCTGTCTGACCCGCGACGGCCGCAGGAAGATGCGTGGCGGGTGCGACGGAGCCGGGAAGCAATCAACGGTCGGCAGGTCGATGGTCCCGGCTGTCACGCTCGCCAGGAGTTGCATCGCACGGCGGAAGGCGTCGACCGCACCCCACCGGTCGGTGCCCCGCTCGAATCGCTGCGACGCATCGGTGCTCATGCCGAGTGCCCGGCGCGCCGCGCGCACCCGGGAGGGATCGAACGCTGCACACTCCAGCAGCACATTTGTCGTGGCGCCGGTGACCTCGGAGTCCCGGCCACCCATCACGCCGGCGACGCCGATCACACCCGCACCATCGACGATCACCAGCGCACCCTCGGGTATCGTGCGGGACGATCCGTCGAGGGTGACGAGCACCTCACCGGACCCGGCGGCACGAACGCCGACGGCTGCACCGCGCAACGCATCGGCGTCGTAGGCGTGCATCGGCTGGTTCAGTTCGAACATCACGTAGTTGGTGACATCAACCACGTTGTTGATCGATCGCACGCCCACCGCGGCCAGTCGATTGCGCAACCAATCGGGCGTCGGCCCGATCTTCACGTTGCGCACGACGCCAGCGAGGAACCGCGGGCATCCCTGCCGGTCGGCGATCGTCACCGTGATGCCGCCGGTGGACCCCGAATCCCCTGCTCGTTCCGGTGGCGGAACGTCGGTTGCCGCGAGCCCCGGGATTTCCGGGAGCCTGAACGGAATGTTGAGTGATGCGGCGAGCTCGCGGGCGATTCCCTTGTGACCGAAGAGGTCGGGTCGGTTCGGCGTGACGTCGACCACGAGCCGCTGGTCACCGGCACCAAGCAGCGTGACGACCGGAGTGCCGTCAGGAGCGTCGGTCTCGAGCGTGAGCAGCCCGTCGTGCTCCTCGCCGAGACCGAGTTCGCGCGCGGAGCAGAGCATGCCCTCGGAAACCTCGCCGCGCAGCTTGCGACGTTCGATCACCATCCCACCGGGCATCGTGGTGCCGATGCGTGCGAATGGATACCGTCCGCCAGCGACGACATTAGGCGCTCCGCAGACTACCGACCAGGTCGACCCGCTGCCATCGTCGACCGTGGTGACTCGGAGCTTGTCGGCATCGGGGTGCGCCCGAACCTTGGTGACCGTGGCCACGACGAACGCGGAGAGGTCGGCGCCGACCGGCTCGATCGCGTCGACCGGCGCACCCAGCATGGCGAGTCGTTGCGCGACGTCCTCCGCGTCCAGCGGCTGGCGCAGGAACGCCTCGAGCCAGGCACGCGAGGCGTTCATGACCCCACCGATGGGAACTGCTGCAGGAATCGCATGTCACCGGCATAGAGGTGCCGGATGTCGGGCACGCCGTGGCGGAGCATCGCGATGCGCTGTGGTCCCATGCCGAACGCGAATCCGGTCCAGCGCTCGGGATCGACGGCGCAATTGCGCAGCACGTTCTCGTGCACCATGCCGCAGCCGAGGATCTCCATCCATCCCGTGCCCTTGCACGCCGCACAGCCCTGCCCCGCGCAGAGCTGGCACGCCACGTCCATCTCGGCCGACGGCTCGGTGAAGGGGAAGAATGACGGACGGAACCGGACCGTTGTCCCTCGCCCGAAGAACCGCTCGGCGAAGTGCGCCAGGGTTGCCTTGAGGTCGACGAAGGTGATGCCCTCATCGACGGCGAGTCCCTCGATCTGGGCGAACGCCGGGGCGTGCGAGGGATCGAACGCATCGTTGCGGTACACCGTGCCAGGAATCACCACGCGGTAAGGTGGCGGCCCCTCACGCATCACCCGCACCTGCACCGGCGAGGTATGGGTTCGGAGCAGCAGCCGCTGGCCCTCTGCGGGCACTGCGCCCTGCGGGTCGAGGTAGAGGGTGTCGTGCATATCCATCGCGGGATGATCGGGCGCAAAATTGAGCGCGCCGAAGTTGTTCTCCTCGCTCTCGACTTCCGGACCGAGTGCCACCGAGAAGCCGAGTGCGCCGAAGATCTCCACAATCTCGTCGATCACCACGGTGACAGGGTGCATCGTACCGCGCCATGCCTCGCGGCCCGGCATGGTGAGGTCGACGCCGGCTCCCTCCCGCTGCCGCGCTGCGTCGGCCAACTCGACGCGGCGGACACCGATTGCGGCCTCGAACTGCACCTTGAGGGCGTTGAGCTCGGCTCCCTGCGCCCGCTTCTCCTCGATGGAGAGCGCCGCGAGGCTCTTGAGGCGACCGGTCAGCTCACCCTGCTTGCGCCCCAAGATTGCGATGTCCTCGGCCTCGAGGGCAGCGGCATCGAGTGTGGCGATTGCGGCGAGTCGATCGCGCAGGTTCGTGAGCGGGGGATCTTCGATGGGTGCGGACATGCGACTCCGGTTGGCGCAGCGGGACGAATGCGACAGCGGGGCCGTCCGTGCGTCGACGGTCGGCCCCACCCGGTGGCTTCATGAGGCCGGCTCAGGCCGCCTGATGCGCCTTGGCCACCTCGGCGATCTTCGCAAACGCGTCGGCGTCGTGCACCGCGAGGTCGGCGAGGACCTTGCGATTGATGTCGAGCCCGGCGGCCTTGAGGCCGGCCATGAAGCGCGAGTACGAGATCTCGTGCAGGCGCGCGGCGGCACCGATGCGCGTGATCCAGAGGCGGCGGAAGTCACCCTTCTTCTTCCGGCGGTCGCGGTAGGCGTATGCCATGCCGCGCTCGACGTTTTCCTTGGCAGCCTTGTAGAGCTTGCTGCGGGAACCCACGCCACCCTTGGCGGCGGCCATGATCTTCTTCTTGCGCGCGTGATGCGCGGGACCGTTCTTGACCCGTGACATGTCCTAGTTCCTCACGCCTGAAGCAGCTTGATGGTACGCGGATAGTCCGCCGAGCTCACGAGTGCAGACTTCCCAAGCTGGTTCTTCCGCTTGGTGGTCTTCTTGGTGAGGATGTGGCGCTTGTTGGCACGACTGCGCTTGATCTTGCCGGTCCCCGTGATCGAGAACCGCTTCATCGCCGCGCGCTTCGTTTTCTGCTTCGGCATTGCTTCCCCCGTTCCTGCCCGGTCACGCGCCTCAGCGCGGCGCGAGCACCATGATCATGTTGCGGCCGTCGAGTTTCGCTTCCTGCTCGACCTTGCCGATATCCGTGACTGCAGCCGCGACGCGATCGAGCACCGCCTTGCCGAGCTCGGTGTGGGCGATCTGCCGCCCGCGGAACATCATCGTCACCTTGACCTTGTTCCCCTCGCCGAGGAACTCGCGGGCGTGCCGCGTCTTGAAGTCGAAATCGTGATCGTCGATGCCCGGTCGGTACTTCACTTCCTTGAGGTGGATCACGTGCTGCTTCTTTTTCGCCGCGCGTGCCGCCTTCGCCTCCTCGAACTTGTACTTCCCGTAGTCCATGATCTTGACCACGGGTGGCCGCGCCATCGGCGCCACCTCGACCAGGTCGAATCCACGCTCGGCCGCAGCGGCCAGCGCCTCCTCGATCGGGAGCACGCCAAGCTGCTCGCCGTCCGCCGTTACCACGCGAACCGGCGAGATACGGATCTGCCGGTTTACTCGAGTCCGTCGGTCGCGATCAAAGCTCGACAGTGGCGCTCCCCCTGTGACAGGACAAAAAAAGAACACCCGGCCAGTCGGCGGGGTGTCCGTAGAGGCGCACCGCGGTCCCGGAGGACCGGATGCTTATGACTCTCGGACCCGTTCGCTCGTGTTTCAGCTGAGGGTGGGACGGTCTCCCGTCCACTTGAACAGGGCCAAATTACCCTGTTACAGCCGCCCGGTCAACCCCCCGCGCCGGTGCGAGCCAGGGCCGGGAGCCGTTCCCCGAGCGTCACCCCCTGGTCACCGGGCACCAGCCGACCGCCGACGGTGTCGGCGTCGTGCTCAAACACGACCCGCCACCCCTCGGCCATGCCCCGCTCGTAGAGGGTGCGCTTGCTCTCCAGGGTGCGGATCGGCTCGACATCGTACCCCATGACCCACGGGAGGGGAATGTGGTGGGCAGTCGGGATCGTGTCGGCTGGAAACAACAGCCCCTCGCCGCCGTTCTCGATCAGGATCGACATGTGCCACGGAGTATGTCCCGGAGTCACCAGGGTCCGGATCCCGGGGACAACCGTTTCCCGCTCCCCCTCGAGGAACTGCATCCTCCCTGCCTCGAGCACCGGGAGATAGTTGTGCGGCAGGTAGCTCGCGGTGGTCCGTTCGTTGCGAATGCCGGCCCATTCGTACTCGCGGCGGTGGACGATGTATCGCGCATTCGGGAAGGCAAGTTGCACCCGCGCCGCCGGGTCATCGGGGGCGATGAAGGTGTTGCCGCCAGCGTGATCGAAATGCAGGTGGGTGTTGATGACCGTGCGGATGTCGGCGGGGCTGTGGCCCAGTTCGGCGATCGCATCTTCAATGGCGGTGCGCCCCCCCGCCCCGGCATTCTCGATGCCGTAGATCTCGATGAACTTTTCCGACTCCTTGTTGCCCACGCCGTTGTCGATGAGCACCAGGCCGTCGTCATGCTCGACCAGAAGGCACCGCATCGTGAGCGGGATGCGGTTGCGCGCATCGGCCGCAATGCGGCGTTCCCAGAGCGGCTTGGGGACCACGCCGAACATTGCCCCACCGTCGAGTCGCTGGCCACCGCCGTCGAGCGCGTGCACCACGAGGCTGCCCACTCGAAGAGTGGTCACCCGGCTCACGGCCCACACTCCGACACGGGGGTGCGGTGCAGCGTCTCGAGATCAGCCAGCGTTCTGGCGCCGCGTTCCCGTGCGGCACGCAGCAGGAGCTCGAGCAGCATCCCAGTCACGAGGGCATCGCCGGCGGCACGGTGCCGCGCAGGAAACTCGAGCCCGAACTTGTTGGCGAGCGAGCCCAGCGAATAGGACGGCTCCTGGCGGATGAGGCGCCGGGCCAGGCGCACGGTGCACAGTCGCGGGCCGTCCAGGGCCAGGTCCCGGGTGCGTTTCACCTCCGCGCAAACAAATCCCCAGTCGAACCGCGCGTTGTGCGCCACGAACACCCTGCCCGCCAACGCCGCGCACACCTGCTCAACCACATCGCAGAAGCCCGGTGCGGCGCGAACCATTTCATCGGTGATCCCGGTGAGCTGCACGATGCGCGACGGGATCGGGCGCCCCGGATTGACGAGCGAATCGAAAATCACCTCGCGACGCGTCCCATGCACGATCACCACGGCGATTTCGGTCACGCGGTCCTCACCGGTCGCCTGCATCCCGGTGGTCTCGACGTCGACCACCGCGAACGCACACTCCTCAAGCAGTGGCGAGCCTTGCGCCATCGCCACGAGTGCCCAGCGCCCGTCGGGCTGCTGCCTGACCCTCGGGTCGGCCCCCAGGAGGGCCGCCGCGAGGCGCTCTGCGACCGCCCGCGGCGCGTTCGGCAGGCCCAGCACGCGAACCGACAACTCGTCGGCGGAGCATGCGCTCACGCCGAGCAGCGTGATCGCGCGGTCGACCAGTGTTCCCTGGGGATGTGCGTTGAGTCCGATCACGTTGGCGTCAATTCTCCTCGCGGTGCTGCAGTGCATACGAAAGGGTTTCGAGCTCGACGGCAAGGTTCACGTTCTTGACCTCGACCACCCCGGGAACCTGGAGCTGCACCGGCGCGAAGTTGAGGATCGCGGTGATGCCGGTGGCGACCAAACGATCGGCAAGCTGCTGTGCCGGCTCCGCCGGGGTTACGAGGATGGCAATCTCCACCCGCTCCGCCACCACAATCTTCTCGAGGCGATCGACATCGTCGACCCTGAGCGCGCCCCAGCAGGTGCCGATTTTCGCAGGATCACGATCCACCACCGCCACCACGTCGAAACCCCGGGCCGCAAACCCGGCGTACTGGGCGAGTGCTCCCGCGAGACGGCCGGCACCCACCAGGAGCACCCGATAGCGTCTCGTCAGGCCGAGAATCTGCCGGAGCCGAGCGCCGAGCGCCGGGACGTCGTAGCCAAGGCCGCGCTTCCCGAACGACCCGAAAAACGACAGGTCCTTGCGTACCTGTGCCGATGTGGTGCCCGCGCGTTGCGCCAGCGCGCCCGACGAAACGGTGTCGGCTCCCTGATCAGCGAATTCTTCGAGAAAGCGGAGGTAGATGGCGAGGCGGCGAACCGTCGAGTCGGCGACCTTGCGGGGGTGCATTTGTGAAATGTTTCACGAGCCGCGCGCGGAGGCAACCGGACGGGCCGTTCGACGGGTCAGGCGAGCTTGTACGCCTCCCGCAGCCAGTTGACCAGTTCCTTGTTGACGTCGGAGAGTGCCTCAAGCCCGACCAGGTGCGTGAGCCCTCCCCGGGCTGGCGTCAGCAGTACCAGTCGCTCGGTTGCCTCGACGTGCGGGAGGCCGATCGCCACGTCGAGCCGGGTGGCCGATCCCGGCTGAATCGTCGCGAACTGGCGCGACCGCTCCACCGAGACATACCCCTCGGCGGGAACGAGGTTCACGTCGGTCGCGAACCCGGCGAGCGTGTGGCTGACGAAGTCGTAGATCGGCTTCAGGCCAGCCGTTTCGCCACGGTACTGGGCGGCCACAAGGTCGAGACCCACCACCCCGCCGTCGCTGATCGTGTCGAAGGCGCGGTCGGCCACCACCACCGCCTGCTCTTCGGGGAGGCCGTGGGCGGACTTGAGGTTCGCCACGATCCGGGATGGCGCTCGCTCACCCATGCCATGCACCAGCTTCACCCACTGATCGATGGTGCGACCAGTCCTCTTTTCGAGGCTGCGGATGATGGTGGCGATCGCTTCGTCGGAGGGCTCAGCCATGGGGAAGGCTCGGGGTGAGGGCGGTAGGAATAGGGTGTGACTGTTCGGTGAGACGCCAGCGTGCCCTATCGTCCCCACACCCGGGACCGTTCACGGGGCGGCTGCCGCGGGGCACTATAATGGTCCGATACGCGCCGGTACCGGGGCGCGTGTCCATTCTGCGGCACGGAAACCGTCCCCAGCCAGTGTACGCCGCACACAACACGAATGCGTCACGAACGCGCACGCTCCCGACACTGACAATGAGGCACCGGTATGGGCCTGTTCCACAAGCTGCTCGACATGTTCACGCTGGGTTCCGACCGTCCGATCCGCAGGCTTCTCGCGTACTATTTCCTGCTCGGCCTGTTGGTCTTCGCCGTGAACTGGGCGTGGCCCAACTTCGACGCCCGCCTCACGGGCTCCGAGATCGTGCGGATGGAAACTCCCGAGCTGCTGCAAGACGGGCTGACGGAGGGTCCGACGGTCTCGTCACCGGTGGACAAGCCGCCCCCGCTCTCGATGATGGCGTCCGTCGCCATGATGCTGATCGGCGCGGTACTCCTGATGCTCCCGGTGTCGTGGGTGTACATGTCCGCGCGAAACAGTCGCAGCCACAACCAGGGGGTGGTGCAGACATTGATCATCCTGCCTGTGGTGGTGACGGGTATCGTGATCATCGTCCAGGACAGCCTCGCGTT
This sequence comes from Gemmatimonadales bacterium, assembly GCA_013694695.1. Classification (GTDB taxonomy): domain Bacteria; phylum Gemmatimonadota; class Gemmatimonadetes; order Gemmatimonadales; family GWC2-71-9; genus Palsa-1233. The sequence goes on along the minus strand of JACDBX010000107.1, from coordinate 16,348 downwards.
GGCCTTCTCGCTCGCCGGCGTGGTGGCGGCGGTCCGCTTCCGAACGACGCTCAAGGACGCCCGCGACACGGTGTACATCTTCCTTGCGATCGCCGTCGGCTTCGCAGCCGGCGTCCAGGCGCTGCCGATCGCCACGCTGCTGTCGGTGTTCTTCAACTTCGTGGTGATCCTCACATGGCGCTATGACTTCGGGCGCAACGTCCTGGAGGCGCAGTCGTCCACGAAATGGGTGGAACCACTGAGCAGCCTCGCCAATCAGGACACAGATTCGGAGGTTCCCGATCGCGACCTCGTGCTGGCGCTCACACCGGAATCGGCCGACATCCTGGCGGCGCGATTCGACCGAGTTCGCGACCTCCTGGCGAAGAAGAAAACGCGGTTCAATGCTGTGCTCCGACTCACGACCGACGCCGTCACGGAAACACAGCGACTGACCGAATCGCTGCTCGATGACATCGTAAAGCGGTGGCAACTCGACCAGGTCGTCTCGGTGGAGGGGAAGAAGTCGGAGCTGATCTACCTGGTCAGGATCAAGAAGTCGATGAGCCAGGATGAGTTCCTCACCGCGGTTCGCGGCCGCATCGGCGGGCTCGTTCCCGGCGTGCGTCTCGAGGCGGGTGAGAGCCTGTCCGAGCAGGAGGCCGATTGATGCGTGCATGGCTGCTCCCGATGCTCGCCGTACTTGCGGCCGGTTGCGGAATCGGAAAGGCCAAGAGGGCGGCGGCGGATTCGGCGGCGGCCGCGACGCGCGTCGGGCGGCTGACCGACCAGGTCGGCGACCCTCGCGGGCGGACCGACGTGCCCCTGGCGAAATGGATAATGCCGCGCGACATGCAGGAGATTTCGGGGATCGTGCTCGCGCCCGATGGCAATCACGTGCTGGCTCATGGCGACGAGCGGGCGCACCTGGTCGAGATCGACTGGCGTTCGGGCATGGTCATCAAGCGCTTCAACCTCGGCGAGACGCCTGTCAAGGGCGACTTCGAGGGAATAACCCGCGGCGGGCTCGACTATTACATGCTCACCAGCAAGGGCAAGATCTACCAGTTTCGGGAGGTGGAGGACGGCAAGAGCGCCGACTACGTCGTCATCGACACCAAGCTCGGCGATGCGTGCGAGTTCGAGGGCATCGCCCATGATCCACTGACCAACTCGCTGTTGATGGCCTGCAAGACACCGGAAAAGTCGATGCGGGACTCGCTGGTAATCTACCGGTGGCCACTCGGCGACAATCCGCCGCCGGTTTCCCGCATCACGATCGCGCTTGACCTCGTGATCGCCAGCAACGACTGGGACGACGTGCGTCCGTCGGACATTACGATCGATCCCTTCACCGGCAACATCGTCCTGATCACAGCGCAGCAGCGGGCTCTCATCGTGCTCTCCCGCGACGGACAAGTGGTATCAGCTGGTCCGGTGCCCACCGACATCCCCCACACCGAGGGGATCGCGATCACCCGCGACGGCCTGCTGCTGATCAGCGCCGAAGCCGGCGATGCGCCGGCCAGCATCACTATCTTCCGCTGGCCACACCCAGGTCGGCAAGCCGCGGCGCCAGCGGCAGGCGTGCAGGACAGTGTAACAGATCCGTCACAGCCCTAGATTACTTTCTCCTGACCCTGCTCAATCATCCGGGAATACGATGCGACGAACTGCTGCCCTCGCCCTCGGCATCCTCACGGCCGCCTGCGCCCCGCGACCACAGATCACACCGGTCCCGGCCGACGCTCCGGCCGAACTCGTTGCGCTCGCGGGCGCGGCGGTGATGATCGGCGCCGGGGACATCGCCTCCTGCGGATCGACCGGCGATGAGCGCACCGCCCTGATCGTCGACAGCATCATCAAGGCAGACAGCGTGGCCGGGGTCGAGAACTTCGTCTTCACGCTCGGGGACAATGCCTATCCCGACGGCTCCGCACGGGACTTCGAGCGCTGCTTCACGCCGTCATGGGGCGACCCGAAGAAAAGCATCATGAAGGTCATCCATCCGTCGCCGGGCAACCACGAGCATCACACCAACGGCGCCGCATCCTACTACAAGTATTTCGGCGAGCGCGCCGCCGGCTCGGCGAAGCGCGGGTACTACTCCTACGACGTCGGGGCCTGGAAGGTGATCGTGATCAACAGCGAGATCGTGGTCAACCCCGAGTTCCCGCGCTCGGATGAGGTAGCCCAGCTTACGTGGATCAAGAACGAGATGAAGACCAGCACCAAGGCGTGCACGATGGCGTATTTCCATCATCCGCGATTCAGCTCGGGCTGGCACGGCAGCGATGAGCGCATGGCACCGACCTGGCAGGCGATGATGGATGGTGGGGTCGACCTCGTGATCGCCGGGCACGATCATCACTACGAGCGCCTGGCACCGATGAACGCGGAAGGCGTGCGGGACAGCGTGAAGGGCATTCCGTCGTTCGTGGTGGGGACGGGTGGCGGCGAACTTCGCGGCCTCCAGCGCACCGCGGCGCCCAATTCCCAATACCGGCTGCAGGGATATTTCGGCGTACTCAAGCTCACCCTGGGCGACAAGGGCTACACAGCGGCGTTCGTCGATACGAACGGCCGGGTGTGGGATCCGGTCGCGGGAAGCTGCATCCAGAACAAGGCTCCGACGCCCACTCCCTGACCACGGCGCAGCAATTTCAGCGAAGCGCGACCTCCTCCTCGGGACGGTCGCGCTTCTTGTTCACGTCGACGAGCTTCACCGTGAGCGGCAGGTTGCGGTTGCCGACCACCCTGTCGCGCGCCGGGTCGAGATGGATCACGACGTTCCGGGTCAGGGCCGGATCGATGTCGCGCTGGAACCGGATCGTCCCCTTCTCCCCTCCCTCACGCAGCGTGACCCGCACCCTGCGGATCCCGGACCGCTCGAAGGTCACGACGTTGTCCACGCCGGCGTGGGTCCGCACCTCGATGGTGCGCATCACGTACTCGTAATAGTCCTCACTGTAGCGAACCAGGTCGTCACGCCGGGACCGAAGCCCGTTGATCAGGCGGTCGCCCTGCTGGTCGACGAACGGCGGTGGCAGGGTCGATACCGCGGCGGTGATGAGTGAGTCGGTCAGGATTCCCTGGAGTCGTCGGGCCTCGCTCACGAACGCGCCACGGTCGAGCCCTGACATCACCAGGCGGTCGAGGGGTGCCGCGGTTTCGGCGAGCCGGTGGATCGGCGGAAACGTCGCGGAGAACCCGGCGTACCGCGGCAGCAAAGCGCGGGAGATCACACCGACGAGGCCGTCAATCCTGACGAACGCCCAATCGCGGTCCTCGGGAATCGCGTCCCATTCGGTCACGCCGTTCTTCATCTGCCTGCCCCAGCGCCACTGACCCGCATGCCGGTCCCAGTCGCCCACCAGCAGGTCGACCAGGCGACTCCGGAGGTAGCGCGACGGGTCCACGGTCGCTGACGGATCGTCTCGCAACTTATCCGCCAGTGACTCGCCGCCGATGATCTTGGAGTAACCACCGAAGCCGGGACGATCGTCCTCACGCTCATTGGCGTTGAGCGCAAGGATGCCCACGCGACCGGCGAACATCGCCCGGTACTTCCCCAGGCGCTGGTCGTTCGGCATCACGACGGCAACCGGCTTCGGGGCGCTTATCCCCGCCGCCTCGAGCAGTTCGCCCACCACCACGGCGCCAAACGGGAATTGCGCCGCCATCTGGTCATCAAGCACTGCGAAGGCAAGACCGTTCCGCAGCGGGGCCGGGAGGACCTTGCTCGGGTTCTTGACGATCGGGCGGAATTCATACTCCAGGCCGTCGCGACCGGCGAAGCGCAGCCCGACCGTCTGCTTGCCACCGATGATCTTGAGCGGATGCAATCCGGACCCGACTGAATCGAGATCGAGAATCGGCAGCTTGACCGGTGTGTTCCAGAGCTCCCGGTTGAGTTCACCGGCGATGAGCCGTCGCACGGGGCCGGCGCGGTAGCTCTTTCCGAATGTCGTCATCGCCGAGTCGCGACTGTGGAGCAGCACCCGGGTCGACACGGCCACCGGCGCGGGCCGCAGTGTCTCCTCATCCTTTTCCGCGGCAATCGGCCCACCCACAGGACCCTCGGCGGTCCACCATGGCGTGCCGGGGGCCAGCGAGTCGGGGAGGAGCAGGCTGTCGGGAATCACGGGCGTCAGCTCCCGCGGGCGCTTCGACGGCCCGAGCAGCGACGCGGAGTACATGATCTCGAATGCGTTGACGCCCTCGGTCCGACATTTCCGGATCTCGTCGTCGGTCCCGATGCACGTCAGGTGCTGGCGGTCGCCTCCGACCACGAAGAGATCGACGCCATCGTCCTTGCGGAACACGAGCATCATGTAACCCGGTTGTTCTCCGCCCCACACCAACCCCGGGCCCATTGCGATCGCGGACACCTTGCTGCCGGCGCCGCTGACGAGGTTGAAGCGCGGGTCGAAGTCCGCCGCGCCGGTGAGCACCTGCAACGAATGGTCGTGGCCGCCAGCGTACACGAGGGGCGGCCTCTCGCTCGCCGCGAAGGCAAGCCGGAGCTTGCCGAGCAGCCCTTCGTACGCCGGCGAGTTGAGGTCCTGCACCAGGGCGCCGGTGCGCTTGAGGATGTAGTCAAGGCCACCGCTGTAGTAGCCCGGCACCACGGCGCCGTGGGGCCCGGCCGAGAAGTACGGATGATGCGCGACGATGATCACCTCGCGGTCCCGTGCACCATCGATGGCGTTGCGGAGGCGCCCGAAGAACTGGTCGTGCATCGCTTCCGAGCGCTCCTGCAGGAACCAGTGCGTGTCGATGAAGATCACCCGGACATTGCGACGCAGGTCCCGCACGATCGGCCCAGGATCTCCCGCATTGGGGATCAGCGCCACAAGCGGGCCGGTCTCGCGCGCCGCGAGCAACTGCTCCTGGAGGTTCCTGACGCGCTTGATGCCGACGTCGCCAACCGCATTCCCCCAGTCGTGGTTGCCGGTGAGGAAGAGGCCGACGGTGTTGTGCTTCAACGCCTCGGGCCCCGCGACGAGGTCGACCTGGCTCCGCAACCTGGTGGAATCGACCACGAACGCCGGATGGTCGCGATCGCGCACGCCCACGGGGTAAACGATGTCCCCGAGGTACACCACCGCGACGGCGGAATCACGCCGAAGTCCGGCCGACCATCGCTCGACGTCGGCGCCCAGTGCGTCCAGCAAGGGCGACGTCCCCGCCTCAGCGGCGCCCGCGTCGCCCAGCAGGAACACCGCAGCATCGACATCGGCCGGGGCGGGCAGCGGAACGCCGCCGACCTCGCCGAAATCGAGCGGGGTCACATGCAGGAGGTTGGTGGCGCCGAAGACGGCAAACCCCGCAGCGGCGACCAGCCCGATGAGGCCCGCGCCGGCGGCGATGATGGGTTCCTTCGGGACATGCCGGATCCGGAGGGCGGCAATGCTGCCGGTCACCAGTCCAGCCGCCGCACCGATCACGCCGCCGGCCCACGGCCCCACCCCTTCGGCGAGCACCACACTTCCCACCCCGGCGCCGATCACGGCTCCGAGCACCATGCCGCCGAAGCCAGAGACGGTTGCCCACGCCATCGTGCCGGGCCGCTGTCGCGCGAGTTGAAAGGCAGCCACTGCGAAGAGCGGTACGGGTAACACCTCCCACCGGAAGGCGAGAATATCCTCCAGTGCGAAAATGAACCGGCCGACCTGTGCCTCGGCGACGATGATCGCCAGCGTCACCACAAAGCCGATGATGGCCCCGCCAAAGGTCGCCAGCGCAATCACCAGCGCCCGAAACACCCGAAACCGGAGGCTCCGCCGCTGCCGGGGCGTGGGATGATCAAGATCGAGCGGTGGAGGATCGGCGGCGGGAGGCGTAACAGGCGACTCGGCCATCAGGGCTGGTCCACGGGCTGGAGGATGTCGATCGTCTGATGCGGGAGACGTGCGAATCGCCGTCGGTGGGACAGCGGGACCCCGTGACTCACCAGTCTGTCGGCACGTAGTCCTTCAGGAACTGGCCCCAGATATGGGTCCCGGTGTTGGTCCCGTCGATGATCGGGTCGACGATCCGTGCCGCTCCATCGACGATGTCGAGCGGCGGGTGGAAGCGGTGCTCCTCGACCTTCTTCGCAGCCAGCTCGACCGTGTCCTCGTCGGTTACCCAACCGGTGTCTACCGCATTCATGTGAATGCCCGCGGCTTGATAGTCAGTGGCCGACGTGCGCGTCATCATGTTGAGTGCCGCCTTGGCCATGTTGGTATGCGGATGACGGGTCGTCTTGAACTTGCGGTAGAACTGCCCTTCGACCGCCGAGACGTTGACGATGTGCATGTCTCGCGCTCCGCTCCGGGTCATCAACGCCTTCAATCGCGCGTTGATGATGAATGGGGCGACGGCATTGACGAGTTGCACCTCGATCAACTCGACTGATGGCACATCGGCCATCAGCATGCGCCAGGAATTGTGGTCGCGGAGATCGACCTGCTGGCGGTCCTGATCGAGTTGGCCGGCCGGGAAGAGATCGCTCTGGCCGGCATATTCCTCCAGCAGCAGCGGGACCTGGGAGAGGTGCGCAGCGTGGGTCAGCCCGACGGCGGTTCGGGAAACCGTCGCGCCCGACCGCCCATCGGTGAGCAGGTCAGGGCGCCTCGCGCCATCCCAGGTGTCGACCAGTCGCCGCACGTGCGACGGCATCGTACCGACCGACGCAGCCTCCGCGTCCATCATGTGCCGGTAGAACTCCGGCGGGCGCCGCACGGTCTGGCAGGCATTGTTGATGATGAAGTCGAGGCGATCGTGGGTCTCCGCAAGGTGGCGGCAGAACTCCTCGACGCTGGGCGTGTGACGCAGATCCAGGCCGACGATCTCGAGTCGGTCACCCCAATCGGCGAAGTCCGGCTCGGCGGCGTAGCGTGCTGCCGAGTCGCGCGGGAATCGGGTGGTCACGATGAGATGCGCGCCGGACCGCAGCAGCTTGATCCCTGCCTGGTACCCGATCTTGACGCGTCCGCCGGTGAGGAGTGCGACCCGGCCCGTGAGGTCGGCGAGCTCGCCGCGCTTCCGATAGTTCAGCGCCGCGCACTCCGGACAGAGTTGGTCGTAGAAGTGGTGAACCTGCGTGTAGTCCTGCTTGCAGACGTAGCAGTTCTGTGCATCGCCGGTGACGCGCGATTCCGCGTCGGTCTCGACATCCTGCTGCGAGAAATCGGTGGGCGGGAAGACGTTCGGCGTGGTGAATACCGTCTGGCGCCGGAGCGACCGGATCCCTGTACCGGCGAGCACGGTCTCGATCTTCCGGACCCGTTCGGCCTTGTCGCGCCGCTGGCTGGCCTTGACGAGCTGGCGGCGAGCGTGTGCGTCGGGACTGAAGACCTTCCCGGCCACATCGACGAGTGCGCGCCGGTCGGTGTCGCTCAGGCCGAGCAACAGGGCGCGATCGTCCCGGATGCGCTCCAGGTAGGCGATGACCCGATGGGTCTCTGTCACGAATTTGTCGCGGTCATTGGTCATGCACCAAAGGTAGTGGCGAACGAAAAAGGGGCCGGCATCACCGATGCCGGCCCCTCTTTCCGATGTTCCGGACCGACTCAGCGGCCGTCGCCGTCGGCGTCGCCGGGCATCGCCCGTTCCACGCGATGCCATGCGTCGCGAGTGGCACCCTTGGCATCGTCCCACTTCATGTTCGCGGAGTGCTTGCTATCCTCCCACTCGTTGCGCATGTCAGGCTCGGCCTCGTCGAAACTGCGGCCATCGGCGCGCCCGTATGACTCCCAACCATGGCGGTACGCGGGCTGGTAGGTGTCGTACGAAGCGGCACCCGTCGCGTAGGGCCGACTCTTGTAGTTGTCGCGCCAGTAGGCGTCCTCAACGGTGGGGTCGATCGCCTCGGCGACGCCCTTGCCCGTGAGCCCGCCGACCACGGCCCCTACCGCACCGCCGACGACGGCGCCGATGGGGCCACCCACGACCGCACCGGCCGCAGCACCAGCAACGCCGCCGCCTGCCGCGCCGACCCCGGTCCCGACCGGGTGGGATCCGGCAGTGCCGGTAAGCGGATCGCGATTGGCATCGTTCCCGCGAGTATGGTCATCCATCAGTACCCCCTGAATTGATTGCAATGTTGATACTGCCAGCTCGTAACCGTGAGCTAGCCTAGGTGACGACACACTGGGCCGCGCATGCACGGGCTTCCGCGCGCGGGTCACGGCGTTGAAAGATGCTCAAGCAGCAATGCGTTGACCGCCTCGTGCCGGAGGATCGGCAGGGCGTGCGAGGCGTGTGGAAGCTCGACGAAGCGGCGCGCGGCGATCGCCGTGGCGAGTCGGCGGCCGCCGCTCGACGGAGCCAGCGGATCGTCCGCTCCCGAGATCACCAGCGAAGGCAACCTGTGGAGGGCGGAGAGCTCGGTGTTCCCAGCGTGTGTCGCGAGCGCGCGGAACTGTGCCACCGCCACGTCCGGCCGCTGCCCCACCGGGCGGCCGAATTCTTCAGCCAGGCGGGTAGCGATGCTGTCGATTCCGTCGCGCGCGATCTCCTGCTGGCTCGCCAGCAGGCGGGTCAGCGCGCGGGCGCGGGCCTCGGGTGATCCGATGAGTGCCCGCAAGCCATGCGGCCACCATCCCAGGCGCGGGATCATGACGTCCCGGCCACGCCGGAACGTGCAGAGCAACGCGAGTGACCGGACGCGCGCCGGATCCCTCAGCGCCAGCTCCTGTGCGATGACGCCGCCCATCGATTGCCCGATGAGGTGCACCCGTTGCCAGCCCAGGGCGTCGAGCAGCTCGATCGCATCCCGAACCAGCGACGCGATCGTCACCCGACCGTCGGGGGCGGGGGTGTTGGCGATGCCCCGATTGTCATACCACGCGCAGGTGTAGTGCTGCGCGAGGGCGCGCACCTGCGGGAGCCAGGCGCTTCCGGCGAGTCCGAGCCCCTGCAGGAACAGCACGGGCTCGCCCGAGCCCAGCGTCGCGGACGCCACGTGACCTGGGCGGAGAGGGGTCGTGCCAGGAATCACGCCCGGGGCCGGCAGCTGGGCGGGCGGCTGTGTGATCGGGTCGCGGGGGTCCGTCTCCGTTGGCAGCAGTTCCTTCCCCTCACCTTGAGGTTTCAATGAGCATCTTCGGCAAGTTGCGCGACAAGATTTTCGGCAAGGACGATTTCAGCGATGTTTCGTCCGGTTCGACGTCGGTGAGCACCGCGCCCTCCTCGCCACCGGCCGGGAGCGCCATCACCGAGCATGATGTCGAGGCACTCCTCGCCAAGCGTGCCGCTGCGGCGTCGCAGCCCCTCAACTGGCGCACATCCATTGTCGACCTCATGAAACTGGTCGACATGGACAGCAGCCTTTCGGAGCGGAAGGAACTCGCCCGAGAACTCGGATACACCGGCGACATGAACGATAGCGCGGCGATGAACATCTGGTTGCACAAGCAGGTGATGCGGAAGCTCGCCGAGCACGGTGGTACGGTTCCGGCAGACCTGCTCGACTGACACTAACACTGGCACCCGCGCGGCGCCGTCCGGTCACGGGCGGCCCGCCCCGTCGTTGCCGCCTCCCCCAAAGATTTTCCTGAAAAGTCGGGTTGCTCCTCGTCGAATTGCGTCGCCCAAATTTCCGCCGTCCGTCGAGTCCACGGTTTCCATCTTGAAGCATGGCCGTTCTGGGGGCTCGGTGCCCTCGAGATATATTTCTCGCACATCGCAGTCGGCGTAAAACCCGTCGTACCCCGAGGGCGCGCTCGCCTCGACGATGCCTGGCGGTTCCACGAACCGGGCCGTCCGACCGGCAAGCGCCGAGGCGAGGAATCGCGAGACGATCGGCATCGCACCGGTTGCACCGGTCAGCCGGGTGGTGCTGCCATCGTCACGACCGACCCAGACCGCCACGACCAGTTCCGGAGTGTACGCGACGAGCCACGCATCCCGCCAGTCGTTGGAGGTACCCGTCTTCGCCGCGAGTCCCGGCTGGTACCGCCGTCCACCGAGCCCGTGCGCCGTGCCTCGCCTGACCACCCCCTCGAGCGCCGACGTGACCAGGTACGCGACTGCAGGATCGAGAACCTGTGCCCCGGAATCCGTGAACGCGGCGGGCGCCGTTACCCCCCCGGTGCTCACCCCCATAACCGCGCGGGTCGAGGCGAGACGGCCACCAGCGGCGAGCACCCCGTACGCGCGCACCAGCTCCAGCATCGTCACCTCGCCACTTCCCAGCGCCAGGCTCGGCACGGGGGCCAGTTCGCTGGCGATGCCCAGCCGATGCGCCGTGGATACAAGTCGCTCGGCTCCGACCACCAGCCCAACGCGGGCAAACGGCACGTTCAACGACTGCTCCATCGCACGGCGCAGCGTCACCGTGCCGTGATATGTGCCGTCGTAGTTGGAGGGCGTCCAGATGCCGCCGACCGTGCGAACCGTGAGGGGGGCGTCATCCAGGTGCGATGCAAGAGTGAATGGCGCCACGCCGTTTGGGTCCGGCTCGAGCGCGGCAACGGCGACGATCGGCTTGAACGCGCTGCCGGGCTGACGGCGGGCATCGACAGCCCGGTTGAACTGCGATGCGGCGTAGTCCCGCCCACCCACCATGGCGAGGATCTCACCGGTGCGTGGATCGATCGCCAGGAGCGCCGCCTCCACCCCTCGCAGCCGGGGCCCGCGCAGCCCCTCGCGGATGGCTTGCTCCGCGGCGAGCTGCAGGCGCGCATCGAGCGTGGTGTGCACGCTCGCCCCGCGCGTCGGCAGGCCCTGTGGCAACAGCTTGGTCACGTAATCGCGGAAGAAGCGAGCATCGGGCCCGTTCGACGGGTGCGCCGTGGTCGACACCTCCACTTCGCGAGCGGCATTCGCTTCGCCTTCGGTCACGCGCTGTTGCGCAAGCATCAACTGAAGGACGAGATCGCGCCGCTGTTTCGCCGACTCGGGATTGCGGGTCGGCGCATGACGGTTCGGGGCGTGGATCATCCCGGCAAGCAATGCTGCTTCAGCCAGCGAGATCTCCCCCACTTCCTTGCCGAAGTAGTACCGCGCGCCCACGCCGACACCGTGCAGCGCCTTGCCTCGTTCCTGGCCGAGATAGATCTCGTTGAGGTAGGCCTCGAGAATCTGCGACTTGGGGTACCGCGCCTCCAGCACGGCCGCCATTGCAGCCTCCCGCAGCTTGCGGATGGGTGTGCGGTCGGCGGTGAGGAAGAGATTCTTGGCGAGTTGCTGCGTGATGGTGCTGCCGCCCTCCGCGATGCCACCGGCGCGAACATTGGCAACGAGCGCTCCTCCGATGCGCCGCAAGTCGAGTCCGTCGTGTGCGAGAAACCGCTGGTCCTCAACGGCGAGCACGGCATCAACCAGGTGCTGCGGGACCTCTGCGAGCTCCACCGGTACGCGCTCCTCGCCCGGCCCGCCACCGACCTCCCCGATCCGGACGCCAGCGGCTCGCACCTCCTCCGGCATTTCGCCCCACGCCACCGGTCGAGCGTGAAAGGCCGAGGGAACCCGTGACGCTCGGGGCGTGAGCTTCGCCCGCACCAGTGCCTCGGTGCCCAACGCACCGACCGCGACGGTCATTCCCAACAGCGACGCCAGGGCGACGCGTCGCAGCGTCAGCTGCGCCCGAGCCCCGCCCCACCAGCGGCGGATTCGACCGGGGGCGGCGTCGAGCATCTCGGCGGAGCGATTTGTGTTCATCGTCTGTCCCAACGCGGTGAGGCGGTGCACGGTTTCATCATGAAACCGAATGGGTGACGGAGAAGCTGTGCAACCCTGCACCAATCCAGTTTGCCGACCGGCGCCGTAACAGGGGTGCAACACCAATCCGTGGCTCCCCGCTGCGGCCTGGACCCATCATCGCCGGGAGACAATGCATGAAAAACCGGGTAGCTGCGCGGGTGAGGCTCGTGCCCACACTTGCGATCATCGGTGCCGCCATCGCGATCGTCGCGGTCGGTTCCGTCGTCGCGTCAGATCACCAGGACACACCGTTGGCCGAGTTCAACCCGCAGTTCGATGTCAACGACGTGTACGCGTTCCCTGCCGCGACGCCTGGCCGGACCGTGCTCGTCCTCGGCACGTCTTCGCCGATCACGCCGGCGCAGACGGCCACGCGAGGCTTCGGCACCAGGAATGAAGTGCTCTACCAGCTCAAGATCGACAACACCGGTGATGCCGTCGAGGACATCGTCCTCCAGTTCACGTTTACCGGCAACGCCAGGAACCAGCGCGTATCGATGCAGGGACCGGCCGCACCGTCTCGCACGGGCACCATGAACGTCCTGATCAACGGCCAAAAGGAACTCGCAGGTTCGACTGGCCAGATCCTCGGCTTGGCGTCCGACGTGCAGCTGTTCGCCGGTCCGCGCGAGGATCCGTTCTTCATCGACCTCGAGCAGTTCTTCCGGATCATCCCGGACCGCAAGCCCGAAAGCGGCCCGCTGTCGCAGATCCCCGAGACGCCGACCGCTTCCTCGTTCCGCGAGCCGGGCGCCGCCGTTGATTTCCTCCGCGGCATCAACGACCTCGCGATCGTGGTCGAGCTGCCGACCGCCATGCTCACCAATGACGGCCAGAACCCCCGCTTCGGCGTTTGGGGCACCACCAGCCGCCGCCGCTAGACGTGACCGCCACTCGACACTCACATGGGCAAGGAGCGACACATATGTTGAAGCAGAAAATCTGGGCGGGGGCAGCGGTGCTGGGCTTTGCGCTCGCCGCCACAGGATGCGCGGATGATGGCACCGAGGGCGCCTCGCTGGCCGGTTCGGCAGCGAAGGACGACGGCGGCCAGGTGTACGAGCAGGTCGAGTTTCTCGGCAATCCGCTGGTGAGCGAGGTCACGATCATGAAGGCCAACCATGACCTCTACAACCGGACGCAGCCCTACAACACGGCGACCTTCCTGCCGCAGACGGCCGCGTTCGTCACCAGCTTTGGCCGACCGCTGTCGCTGGCGCAGACGTTGGGTAGCGTACTGTACCCCGACATTCTCGTGGTGAACACTGCCCGGGATCCGTCGACGTCAGGGTGGTTGAGCTGGGCCCTGGCCGATGGCTGGGGTGGACGCAACCTGTCGGACGACGTGGTCGATCTCGGTCTCACGGCGATCTTCAGCTCGTTCCTCGAGCCGGCCGGTGCCCTGTGCGCGCCGTTCGAGTTGCCGCTGTGCACCGACAACGTTGACAACAACGACCGGCAGTTCAGCAACACGTTCCCGTACCTGGCGACGCCTCACTAGTCGTCACGGCCTTCCCGTCCGCCAATCGGCGGACGTGGAGGGCCTGCTGGTGCAGGACGTTGTCTCCTGACCAGAATATTGAGAGTAGGTCAGTTGGAGGCGAGCAGCGCCGCGCGGTAGCCGAGCCAGACAGCGCCCAACCCAAGCACGAGTTGCAGAACGATGTTCAGCACGGCGTCCCGCCACGCCCCCTCGCGGGCGAGGAACATCGTCTCGAAGCCAAATGCAGAGAAGGTGGTGAATCCGCCCAGCAACCCGGTGAACAGCAACAGTCGGGCGGCCGGTGAGAATACGTGTCGCGTCTCGGCGAGTCCGCCGAGCAGCCCGATTGCGAGGCAGCCGGTCACGTTCACGACAAGCGTCGCCAGCGGGAAGCGATTGGCCGAGGTCGCCTGGGTGACGATGCCGCCGATCCAGAAACGGATCGCGGACCCGATGAAGCCACCGCACCCGACCAGCAGGAGGTCACGCATCGAGCGGCCCAGCGGGAGGATCCATTGGTGGGGCGGTGGCACCGACGAGCCGGGTCCCGCACCGCTTGCAGTGCCTCGCGTCGGCGTCGTGACCGGCAGCCCCGCAGCCATCGCACCGCCGCCCGTCACGGTTGCGGTTGCGGGTCAGTTCCACCGTCACAATCCCGGTGGGGACCGCGACAATGGCGTATCCGATGAGCATGATGATCGACGCGAGGGCCTGGCCGAGTGGAGTTTCCGGCGTGATGTCGCCGTAGCCCACGGTGGTGATCGTCACGATCGTCCAGTAAATGGACCCCGGAATGCTGCTGAAGCCGTTGGTCCGACCCTCCACGAAGTACATCGCCGCGCCGAAGATCACGGCGAGCACCAGGACGGTCGCGATGAAGATGGACAGCTTGCGGCGGCTGTTGCGGATTGCCACCATGAGCGTGTCCGCTTCGCCGATGTACTCGGCCAGCTTGAGAATCCGGAAGACACGGAGCACCCGGAGCACCCGGATGACCTGCAGGTACTGGCTGCCAGGCAGGAGGAGGCTGAGGTACGTCGGCAGGATCGACGCCAGGTCGACGAGGCCGAAGAAGCTCCGGGCGTACGACGCGGGGCGCGGGGCGCACAGCAGCCGCAGTGCGTATTCCACCGTAAAGATGATGGTGAACAACCACTCCACGACGTAGAGCGCGACGCCATATTCGGCGTTGATCGACGCGACGGAATCGAGCATCACCGCGATCACGCTGGCAATGATGCTGATGATCAGCGCGACATCGAAGTACTTGCCGGCTCGCGACTCGTGGCCGAATATCACGTCGTGAAGGGTGAGTCGCCACGCCGGCCAGTGCGCCGGCGCGGCGTCTACGAGATTTCGCATGACCCTCCCCGCGCCGGCACCATCACTCAGTTCTCATCGCGGGTGAGCAGCGCACGCGCGCCGTCCCAGACACGGGGCTCTACCTGGTCGACAAACAGTTGCAGGTGCGGGAACGGGATCGAGATGCCGGCGTTGTCGAGTGCCACCTTGGCCGCCTCCACCACCCGCGCCTCCACCGGCAGTTCGTCCTCTGCCTCGTCGATCCAGACCCGGATCTCGAGGTTGACGCTGGAATCGCCGAGCGATCGCGCCACCACGTCAGGCGGTGGGTGGGCGATCACTCCCTCTATGCCCGGCAACACCGCAAGCAGGACGGCGCGCGCCTCGGCGATCTTCTCCTTGTAGGCGATCCCGATCTCCACGACCACGCGTGTGGCACCGTACATCGAATGGTTCACGAGTGTGTCACCGATGACCTGCCTGTTGGGGATCACCACGAACGTGTTGTCATTGGTGCGAATGCGGGTGGTGCGCAGCGTGATCTCGCGGACCTCGCCATAGCGGGACTGGGTGGTGATGTAGTCGCCGATCTTGAACGGTCGGTCCCAGAAGATGAGGAAGCCGGCGATGGTATTGGCCACGGTCTCCTGCGCCGCAAAACCGATCGCGATGCCGATCACGCCGAAGCCGGCGAGCATCACACTCACGTCGATCCCGAGCTGGCTGGCAGCCATCAACAACGTGCAGAGCGCGAGCACCACCCGGTACATCCCGTCGACCAGCAGCGTGATCAGCCCATCGGCAAAGCGGGCACGCCGGAGCGCGCTCCGGAAGGCGGGCTGGGTGATCCGCAGCACGAGCCATCCGATGAGCGCCACCATCACCGCGGCAAATACGCGCGGAGCGGCGCTGAGCAGGAACTCCTCGAACTGCTGTCGGTCCAGAGAAAAAGGGATCCAGTCCATCGGACGCTCGATCGGTTACGAGACAGGAATGAAGAAGTGTACTACGTTGATCGTTCCCCGGCGTGCGGCCGAGGAAGGGCACCACGCCTTCGGTATCGACCTGCGGCGCCGGGTGACAGTGGAGGGAGCGATTGATGACGGAAGCGCCGCAATGAGCAGGCCGGATCCCACGCCGGAACTTCACGTCGCCGCCGATCCGCCGGGGGCGGCGGCTGTCGCTGCGGCCGAAGTGATCGCGCTCCTCGTGGCTGCGGTTGGTGTACGCGGGCGCGCCGGCATCGCGTTATCGGGCGGCAACACGCCGCGGCTGCTCTATCGGCGCCTCGTCGCGCTGGGACGCGGAGCCGCACCCTGGGACCGAGTCACCTTCTGCTTCGGCGACGAACGGTGCGTACCACAGGACCATGTCGAGAGCAACGCGGGCTTGGCGTGGCGCGAACTCCTCCTGCCGCTCGGCGTCACGCCCGCGCAGGTGATCACGGTTCCGGCCGGGCTGGCGAGCGACGCCGCCCAGCGCTACGAGGCGCTGCTGCGCGAACGATTCGGGCCGGGTGTGCCCCGCCTCGATCTCGTGCTGCTCGGCATCGGCACCGACGGCCATGTGGCGTCGCTCTTTCCGGGTGACCCGATCGTCGACGAGAAGATATCCCTCACTCATGCGGTGTCCGCGCCGCCTGGTCATGCAATCCGGCAGCGGGTGACGCTGACCCTGCCGGTGATCAACAACGCCCGCGCGGTGTTCTTCCTCGCGACGGGTGCGGAGAAACAGGGCGCCGTCGCGGAAGCGATCGACGGTGTCGGCGCTTCGCGATCGCCGGCCGGACGGGTGCGACCAGACGGCCGCCTCGCCTGGTTCCTCGATGCATCGGCGGCGGCGACTCCCTGAAATCAGTGCTCGCCGTGATTGCAGCCGGCCAGCCAGCGG